>NZ_VPAQ01000002.1:0-267518 GCF_013419135.1 Acinetobacter sp. YH12100 | reverse complement strand
TATCAATATGTTGAATTGATTCTTGATATAGGTCGTGAGGTGTGTAGTCTTCACGCTCTAGAAAGCGATTTACACTATCATGCGAGATATTATAAGTCTCGGCAAGTTGTGTGCAGCTAATAGAGTTCGGTTCTGTCATGAGAAAGCCCATATAAATGGGTAATGTACAAGTTGCTGTAGAAGCATGTTTAATTCGTCTGATCACAGATACTTTATAAAGTATTTTAATACTTTTTTGAATCCGTCAATGCGTAAGTCCTATTAATTTTCAACTGATTTTTGCTCTCTGGACTAGAGGGAGGAAAATTAAGCCAGAAACAGCCTTAAAACAAATATCACACAACAAATCTAGTATGTTTGGTCTTATGTCTTTATTGATTCACACTCGATTTTATTTGTGCAGCGCTTTGATTGAAAAAATACTGTTGGGGACAGTGATCATTTTATTCAAGAGTCACCTGATGATCTTTTAAATAGGATCGATGTTATCTATAGAGGGTCAAATCCTGTTATCAATGTCAGAATAAGCAATTCATGGAGCATTTTAAAATGGTCTGTATGGACGATATTTTCAGAAATCAGCCAATAGAAAATAATTCTCATTATAATTCAAAAAATTCACGATTTATCCCAATTTCGCTTTTATAATCAATCCCTATCTTTGATCCGAATTCGTACTCAATATGCCAAAAATAAAACCGACTAAACTGATTATGGCTGTCGTGATTGCCATTGCTGTCGCAGCGACCGCATGGTACTTCCTCAAACCAAAAGAAAAACCAATGCAATTCATTACGGCTGAAGTCACCACAGGCGATATTGAAAACTCTGTATTGGCAACAGGTGTACTTGAAGCGACCAAAATGGTAAGCGTAGGTGCTCAAGTCTCGGGTCAGGTAAAAAAAATGTATGTGCAGTTGGGCGATCAAGTTAAACAAGGTCAACTGATTGCCCGTATTGATTCTGTGCGTCAAGAAAATGAATTGAAAACAGCTGAAGCCAGCATTAAAAATCAACAAGCGCAGTTGACGGTAAAACAAGCGAATTTAGCGAAAGTAGAAGCAGAATATAACCGCCAAAAAGCCATGTATGCCCAAGATGCAACCTCAAAATCTGAGCTAGAAGCAGCAATGGCAAGCTTTAAAACAGCGCAAGCTGAAATCACGGCCATCAATGCACAAATTGAACAATCGCGCTTAACGCTTGCAACAGCCAAAGAAGACCTAGGCTATACCCAAATTGTTGCACCGATGGACGGTACGATTGTCGCGATTGTGACTGAAGAAGGTCAAACCGTGAACGCGAACCAAAGTGCGCCAACGATTGTGAAGCTGGCTAAATTAGACAACATGACCATTAAAGCTGAAATTTCTGAAGCCGATGTTATGAAAGTGGAAGAAGGTCAATCGGTTTACTTCACAACCCTTGGCAACAGTGAAAAGAAAATTTACGCGAAACTTCGCCAAGTTGAGCCTGCTCCAAACTCAATTAATACCGACACCAATACGGCGTCATCTTCAAGTTCAGCGGTGTATTACAACGCTTTGTTTGATGTACCGAATGAAGACGGCAAACTGCGTATTGATATGACCGCGCAAGTGTATATTGTGCTTGATGAAGCGAAAAATGTACTGACTATTCCTGCTTCTGCGATTGAAAGCTCAAACCGTCCACAACGTAGCCGTGGTGAAGGTTCAGGTGCAGCAGCAAGCGAAGCTAGCACACGTGGTCAACATGCTGAACGTGGTACAGGCGATCGTCCCCAGCGTTTAGAATTATCTGATGCAGAACGTAGTTTGATTGCGCAAGGTAAAGCAACGCGCGCAATGGTTCGTGTGGTCCAAGCGGATGGTACAGCTAAACCAACTCCTGTTCTTGTTGGTTTAAATAACCGTGTAACCGCACAAATTATCAAAGGTTTGAAAAAAGGCGATCAAGTTGTAATTGCAGATGGCTCTGATTCTTCTAATAACGCAGCAAAACGTAGCAGCGGTGGTAGCCGTGGCCCAGGTGCTGGTCCAATGAGAATGTAATCATGACCCAATCTAATCAACCTCTACTCGAGGTCAAAAATTTGATTCGTGAGTTTCCTGCCGGTGACAGCACGATTCAGATTTTAAAAGGTGTAAACCTTGAAATTTATCCGGGAGAATTGGTCGCGATTGTCGGTCAGTCTGGCTCGGGTAAATCGACATTAATGAACATTTTGGGCTGTTTGGACAAACCCACCACAGGTAGCTACAAAGTTAAAGGACGCGAAACACGCGAACTTGAAGCGGATGAATTGGCAAAATTGCGCCGTGAATATTTCGGCTTTATTTTCCAACGCTATCATCTACTCGGTGATTTAACCGCAGCGGGCAACGTTGAAGTTCCTGCTATTTATGCGGGTGCCGATGCGGTAGAACGTAATAAACGCTCGACTGAACTGTTGACCAATCTCGGTTTGGGTGAAAAAACTGAAAACCGTCCAAGTCAGCTTTCAGGCGGTCAGCAACAGCGTGTTTCCATTGCACGTGCCCTTATGAATGGTGGTGATGTTATTCTTGCCGATGAGCCAACAGGCGCACTCGATAAGAACAGCGGTATTGAAGTCATGCGCATTTTGCGTGAGCTGAATGCCAAAGGTCATACTATTATTTTGGTCACGCACGATCATAATGTTGCCAAAAATGCTACGCGTATTATTGAGATTTCTGACGGGAATATTATTTCCGATCAGCCCAATGTACCTGAAGTCGAAGATGGTTTTGTCAAACATGAGCTTGTACCTGCACCACAAAAGAAAATTCCGGCATGGCGTGCTGCATTTGACCGCTTAGGTGAAGCGTTCCGTATGGCGCTCTTGGCCATGAATGCACACCGTATGCGAACTTTCTTGACCATGCTCGGGATTATTATCGGGATTGCATCGGTCGTATCGGTCGTTGCGCTGGGTAATGGTTCACAAAAGCAGATTTTAGAAAATATTAGTAGCTTGGGTACCAACACCATTACCGTATTCCAAGGTCGTGGTTTTGGTGACAACTCTAGATCATCTCAAGCCAAAACGTTGATTCCTGCCGATGCAGATGCCTTAGCAGAACAACCCTATGTGGATGGCGTGAGTCCTTCGGTGACCAGTAGTGTCACCGCTCGCTTTAAAGAAGTCGAAGCCTCTGCAACCGTGAACGGTGTCAGCGCTGATTTCTTCTATGTAAAAGGTTTGAACTTTAAATCAGGTCAAGCGTTTGATAAACACAGCGTGACTCAACAAGCACAAGATGTGGTGATCGATACCAACACCCAAAATACATTCTTTAAAGATGGTACTAATCCCGTAGGCCAAGTGCTGTTATTGGGTAGTGTCCCGAGCCGTATTATTGGTATTGTGGAAGCACAAGCCGGCATGGGCAGTTCTGATACTTTAAACGTGTATCTGCCCTACTCGACCGTCATGAGCCGTATGCTGGGTCAGTCTAATGTGCGTAATATTATTGTGCGTATTAAAGATGAATACCCAAGTGCTGCTGCGGAAAATGCCATCTTGAATCTATTGGTTCAACGCCATGGTGCACAAGATGTATTTACCCAAAATGCCGATAGTATTCGTGAAACCATTCAACAAACCACGAAAACCATGACCTTGCTGATTTCAGCCATTGCCGTGATCTCATTGGTGGTTGGTGGGATTGGGGTGATGAATATCATGCTGGTGTCCGTGACTGAACGTACTCAGGAAATTGGGGTGCGGATGGCAGTGGGTGCACGTCAAAGTGATATTTTGCAGCAGTTCCTGATTGAGGCAGTGCTGGTGTGTATTTTAGGCGGTATTTTGGGGGTGCTGCTCTCGCTCGGGATTGGCCAGCTAATTACCCACTTTGCCGGCGGTACTTTCCAGATGGCCTATTCAACCACTTCGATTGTGGCTGCCTTTGTCTGCTCAAGCCTGATTGGAATTGTGTTTGGCTTTATCCCGGCACGTAATGCCGCTCGTCTGAATCCAGTCGATGCGCTTTCTCGCGAATAAGGAACCTGATATGCAAATGAATTTAACCAAGCTTGCCAGTGCCCTGTTGCTGGGAAGCTCGCTGACCGGTTGTGCGGCAGTGGTAAAAACACCTTATGAGCAGCCTGCGATCAATATGCCGGGCAACTTTCAAAATAATAAGGTTTTAAGTCAGCAGATCCATGCCGACATTCTGGCAGATCAATGGTGGACCTTATTTAAAGATCCGCAATTGAACAGTTTGGTCGATCAAGTGCTGGCGCAGAATACAGATCTGGCGGTGGCTGGCATCAGTTTACAACAGGCCCGCATTCAAGCCAGACAGGCTCAAAGCCAGCAAGGCGTTCGTGTCGGTGATGCAGGAATTTCGACAGGTCATCGTTTTAGCCTGGATGGTGGTGGCGATTCTTCGACCGGTCTTTCACTGGGTTATCCGGGCTTAAGCTATGAACTGGATCTGTTTGGCAAACTGGCCAATCAAACCGAAGCCGCTCGCTGGGAGGCCTTAGCTTCTGAAGAAGACTTGCAGGCAACTGCTCAAAGCCTGATTGGCACCACGGCGCAATTATACTGGCAACTGGCCTATCTGAATGAACGTTATAGCGTGGTACAGCAAAATCTGGCGACCGCGCAAAAAACCTATGATCTTGTACGGGTACAATATCGTGCCGGTGCAGTATCCGGTCTGGATTTAACTCAGGCGGAACAGGCAATTCAAAGTCAACAGGCGACCTTAAGCCAGATTGAACAGCAACGTGTGGAAACACGTACCGGACTCGCGGTATTGCTACACATGCCGGTTCAACAGCTCGCGATTCAAGAGCCAAGCCGTTTACCGAATATTCAATTGCCGAGTATTCAGGCTGACTTACCGGCGAGTTTATTGTCACGTCGTCCTGACCTTCGAGCCACTGAACTACGCTTACGTAAGGCACTAGCCAATAAAGATGCCAACAAAGCCAGCTACTATCCATCAATTAGTTTGACCGGTAATCTGACCACCGGTATTGGCAGCAGTACTTCCCTCTCGAATGCCTTAAAAAATCCGGTTGCAACTTTTGGTGCTGGTCTAACCTTGCCTTTCTTGCAATGGAATGATATGAAACGTGATTTACAGGTGAATGAACTGGAATATGAAAAAGCGATTATTCAATATCGCCAGACCATGTACGAAGCCTTTGCCGATGTGGAAAATGCCTTATCGAACCGGACTGAAATCAGTAAGCAAGTCACTTTGCAGCAACGTAATGTCGAACTGGCTGAACGTACCGAACGTCTGACTGAAGTACGTTATCGTAATGGCGCGGTGGCGTTAAAGAACCTGCTGGATGCACAGGAAACCACACGGAATGCACGGCTGTCTTTGGTACAAACCCGACAGAACCAGTACAATGCCTATGTGACTTTAATGCAGGCATTAGGTGGCAGTCCAATCCAGCAATTACCTTAAACAAAGCTTGAACCATAAAAAAACCGCTGCCAGACAGCGGTTTTTTATATTGCGTGATGTCAATAAAAATTACTTCATTTCTAAATAGGCATGCACATTTTTCAATAATTCAGTTGATCGCTCATGCTCGAGCAAACTGCCTTTTTCCAGCCAGTCCCGCGCGACTCCAATATCGCGTTCCACCCCAATTCCCTTGGTATATAAACGTCCCAGATGACTATAAGCATCGGCATTGACCTGCGCTGCCGCCTGACGGTAATACTGTACCGCCTGTTCGATATTTGCCTCAGTGCCTATGCCATTTTCAAACGCTTCCCCCAGCGCATTCAGTGCCACACTATTCTGCTGAGCAGCCGCTTTTTGCAGATAGCTCAAACCTAAGGCAATATCCTGCGCAATCTGTTTTCCTTTAAGATACTCCAAGCCCAATTCTGCCTGTGCCTGTGCATGTCCCAGTTGTGCAGCCTGATGCAGATAACGATTGGCCTGCTCTGGATTAAGGATAAAGACCGGATAAAGACCTGACAGAGCCTGATACAGGAACCAGGCTGCTTCCTTGGAGCCTTTCGCAACCGCCTGATTCAGATATTGAATGGCTTTGTCGCGTGTCGGCAATGGATATTCCGCCAGACTATAAAAACGCCCGACCACATAAATTAAATCTGCCTCAGACTGAGCCTCGATCTGCCAGTATTGCTGGGCCACTGCCTGAATCATGCGGGTGGCTTTGGCTGTGTCTTTTACAGTACCGATGCCATTTAAATAACACAGTGCCAGACCCATTTGTGCATAAGCATCATCGGAACTGAGCTGAAATGCTGCCTGATATAATTCAAATGCCTTTTGCGGCTCATAAGCCACTAGATGCTGTTCAAAATACAGCGCGGCAATCATGCATAAAGCGGGCGGATGCTGAGTATTGGCAGCTTCAGACCAGTAACGAAACGCCATGGTTTCATTTTTATCGACATACCAGCCATGAAAATAAGTCAGTCCAATTAAAGTCTTGGAATGCGCATCGGCATGTTCTTTGGACTGCTGCATCAAATGCTGGAACACGCGCTGACGCTGGTCGGTATCGATACGGCCTTGCAGTACGCCAGCATAATAATCATAGAGACCTTTTTGATCACCAAGACTGATACAGCGTTTAATAAATTGCAGGGCTTGAGTCTGGTCTTGGGGCAGCCTCTGTCCACGCGCATAATCATCGGCGATCTGCTGATTGGCAGCCAGATGATCTTGCTGCGCAGCTAAAAACAGATAATGAATTCCCTGAACCAAATCTTGAGCCGCTGAATCTGTTAAATAATACTGCGCCAGTTGATACTGCGAATTGCTATGTCCCTGCCCGGCATTTTGAATGAGTAAGGCCAAGCGCTGCTGTTCAGCGTTCTTCTCTTCTGGATTTGTTTCTGTAGTGGAAGAAAGTTCAGTGATGCGGTACTGGGCATCCAGATTGCCACGGGCTACGGCATGTCGGTACCAGTACAGCGCCTTT
The DNA here is from genome assembly GCF_013419135.1 of Acinetobacter sp. YH12100. Classification (NCBI taxonomy): domain Bacteria; kingdom Pseudomonadati; phylum Pseudomonadota; class Gammaproteobacteria; order Moraxellales; family Moraxellaceae; genus Acinetobacter; species Acinetobacter sp. YH12100. Next base: position 260,579 of record NZ_VPAQ01000002.1, on the reverse strand, counting down.
TCCGGGTCAGCCATTTGATAGCGTTGCTCCTCATGAATCTGCCCCAGATGATAAGCTGCGTCATCACTGCCCAGATGAAAGGCTTTATCGAGATAACTGATGGCTGTTTCCGTATTTTGCGCATGTCCCAGACCCTGCAAATGCATCAGCCCCATGCCGACATAAGCCTGTGGAATTTCCTGTTGCTGGGCAAGATTCTGGTAAATCTGATAGGCGCGTGCATAATTCGGATGTTCAGGATCTGAACTCAAGCGCGCCGCATGCTTGAGCTGTGCATCAAGCTGCTCAATCCATAGATCATGCTGCACAGCTTTGGCCTGATCACGTTTCACCGGATCCGGACGTTTCCACATCCAGATTCCCAAAGCCCCTATCCCCAAAATCAATACCAGCAAGAACCACATAACTGCTCCAAAACATTATTTTTGTTCTGCAAATGAATCCTTTCATTCTAAACGCCGTCTCAAAAAAAGCACATATCTTGTGCTTTTTATTTTGTAAATCAGGCTTTTGCTCTTTTACTATCCAGCTTCTTCAAGCCTTCTGCCACAGCGACCATGGCAAAGCTTGATGTCACCACCACGGCAGAGCCATAACCACCACAGCGCAAGCCGGCACTGGCACAGACATCGGCACTCGAGAACGGATTATCGATTGAATAGACACAGGTAATGCCGAATTTTTCTTTAGGTTTTTTACAAATACCTTTGCCGCGTAACTGGGCACGCAATTTGGCCAGCATCGGGTCCTGTTCGGTTTTAGATAAATCGGCCACCCGAATTTTCAGGGGATCCAGTTTACCGCCTGCCCCGCCCGACACAATCAAGGGAATCTTGTTAAAGCGACAATGCAGCATCAAGGCAAATTTGGCCTTCACATCATCAATACAGTCGAGAATTAAATCAGGATTACCTGCTAAAATTTCTTTGATATTTTCCGGCGTCAGATAGTCATCAATCAGATTAATCTTGATCCGTGGATTAATGGCATGACAACGCTCGGCCATCACTGCAATTTTTTCATGGCCCAAGGTCGTGCTCATGGCAGGCAATTGACGATTAATATTGGATGCCGCCACCACATCCATATCGACCAAACTCAGCTCGCCCACACCGCTACGTGCCAGCGCTTCTACTGCCCAAGAACCGACACCACCGATGCCAATCACCATCACATGACTTTTTTCATAATGACTGAAGCTGTCTTCTCCATAAATTTTGGCAACACCCGCAAAGCGGCGCTCATATTCATCGTCTTGAAGCAGTTCAGTCATAAGTCATCAATAGCTGTTAAATCACGGCTTATTTTAGCAAAGTCAGCATTTTTTTACTGCTTCTAAAATTTTGATACAAAATCTATCAGCAAAATCAGAAAGATAAATTCAGGAACATTTATAATTGGATAAAATTCATACATAAAACTTTAAATATGGGAGTCAAACACTGTGCTGATCAATGCTCTTTTGGCTCTCAATTTTATACTGATCACTCTACATTTTTATTTTTACAGTAGCCAAAAACAGAAAAACTATGCGCTGAGTATTTTTATTCGTTTGTTGATTTTAGGCCTATTCGGATATGTGATCCTAGATCGCCATGAAACCCAGACCCATCTGATTTTGGTACTGATATCCTGGGTGATATTTGAACTGATTGAGAGTTTATATCAAAAGAAAAAAGCATCAATCTCATAAAAAAAGAGGCTTGCGCCTCTTTCAATCCATCTAAACTTAGTCTTTATTCATGATAAAGAAATATTGACGATAGTATTTCAGTTCGGCAATTGAATCACGAATGTCATCCATCGCCAGATGCGAAGCATTTTTCTTGAGACCACTCATAATTTCTGGACGCCAGCGTTTTGCCAGCTCTTTCACTGAAGAGACATCCAGATTACGGTAATGGAAATACTGCTCCAGCTCAGGCATCAGGCGATGCAAGAAACGGCGATCCTGACAGATCGAGTTACCACACATCGGGGATGATTTTGGATTGACCCATTTCTTCAGGAATTCAATAGTTTGCTGTTCTGCATCCTGAGCCGTCAGTTTACTGCGACGCACCCGTTCAATCAGACCCGATTGACCATGTTGACGAGTGTTCCACTCATCCATGGCATTTAACAGACGTGCAGGCTGATGCACCGCAAGCACAGGACCTTCTGCCAGAATATTCAAATTGTCATCGGTTACAATCGTCGCAATTTCAATAATTTGGTCATTGTCTGTGTCTAGACCTGTCATTTCAAGGTCAATCCAAATCAGGCGGGTATCAGCGGTGCTGCTCATAAATGTGCAATCTTATTGGGTTTAAAAACAACTATAGTAGCAAATTAATTACATCTTGGGTGTCATTCGGGGGCTGCTTCATGCTATTTTTGCCATCTGATTTACCCGGTTTTTTAGGATATGAATGGCCTTAATACGTAAGCGTCGTCTGACAGAGCAACAACAGCGCCGCATTCAGAAACAACAGAAAACACGTCAAGAAGATCTCGATACCTCCAGTGATCTGGAAGGTTTGGTAGTGCAACACTACGGCCGCCAACTTGAAGTGCAAGCTTTGTCTACTCCTGACATTCACCCTGAAAAACCTGTGGTTGCCGATGGCGAGCCTGAACCTTTCTGGAAAGAAATTGAATTGGGCAGTGTCTGGCGCTGTCATACCCGAACCAATCTGGATTTATTGGTCACGGGTGACCGGGTTAAATGGCAAGCCGATCCGAATACCGGATTGGGGATTATTACGGCGATTCATCCACGTAAATCCTTATTGACCCGTCCTGACCGCTATCACAAGGTTAAACCGGTAGCGGCCAATATTTCACTGATTGTGATTGTGTTTGCACCATTGCCTGAGCCAGCACCGGGCCTGATCGACCGTTATCTGGTGGCCTGTGCCGATGCCGATATTCCCGCACTGCTGGTGATGAATAAAGCCGATTTGCTCAAAGAAAATGATCCAATTCTGACTCTGCTACAAGAATATCAAGACCTCGGTTATGAAGTAATGCAAACCCAGTCCGATGGTGATCTGACTGTATTGTCCAATCGTCTGGAAAATGAAACGGTGGCTTTTGTCGGTCAATCGGGTGTCGGTAAAAGTACGCTGATCAATGCGATCGTGCCAGATGCAGCCCAGAAAACCAATATTATTTCGGAAAACTCGGCACTCGGTCAGCACACCACCACCTCAACCCGTTTGATCGGTTTTGGTGAAGGTGCTGCCCTGATCGACTCTCCGGGAATTCGTGAATTTGGCCTGTGGCATCTGCCTTTAGATAAGGTACAAATCGGTTTTCCTGAAATTGAAAACCTGCTCGGACACTGTCAGTTCCGGAACTGCACGCATAAGCATGAAAAACAATGTGCTTTACGTCAGGCCGCGAGTGCGGGTGAAATTTTACCGCGCCGACTGGACAGCTATTTGCGTTTAATCGATGAAATCACTGAAGCACAGCAAAAAAATTAATTTTCTTGTGCCTCAACCCTTGAAGCGGTGATTTTGATCACCATATTTATGAGCTATACTCTTGGCAATTTTAAAATTGTAATTAGGTGAATTGTGGAACGTTGGTTCGAGTTTATGGGGAATCACCCCTTCTTATTTGGAACACTCGCGGTATTGGTAGTTTTGTTCTTCATTATCGAAGGTCAACGTAACGGTCGTAAAATTTCTCCGCAGTCGCTGGGAATTTTAGTCAAAGCAAAAAATGCCATGCTGATTGATTTACGGGATGCCAAAGACTTCCGTGAAGGTCATATCAGCGGCAGCCGTAACATTCCATATAGCCAGATTACAAAGCATGTTGAAGAGCTGAAAGCATCTGATCGCCCTTTGGTGTTCATTTGTAACCTTGGACAGGTGGCTGGTACTGCGCTACAACAAGTGGGTCATGCCGATGCATACCGTCTTGATGGCGGCATCAGTAACTGGAAAGCCCAGGGTTTACCTTTGGTGAAAAGCAAATAATCCACGAACAGGAGATTGATCATGGCTGACGTTATTGTTTATTCAACGACTGTGTGTCCTTATTGCGTGCGTGCAAAACAGTTGCTTGAGCGCAAAGGTGTCGCATATAAAGAAATTAATCTATCTCAAGAAGCACCTGAAGTACGTCTTGAATTGATGCAGCGTACCAATCACCGCACTGTGCCACAAATTTTTATTAAGGATCAATTCATCGGTGGTTTCGACCAGCTTTATGCTTTAGAGCGTGAAGGCAAACTCGATGAATTACTGGCTTAATTCTATTAAAATCATCACTTTATATTAAGGATCAAAGAATGAGTGAAGAACAACAAGCTCAACCACAATTGGCATTAGAGCGTATTTATACCAAAGATATTTCTTTTGAGGTTCCTGGGGCACAAGTTTTTACCAAGCAATGGCAACCTGAGCTCAACATCAACCTTTCTTCTTCTGCAGAAAAAATTGATGAGACTCATTTTGAAGTGGCTTTAAAAGTCGTTGTTCAAGCGACCAATGAAGGTGATACTGCTTTTATCGTCGACGTGACTCAAGCCGGTATCTTCTTGGTAGATGGCGTTGAAGAAGAGCGTCTTCCATACATCCTGGGCGCATACTGCCCGAACATTCTGTTCCCGTTCCTGCGTGAAGCAGTGAATGATATGGTGACTAAAGGTAGCTTCCCACAGTTGCTGCTTACCCCAATCAACTTCGATGCTGAATTTGAAGCCAATATGCAACGTGCACAAACTGCCGCTGTAGATGGTCAGGCTTAATCGCTGTCCTGCAAATCTAAAAAAGACCGCTTATGCGGTCTTTTTTATGGCCTTGAGTGAACTCCCCCTTTATCAAAGGGGGAATGAGGGGGATTTTGCTCATTCACTCTTTTTTTTAAGAAAGGGTTTAGCGAGATTAAAGAAAAATAATCCCTCCTAACCTTCCTTTAAAAAAGGGAGGAACTCTCCCCCCCACGGCAGAGAATAGACTTTTATTCCGCATCCGCCATTAAATCAGCACTCATACCCACGGTATTGAAACCGGCATCGACATACAGGATTTCACCGGTAATGCCATTGGCCCATGGCGAGCACAGGAATAATGCGGCATTCCCGACATCTTCAATCGTCACATTACGTTTCAGTGGTGCAACTTTCTCATTCAGGTCGAGCATTTTACGGAATGATTTAATACCTGAAGCTGCCAGAGTACGGATCGGACCCGCAGAGATCGCGTTCACACGAATCCCTTCCTGACCCAAGCTCGAAGCTAAATAACGAACACCGGCTTCTAAAGAGGCTTTGGCCATACCCATCACGTTATAGTTCGGCATTACGCGCTCAGAACCTTGATAAGTTAGCGTTAACAGGCAACCTTGACGGACTTGTAGCAAAGGCTTTGCCGCACGTGCCATCGCGATAAAGCTATAGGCACTGATGTCATGTGCAATGTTAAAACCTTCACGGTCCGTGATTTCGGTGAAGTCACCATCCAAAGTATGCGCCGGTGCGAAACCGATAGAATGCACCACGCCGTCCAGACCATCCCAGTGTTTTGCCAGCTCAGCAAATGCATTATCAATATCAGCATCTACCGCCACATCACAAGGAAAAACCAGTTTTGAACCAAACTGTTCAGCAAAGTCATCTACCCGCTTTTTCAGCTTTTCATTTGGATAAGTAAAAGCTAATTCAGCACCTTCACGATGTAATGCCTGAGCAATACCAAAAGCAATGGATAATTTACTCGCAATACCCGCGATCAAGAAGCGCTTACCCGCCAAAAGTCCTTGTGCCATGTGAATCTCACCTAAAAGAATATATATGCATGATGCCAAGTCTGAGGCATTTTAGAAATTGCATAATGCATCTTTTTTTAACAGATACCAAATTACAGCAGATACAGCCGAGCAATAAAAACCGGCATTATTCATCGGCCAAATTCAAAACCTGATGGGTATTCTGCCAGAGTTGCTGTGCCAATTTGGCTTGATCTTGCCCTAAGCTTTGTGCCAAACCTTCCAGTACATAAGGCAAGTTGGCAGGTGTATTGCGGGTACGTTGCTCACCTGACTGTTGACAGCATAACGGCGTCATATCCGGACAATCGGTTTCCAGCACCAGATGTTCTGCACCGACTGCCTGTACCACCTGATGCAGTTTTCTGGCATTCGGATTGGTAATCTGACCAGTAACACCAAGCTTAAACCCCAACTTGACAAAAGCCTTGGCTTCCTCGACACCTCCGCCAAAGGCATGTGCGATTCCACCCTGTTTAAACTGATGCTGTTTTAAAATTTGTAAAACTTCTGCATGTGATTTACGGATATGCAGCAAAATCGGCTTATCAAATTGTTGTGCCAGTTCAATTTGTGCAGCGAAAAAATATTGCTGCTTTTGAAAAATTTCAGGTTGTTTATGCTGCTTTAAAAATGTGTCGAGACCGATTTCACCAATGGCAATGCATTGTTCATTTCTAAGTAGCTGCTCCAGATCATATAAATGTTCAGCCTGATGCTGTTCAATATAAAACGGATGCAAGCCGGGTGCCAAGTGGCTATGCGGTGCATTTTCCAACCCGTTGATAAAATGGTGGGTTTTTAACAAATCCTGAAAGCGGTTTTGCAAAAAGCCAATTAGAACCAGATGTTCCACACCTACCGCTTTGGCCGCATAGGCCAGATGTTCCCGATCAGGATCAAAATCGGGAACATCAAAATGGGTATGCGTATCGAACAGTTTTAACTTCATTCGGCTTTAGATGCTAACGCTGGCTGTGCCTCAGAGGCTGCTGTTTCAGCTTGCAGCAGATATTGCGGTTTTAGCACGCCTTGTAGCTGCGCATAAGGAATCATTAAGCGCGGCAAACCCACCACATAAGGTCCGATTTCATATTCGGCATATTGTAAGATCAAACCTTCTTTGGCCAGATAAAAATTATCGGTCAGTATGAACTTCCAGGCCTGTTCATATTCAGCGACATCTTTTGCCAGCTTGGACTCCATGACCCAGACTTTAAAAGCCTCATACGCCTGTGCTTCGAGTTTGGCTTTTTGCTTCTCGGCAATAATGTCATCCAGCTTGACCAGTGTTTGCTGTTCAAGATCAAAATTATAATAGCGCTGTGCAGATGCTCCGTGCGCACCTCCCAGATAATGGCTACTGTTTAGCACCACAGTCGCCAATGGATCACCCGAATTCAGAATCTTGGGCTTAATCATCAGGCTAATGCTATGACTGGCACTCAGTGCTTTGAGCTCCTTGTCCAGATTCAAGAAGGTCTGCATAGAAGGCTGAATTTGCTGCTCAAGCTGCTGTTTTGGTGTAGTGACCGTCGACAAGGCTGTTTTTGGTTCAGAAGCAGCCACTTCGGCTTCACTGGCAGCAGTGGCTTTTGCCGGCTCAATCGCATCGACAGACAGGATATTTTTTAACTGTTGCAAAATCTGCTGATCGATCCATTCATCAATAAAGCGCTGATTACTGTTCAGGCGTTCAATCGAAATTTCCGGACAGTTTTTACCCTCACACTCTGGAATCACCAGCTTGAGTTTTTCGGTATCACCACTAAGTTTCAGGACTTCTGGCTCGGTTTGTACCACTTCAGGAGAAGTCAGCTCTTTCGGCTCATTGCTCTTCGGCTGACATGCACTCAGTAAAACTGCGGATGCCAGTATCGATAGACAAAAAATATTCTTATATTTTGGCATTCATTACCCTTTTCAAAACGTGTAATTAATCCTGAGAGGATTACAACCTTTAGAACATATTCCGATAGACTTCGGCTTTCAAGACCTGTTGTGTTTGTTCTTTTGTTAAATAGATATCCAGTTGTTTGGCATCTTTGCTAATGTCATGACTACGATAATGCAGACCAATCCCTTCCTGATCGAAGAACCACTCAGCCTGCCCCCAATACAGTTTTTTCGGTGCTTGCTGCTGAACCTCGTGATTATTGTCCTTTAACCATTTTTCATAAGCGGTTTGAATGATCTTGTCCATTAACAACTGTTGTTTGGGATCGATAATATCCAGTGGGGTCAGCATTTTTTGTTGTTGACGATCGGCTACAAAAAAATAATAGCGCTCATACACACTGATATTTTCCTGTTTACTATCAATACCAATTTGCAGCAAGACATATTGATTACGCTGATAGGGAATGCGGGTATACAGCGATAATTCATAAGCCTGATTGAGCTGGAGTTGAGCCTGCCAGGCATCCGATTTTTTCACATAGGCATTCATCGCCTGTTGTAAACTCATATCCTGTTTTAAGCCAATTTGATCCTGAATTACCTTGGCCTGCTGTTTTTCGATCCAGTGATTCATCCAGGGATCAGCCGTATATAAAGTCTGGATATCGACATTGATACAGTTTTTGATTTCACAAAATGGCAAGGCGATCTTGGCCGGTTGTTCTTGAATATTCAGGTAAGGCAAAATACTGGCACTTTGCTTAACTGGGGTTGTTTTTCCATCCGGCTGGTCAAGTTCCGGTTCTTTTTCGCTTTTATCACAGCCACTCAGGACAAGACTTAAACCAATGACAGCACCGAGGGCGGCTTCCTTGCTGAACTTCATTTTTAAACAATCTATCAGGTTATGAATAGTTTAAATGTAACATAAAACAAAACAGCTTCCGGAGAAGCTGTTTGATATTTTTAGACGATATTTGAATGCCTGAAAGTTTAGTGTTCGCGCGTATTATGGAACACGATGTCCGGATAACGTTCTTGCATGAGCTGTAAATTCACTCGGCTTGGCGCAAGATAAGTCAAGTGACCACCGCCATCGACTGACAACTGGTCGTGGGCCTTTTTCTTAAATTCGTTAAATTTTTTCTCGTCATCACAAGACACCCAACGAACAGTATTGATGTTCACGGGTTCGTAAACACAGTCAACTTTATATTCTTCTTTCAAACGATACGCCACCACTTCAAACTGAAGTACGCCCACTGCACCCACGATCAGGTCATTATTATGCTGTGGCATAAATACCTGTGTTGCACCTTCTTCAGACAACTCTTTCAGGCCCTTTTGCAACTGTTTCGATTTCAAAGGATCTTTTAAGCGTACACGACGGAACATTTCCGGTGCAAAGTGCGGAATACCTGTGAACTGTAGCTTTTCACCTGAAGTAAAGGTATCACCAATCTGAATGGTGCCGTGGTTATGCAGTCCGATAATATCGCCCGGCCACGCTTCTTCCAGATGCTGGCGGTCACCGGCCAGGAAGGTTAAGGCATCACTAATCCGCACATCTTTATCCAGACGTACATGCTTCATTTTCAGGCCTTTTTCATATTTACCTGAACAAATTCGCATGAATGCAATACGGTCACGATGTTTCGGGTCCATATTGGCCTGAATTTTAAAGACAAAACCGCTAAAGCCTTCTTCATCAGCTTCGACAACACGAGCCTGAGTAGGATGGGCCTTCGGCGGCGGTGCATATTGACTGAAGGCATCCAGCACATGGTCAACCCCAAAGTTACCTAAGGCTGTACCGAACAATACCGGCGTTTGACGGCCTGCCAGAAATTCTTCACGATCCAATGGCTCATTGGCCATTTGCACCAGTTCAAGTGATTCTTCAAATGCAGCCCACGCCAGCTCACCAACTTTCTCACGAAGATCCGGATAGTCATAACCATCACGTATTTCGATTGTAGGAATGGTTGAACCAAAACCGGTTTTGTAAATGTAGAATTTTTCTTCGATTAAATTAAATACACCGGCAAAATCACGCCCCGTACCCAATGGCCAGGTGATCGGAACACATTTAATTTTCAGAACGTTTTCGATTTCATCCAGAAGCTCGAGTGGCTCACGGATTTCACGGTCCATTTTGTTAACAAAAGAAATAATCGGTGTATCGCGCATACGACACACGTCCATCAATTTAATGGTCCGGTCTTCTACCCCTTTTGCACCATCAATCACCATTAATGCCGAGTCAACGGCGGTTAAGGTACGATAGGTATCTTCCGAGAAATCTTCATGTCCCGGGGTATCGAGCAGGTTGATCATCTTGTCTTTGAACGGGAACTGCATCACCGAGGTCGTGATCGAGATGCCACGTTCTTTTTCCATTTCCATCCAGTCTGATGTAGCGGCCCGGTCAGACTTACGGCTTTTCACCATACCTGCAACCTGAATCGCCTGCCCCCATAACAGCAGCTTTTCTGTCATGGTGGTTTTACCGGCATCGGGGTGGGAAATAATGGCGAATGTACGTCGCTGAGCGACCTGCGCCGCTAACTCATCTTTAAAACTCATGGAAAATACCTACTGCAGAACCGCAGTGCTCAAGATCAAAAACGATCAATATGAAAATTGGCGATATTGTAGCAGATTTCTAAAGCCAATAAGTATGCCCACGGCTGAAGGAAATGACAGTATTTATAAGATCTACACTTGCTGACTGCTGGATTTTTCAGCCCAGATTGAGTCGGAAATAATACGGTTATGAAGCTTAAATATGGGAGTTTGTGTCATTCAACTGGCCTGCTGAATAACGCTAAATATAGGTCCACCGTACTCTTTAATACCGCATTAGTAGCGTATAAAAATTCAAATTAAGACAGAAAATCCTGTGTTGCCAATGACTCGACTGGCATCGGCTTTGCCAGCAAATAACCTTGTAATTGCTGACAACCGAGTCGAGTCAAAATATCTGCTTGCAGCGTGGTTTCTACGCCTTCAGCGGTCACTTTTAAACCCAGTTTAATCGCCAGCCGAATAATGCTTTCCAGAATCATTTCTTCTTTAGAGCCGACGCTAAGATCCTGAATAAACTCTTTATCAATTTTCAGTTCATCCACGGGCAGATTTTTTAGATATAAGAAGCTGGAATGTCCGGTTCCAAAATCATCAATCGCCAGCTGGATACCGATATTACGTAATTGTTCAAGGGTACGAATACTGGCATCGATATAATGCATGGCGGTCGATTCAGTAATCTCGATCATCAAGTGCTGCGGATTGATCTTATAGCGTTTAAACAGGTTTTGCAGATTAGCTAATAGATGCTTATGCTCAAACTGCACCGCAGACAAATTCACGGCAATCGGGAAAAAGTCAGTATTATTTTTTTCCCAGAGTTGGATCTGTTTGCAAGCCTGCTCCAGTGCCCAATAGCCCATCTGAATAATAAGCCCAGTTTTCTCAGCGCCATGAATAAACATATTGGGACCCAGCAACCCATGTAATGGATGCTGCCAGCGAATCAGGGCTTCTACCCCACAAATTTTTCGTTCACTGGTAAATTTAGGCTGATAAAACAGTACAAATTGCTGATCTTCAACTGCTTTATACAGATCATTAATCAGCTTGCTCTGGCTCTTGGATTCATGCTGATCAGAAGAAAAATTAAAGACTGAATAGGTATTGCGGCCCTGATATTTAGAACTGAGCATTGCAGCATCGGCATTTACCAGTAAATCTTGCAGATTTTTGCCATGCTCCGGATACATCGCGATTCCGATACTGCCCGAAATATTAATGGTTTTGCCATCAATCAGGAAGCTGTCCTGAATCAGATTTAGAATCTGCTCTGACATTTCTGAAGCTTTGCTGACGGACGTGTTTTCCAGCACCATCAGGAACTCATCGCCACCAATTCTAAGCAGCTTGGAACGGTCACCCCATAACTGATGAATACGCGCAGTCAGTTGAATCAGCAACTGGTCTCCGACCTGATGACCAAACACATCATTCACCGCCTTAAAACGATCCAGATCAATATATAAAAAGGCAATTTCCTGCTGATGTTGTTGCTTGGAAAACAAGATATCTGCGTATTCAGCCAGGTATAAACGGTTGGGTAATTTGGTGAGATTATCCTGGATATTTTGATTTTCGAGCTCTTTATTGGCCCATCGCAGTTGGCGATTCAGAGATGCCAGACGCAATTCTGAGAGAACCAGACGAATCATGGCAATCAGTAACAGAGCACTGATTAACACAACCGCGAACAACAGATCATAAGTCGCATGTGAAGATTCTGTGATTGGCGTAATCTCTGTTCTCTCAAAGTTGGCCCTAAGACTACTTGTATAGTGCATGGCTGAGACCCCGAGACTCATCACCACGATCGCGAGAGCCACTCGGGAAAATGACCAGATGCTTTGGATCATTAAGCAGAGGGTAAAAATAGAAGCCGTAAAGACACTCAAATAAGAGAGCAACATCCAGCTGAAATCAAAATGATAGGCATGACTTAAATGAATTGCTGTCATCCCAATGAAATGGATCGACCAGATCAACAGCCCCAGTAATGCGGCCGTTGCAAATAGCATGAGTGTTGCAAATTTTCTTCGCGACTCACGCCACCATATTTTTTGAATCGGCATCAAAAAATAGCCAGCGACGAAAGCAAAGAGAGTTGATCCGATGACCAGACTGATATCATGCTGAATAGGGATCATATAAAATGTTCCGTATTGGTCATCATTGTTATTATTCCCCTCACGTGTATTTCTATTTCCACCTGGTCAAGTTTAAAGCCGTCAGAATCGTAAAGTTGACAAGCAATGCACATGTGTCGCTGTGCAAAGCCTCTGGTTTTAAATAAAATTAGAATTTATATTTCTTTAATTCAGTGTCGAGAACAGATTCTGAAATCATGATGAGCATCAGCATAAAATATGACTTCTATCTTATGAGTCTTGAAAATTTTAGCAAATGTTTAAATCTATTTTTCCAGTTTATTTATTCGACCACCGTCACAATTTTTTTCTTTTTATTTAGACAGCTAGCAATTCATGTGAAAAATTTATTCTGATTTTTAAATAGCCGGATATCATAAAAAAATAGCCTGTCGAAACAGGCTATTTTTTTAGATCCTTAGATACTTAAATGGACATGCTTAAAAGTTACTGTTTGGCCTGTAACTTGGCATAATCCAGCAACACATGTGCAGCTTCGATCACAAAGGCTTCTTCTTCAGGAAGCGCCGGACGCTCTTTGGCTTTCATTTTGGCACGGGTTTCAATCAGTGCATCCATTGAAGCCTGATAAGTTTCCCAGTTCGGATAAGGTTTAAGACCTGTAGCCATACGACGGGTATTTTCTGCCTCCAGCGTTTTTTGCTCCATGGCAATCAACTCTGCTTTACGCTGTTGCAAGTCCAGTACCTGACGCTTTTCTTCCTCGGCTTTTTTCATCACCGCCTTACGCTGTTCCAGATACTTGAACTGAGAATCCAGCACGACCCGTTGCTGAGAAAGTTTAGCTAATTCAGGTACATATTTCTGTACTGCACCTTCACGTTTAAACGGTGCGGTTGGAATGGTATCCCACTGCAAGGCATTTTTAGCCTTACGCTCACCAAACTCTTCGTTATAAATATCGACCAGTTTAATGTCTGGCACAACCCCTTTATTCTGGGTACTACCACCAGTCACCCGGTAGAATTTACGCTGTGTCAGTGTCGCCTGACCATGGGCCAAGCTATCCAGTTGCACCTGCGCCGTACCCTTACCAGTGGTGGTACTGCCGATCACAATCCCGCGTTCATAATCCTGAATCGCTGCGGAGTAAATTTCGCTGGCCGATGCAGAGGCCAGATTAATCATTACTGCCAAAGGACCCGCATAGGTTTGTGTACCGCCATCATCATCTTCAAAGACGCTAACATTGCCATTACCATCACGAATCTGCACCACTGGGCCAGATTTAATCACCTGCCCCAACATACGTGCCACTTCTTCTAGTGAGCCACCTGGGTTATTACGCAAATCGACAATAATCCCGGCAACATTTTTGGCCGCCAGTTCTTTTAAAGCCTTATTGGTATCTTCAGAGACTGAACGATAATCTGTACCGGCACGACGTGCACGATAGTTCAGGTAGAACGACGGGATTTCAATCACACCATATTGATATTTCTTGCCATCGCGCTGAATGTCGACGACACGCGTACGCACACCGGCATCTTCTTCCTGAATCACATCACGGGTAATGGTCACGTTACGTGCCTGCCCCATGGTCGCGCCTGCACCGAGTAAACGTAGAGTGACTTTAGTGCCACGCTTGCCGCGAATCAGACCGACAATTTCATTGCTTGGCCAGCCAATCACATCGACCATCTGTTCGCCATCCTGGGCTACACCAATGATACGATCACCCGATTTCACCTGACCGGATTTACTCGCAGGACCACCTTCGACAATGGTTTCAATCTTGGTGTAATCTTCATTGCCACGTTCAGGACGAATCGAGACCCCAACCCCTTCGAGCTGCAAAGTGGTCTGACGATTCAGCTCCATCGCATCTACAGGCGGGAAATAATTACTATGCGGATCATAGGTCAGCATCATCGCATTCAAGGTCTTGTCGAGCACATCATCACTCTTGATCCGGCTGACACGTTCCAGCTGACGGGTATAACGCTTGGTCAAGGTTTGTGCAGGCGTCAGATCTTCAGGACCGGTAAGGTCTTGTCCATTGGCCAGTTCTGGATTGGCCTTCAGTGCTTTCTGTTTGGCCTGTTCTTCTTCTTTACTGATGGTCAGATTGATCAGCTGGGACACCAGCATTTTTGACCAGTGCGCGCGCTGTTCAGCCTCAGTTTTAAAGAATGGTGCTTTTTCACGATCCGTTTCGATATAGACATTTGGCTGATTCAGGTTCTGTGGTTTTTTCAGCTCATCCAGCATATAAGTATAGAACTGAGTCAGGCGCTGACGATATTGCGCATGGATTTCATAAGAACCCGACAAATTGCCAGCTTTCAGGTGAGCACCGAAATTGGCCCCATAACGTTTCTTGTAATTTTCAACTTCTGGTGCCAGAAATAAGCTATGTTCCGGATCCAGACTATCGATATAGAAATCGAAAATACGCTGCGAAGTCTGGGCATCCAGACGCATATTCAAATAGTGCTGACGGTCCACCAGCGTCGCCAGTTGACGTGATACCAACGCCTGTTCTTGAGATGGCTGAATGGCTTTGCTGACCACTTCTGCACTATTGGCTGCAATCGCATCATTCACGACATGGGTAAAAAAGAAGCCACCTGTCGCAATCGCAACGGCGCAAGCTATCGTTTGAAATTTCATAAATAATTCGTACTTCCTTGGCCTAGAGACCAATGTGACCGTGTTGCTTTTCGACCAGAATTTAAAGTATTCAGCATCTTAAACAACTTAATATGTTTATGTCGTGTAGTTTTATCATATTCTGTGCTAACAAAGTGTAGCAAATCATTGCAGAAATCAGGTATTGTTTCCCGGAAAAATTCTAAAACGGATTCCGCATATGATTGGCGCATTGATGCTCGACATCGCAGGCACAACCCTGACTCAAGAAGATATTGAACTATTCGGTGCGCCGCAAGTCGGTGGAGTCATTTTATTTGGACGTAACATCGAATCTGCGGCTCAAGTCCGTGCCTTAACCGATCACATGCGCCAGATTCGTCCTGATATTTTGATTGCAGTCGATCAGGAAGGTGGACGTGTGCAGCGCTTAAGACAGGGCTTTACCCTGCTCCCTGCGATGGGGAAATTTGGCGAACTGTATGCTCATGATTCGCAGCGTGCTTTAGATTTGGCCGAAAAATGCGGCTGGCTGATGGCGATTGAAGTACTGGCTGTCGGGATTGATTTCAGCTTTGCACCGGTACTGGACCTGAATGACATCAGTGATGTGATCGGTGATCGTAGCTTTGCCCAAAATATTCAGGATATTATTCCACTCGCCAGCGCATTTCTAAAAGGTATGAAACGTGCCGGCATGGCCTCAACCGGTAAACATTTCCCCGGACATGGCTCTGTTAAAGCGGACTCACATGTTGCTGCAGCAATTGATACGCGCTCCTATGCAGAAATCCAGCAAAAAGACATGCAGACCTTTATCCAGTTACAGCCGCAACTCGATGCTTTAATGCCGGCTCATGTCATCTATAGTCAGGTCGATCCAAACCCGGCCGGATTCTCGGAATTCTGGATTCAGAAAGTCTTGCGCCAGCAACTCGGTTTTGACGGCGTTCTGTTCTCGGATGATTTAAGCATGCAGGCCGCCTGTGTGGCAGGCGGTGCCGATGCCCGAATTCAGGCCGCACTGAAAGCCGGGTGTGATATGGGTCTGGTCTGTAATGATCGTGCAGCACAATGTATTGCACTGGAAGGCATTGCCGACCTGCCGTTGCCAAATCAGGAACGTTTAGAACGTATGCGCGGTCAAATTCCAGCGATTCAAATTGGCACTGAACTGGATCTGGGTGATGAATGGCGCAAGATTCGTGATGAAATACTGGTATTCAAGCAGCAGACTAGCTGAAACTTTTTAAATCCAATCAATATGATAAAGGAACACGACAAAGTGTTCCTTTTTTATTATGATGTTAAAAAGGCGCTACTTCTGTAGCACCCAACTAAAATAACAATAAGGTCAGAACCCTATGCCAAAATCACTTTCGCAGCATCGCCATATTTCTTTTACAGCACATTATACCGGCTATATCTGGTATCAAATGGGGATCTCACATCCGGTTTTTGCCACGACTAAAGGCAAGTTTCTGGCCACACTGCTACATCCACTCGAAGTATGGGCAGAACGCTCTGTGGGTGGCAGTATGCGTACCACACTCAAGCAGCGCCATCAGATGATTGATGAACATCTGTGTCAGTTGATCGAGCAACATCCACAACTTCAGATTCTTGAAATTGCCTGCGGTTTGTCTCCACGTAGCTGGAATTTCAGACAAAAATTTCCCGAGATTGATTATCGCGAACTGGATCTTCCCGACATGGCCAGAATCAAGACCCAAGCCTTGCAGCAGATTGATCAGCAGGCTCCCGAAGTGCTCACTGCAGATATTTTTAGTGAAGAGTTGGACTGTATCTTTCAGATGTTTGATCCCGACCAACCTTTGGTGGTAATTAATGAGGGGCTGATTAATTACTTTGATCAACGCATGTTGCGTATTCTGTTGCAAGGTATTGCAGAGAATGCACGACATTTTCCAGCCTTGCATTACCTTAGCGACATTTACCCAGAACCCGTCAAAAATAAATTGGCGAATTTTATTTGGAGCTGTAGCCGTCTGCTTAAATTCATGTCACGCAGTGCATTTACCTTTCATTTTAAAACCCCCCAAGAATTACAGCACTTTTTTCAAGATGCCGGTTTCAATCAGGTTGAGGTACAACAACCGCAACGTTATTTTGCCGAGCCTCGTCAGCAAAATCTGACACCGGAGCAGGATGAACATCTCGGTGATCTGGTCTGGATGATTCATGCAGTGAAAAAAAACAGCGTTAAATGACGCTGTTTTTTTATTAAGCCCCGATTAAATCACTGCATCGAAAGCGTCTTCTTGCTGAAGGATTTTCTGTTGTTGCACAAAAGCCAATAAACGTTCTGCCACTTCAAAACTGCCATGTTTAAACAGGGCCCGCACTTGAGTCTCATCCTGTTCAAAGATCAGACATTCGATCTTGAACTCGCCGTTTTCATCTTCCAGATGCAAGGCCAGATCACGCGGATAAGCTGCGGCACACTCTGTCTGTCCTGCGTCTAACTCCAGCAATACTCCAAAGAAATTCATGTCGATAATTTCTACATTCAACAGCAGATCCGAATGACGATGACTCAAATAACGTTGTGGCTGTTGCACACAAATCCGTTCTTCACCGCGCCGTTCAATCTGCTGCATCTGTTCACGGCTAAACGGAATAATTCCCGGCAACTGCTCGACTGCTTCATCACGCAAGAAGGTGGCAAACAGATGCATAGTTTCTTTCCTGCGCTGCAACTGAGGCACATGGTCAGCACCGGCAATTTGTACATACTGCATATTTGGACATTGCAGGGCAAAATTGGCATTCTCATGTGGCAAGGTAAAACTGTCATATTGACCACAGGCCACCAGAACCTTGCACTGTGGAATCGGCACGTGGGTCAGACGCAATAGACGGTTGCAGTTAATATCATAACGCTCTTGTTCGGTCACCGTGAATTCTGACATCTGCTTGAAGAATAAGCGCTTTGCTGTTGGTGACATGCGGGTTTCTTTGAGACGGGCATGATTGACCAGATATAAAATGACCGCCTGACCAAATTCATCCATGCGCTGTTCTTTCATCAGATGCAAGGATTCTTCCAATAGCATGCGCCAGCTTTTGCGGGTTTTCTGCATTACGCCCATCAGGATCATCCGATCCACCAGTTCAGGGCGCTGGTCTGCCAGACAGGAGGCGACTACTGAGCCTAAGGACATGCCTAAAATTGAAACTTGAGGAAGTTGCATCTGCTCCAGCCATTGCCCCAGCATGGCAGCAAGGTCTTCAAGCTCCAGAGTTCCAGCCGACAGACCAGTATCCACATTGCTGATCTGCTGGTTGGCTCCCATCGAAGGCAAGTCAATCAGAATGATCGGGCCGGCAGCGAAGAGCTGTTCGACACAATATTTATAGGAATTAAAATTCTGGAAGGCGCCCCCAATGATCACCATCGGCCTGAGATGCAAGGTATCCGGACGGGCAATCGCCATATATTCGATTTTCCAGCCATCCATCCAGGTGCTTCGTGCTGGCTGCTTAAAACTGTGCTTATCATAAAGATCAAAAAAACCATAATGGCTTTGCGAATCCAATACATGGGCATCCATGTGGATAATGGAATTCATTTTCCTTTTCCTCCGTCCTTGCCTTATTTTTATTGTGCAAGTCATGATTAACAGATCTTATGCTTCAGACACATTCCGATGAGCCTGAACACGCATCCTGCTCTTTAATAATTATATATGACTTCAATGTCGCTTATTTCATTCTATACAGAGCGGCTTTTCACAAGCAACCGCTTCAGCGACCACTTATCTGCTTTTAAACAGAAAACAATTTCAAAATGTTTAGAAGTCCGCGAAAACGGATGATTTTTAACAGATGGGCTTCATTGTCCGGCAGCAGACTGTTAATATCGAAGTGAAATTTCTAAGTGATCAAAGCGCTATGCAAGAGTCTATTGAACAATATATGCAAACAGTAGGACAGCAGGCACGCCAGGCTTCTCGCATTTTGGCTCGTGCGTCCACCCAAACCAAAAACAACGCACTATCGGCTATTTATACGGCTTTGGAAAATAGCCAGCCGGCGATTTTGGCTGCCAACCAGAAAGATATGACCAAAGCGCATAATAACAATCTGGACAGTGCCCTGCTTGATCGCTTAGAACTCAACCCCGCACGCTTTAAAGGTATGTTAGAAGGCCTGAAAGATGTGATTGGCCTGAAAGATCCGATTGGTGAAATTAGCGATATGGCTTATCGCCCATCTGGCATTCAACTGGGCAAGATGCGTGTACCTTTGGGTGTGGTCGGCATGATTTATGAATCACGTCCCAACGTGACCCTGGAAGCGGCTTCACTGGCGCTGAAATCAGGCAATGCGATTATTTTACGTGGCGGTTCAGAAGCACTGGAATCCAATCAGGCGATTGCCGCGGCAATTCAACATGCGCTGAAAATTTCCGGCCTGCCAGAATCAGCAGTACAAGTGATCAATACCGTTGATCGTGCTGCAGTCGGCCAGCTCATTACCATGACCGAATATGTCGATGTGATTGTACCTCGTGGCGGCAAGAGCCTGATCGAGCGCATTACTGAAGAAGCTCGTGTCCCGGTGATCAAACATTTGGATGGTAATTGCCATATCTATGTGGAAGCACAGGCGGATCTGTTAAAAGCCTTACCCATTGCTTTAAATGCCAAAACCCATCGCTATGGCGTGTGTAATGCCATGGAAACTTTGCTAGTCGATGAAAAAGTCGCTGAAGAGTTCTTGCCCCGCATCGCAGAACTTTATCAGGAGAAAAAAGTAGAGCTCCGTGGTTGCAAAGAAACCCAGCGCATTCTTGCTGATGCAGTGATTGCGGCCACTGAAGAAGACTGGTATACCGAATATCTGGGCCCAATTCTGGCCATCAAAGTGGTTTCTGGCATAGAAGAAGCGATTGAACATATTAATCAGTATGGCTCACATCATACCGATTCGATCATTACTGAAAATTACAGTCTGGCACGCGAGTTTTTGGCCGGTGTCGATTCGAGTTCGGTGATGATCAATGCCTCGACCCGCTTTGCTGATGGTTTTGAATATGGCTTAGGCGCGGAAATCGGAATTTCAACCGATAAAATTCATGCCCGTGGTCCGGTTGGTCTTGAAGGCCTGACCTCACAAAAATGGATCGTATTTGGTGATGGTCAGATTCGCCAATAACTATTTCAGCTGATCACTTTAAAAATCAGCTTTGTTCGCAAGGCTGATTTTTTATGGATATAAAAAATTAAAACCGAAATGGATCAGAACCTTTGGGTCATTTTATTGATGAATCTCTGTATAGAATTGTATGTATAAGTCATATTTGCTGTTTTAGGCACTAAACTGAAAGCAATCTGTTCCAGTACGACATTGAAAATAGAATTCGGCAGCTTTATTGACTATATTTTCAGCATCATTTTATTTATAAATGAAAACTATGAACTGATAAATTTTAGTTATTATTGTCAGTCTGGTCGATAATGCTTAAGTCTAATCTGCTAAAGTCTATCTAGGACAGAAAAAAAACAAATGTTAAAACATCAATATTGATTCAGCTTAGTGCTTTTTTGCTGATCACTGGATCAAGTCAATGGACGAGAATTTTAATTAAAAATCGGGTAATCAATCGTGTCTAAATCAGTATTAGTTATTAATTGTGGCTCTTCTTCAATCAAGTTTGCATTACTTCTTGAGGAACAGAACTTCCGTATTCATGGTTTAGCTGAGAACTTAGGCACAGAAAATGCTCGTATCAAAGGCGTGACTGTCGGTAACGAACCAGTCGATATCCATATTCCTTTTGCCGACCATAAAAAAGCCCTTGAAGTTGGTTTGGAGCGTCTGGCTAACTATCGCCCAGATGCGATTGGTCACCGTGTGGTACATGGTGGCAGCCTGACCAAAGCAGAATTGATCAATGATGAAATTATTGAAAAGATTCGTGAAGCAACGCCACTTGCGCCCTTACACAATCCGGCACATCTGATTGGCATTGAAGCCACCAAACGCTTGTTCCCAGACTTACCGCAAATAGCAGTATTTGATACCGCATTCCATCAAAGCATGCCAGCACATGCATATCGCTATGCCCTGCCAAAATTCTTATATACAGCCCATGGTGTGCGTCGTTATGGTTTCCACGGCACCAGCCATGCTTATGTTTCAGACCGTGGTTCTGAACTGGCAGGTAGCCTGAAACAAGGCGGCTGGTTAACAGCACATCTCGGTAATGGCAGCTCGACCTGTGCCGTGTGGAATGGGAAAAGTGTAGATACGTCAATGGGCTTAACCCCGCTTGAAGGTATTGTCATGGGCACCCGCAGTGGCGATGTCGACCCAAGCCTGCACAGCTTCCTGGCAAAGAACCTGGGTTGGGATATCTATAAAATTGACAAGATGCTGAATAGCCAGAGCGGTCTATTGGGTCTGTCTGATTTGTCGAATGACATGCGTACCCTGATTGAAGCATCGGAACAAGGCAATGAAGATGCTGCATTGGCGATTGAAGTATTCTGCTACCGTCTAGCCAAATCTCTGGCAGCATTGAGCTGTGGTCTGCCACGTATTGATGGCTTGTTCTTCACTGGCGGTATTGGCGAAAATTCTGCCTATATCCGTGAAAAAACCATGACTTATCTGCCCCACTTCGGCTTCAACCTGGATAAAAGTGCCAATAATGACCTGAAACGTGGCACTGAAGGCCGTATCGATTCAGGTACAGGTCCACAAATCTGGGTAGTGCCAACAGACGAAGAAGGTCGTATCGCTCAAGAAGTACATAGCGTTGTAGAACTTGAAGTGGAGCAAAAAAACGCAAAAAAGTCTGAAGCTGAGGTAGCGCTTGCATAAGCAAGCAGGGCCACTTTTTAACTGATTTTTATTATTGTGTGACTGACGTAACTTATGAAAACGATTCTATTGGTTCCCACTGGGGAAGGCGTAGGCTTAACTTCTGCATGTTTAGGCCTGATTTATGCACTGGAATGCCAAGGGGTTAAAGCTGGCTTTCTCAAACCTTTTGCTCAGGAATTGAATGAAGTCGAAGACCGTACTACGGCTTTGTATCGTCATATTTCTCAAAGTGAAACTGTTGAACCAATCCGTTATAGCAAAGTCTTGCAGCAGATTAATCTGGGTGAACAGGATGAACTGCTGGAAGAAGCGGTACGTCTGCATCGTCAAATTGCCAGACAGCATGACCTGATTATTGTCGAAGGTCTATTGCCAAATGCTCAGGACAGTTTTGCCGATGATCTGAATGCCTCGCTGGCGCAGGCCTTGGATGCCAAAGTGATTGTGGTCAGCAATGCCAATATCCAGCAGCCAGGTCAGACTGCCGATAAAGTTGAAAACCAGATTCGCAACTTTGGTGGCGCCAGTTCAACCCGCCTGTCTGGCATCCTGTTGATGCGAACCAAAGGTCTGCCTGAAGAATCTGCACAGATTCCTGTAACGCTTGATCCGGATTTACGTCTTGCAGAAGAAACCACACAATTTATTCGTGCCATCCAGCAAACCCATCCACATATTGGTTCAGAAAAGTTACCTGTAATTGGACTGGTGCCTTTCAGTAAAACTTTAAGTGTGCCGCGTATATCTGATCTGGCGGCACATATTCAGGCCTACTGGATTAATGAAGGCGAAGCGAAACAGCGCCGTGTCCAGCACAGCAGCCTGATTTCGGCCAATATTGAACATGAATTGCATAAATTTGTAGCGGGTGAATTGATCATCAGTGCATCTGACCGGATTGATGTGTTATTGGCCAGCAGTCTGGCCAGCAGCAATGGTATTCCTTTGGCTGGCTTGGTGCTAACTGAACATCATCAACCAAATGATCACGTACTGGAATTTTGCCAGACCGCCATCAAACAAGGTTTACCAATTTTACATACACCGCTTAGTACCTTTGAAACCGCACAAAAACTGGTAAATCTCAGCAATGAAATTCCAGTAGATGATACGGAACGTGCAGATCAGGTCACGCGCTTTGTTTCGAGTCACATCAATCCGGAATGGCTCGGTCAGATGTTGAATGGTTCTTATAAGCCACGTCTCTCGCCTTCAGCCTTCCGGCATGAACTGGTACAAAAATCGATTGTGGCCAAAAAACGTATTGTATTACCTGAAGGTGATGAACCACGTACGATACAAGCTGCAGCAATCTGTCAGTCGCGTGGCATTGCACAATGTATTTTATTGGCCAATCCCGAATCTGTTTTAGAAGTGGCAAAAGCTCGTGGTATCGAATTGCCTGAAGATCTGGAAATTTTGGATCCGGATCTGATTCGTGATAACTATATCGACAAGATGGTCGAGCTACGTAAAGGCAAACTCAACGAACTGCAAGCGCGTGAACAGCTGCAAGACACTGTGGTGCTCGGCACCATGATGCTGGCGCTGGATCAGGTTGATGGTCTGGTCTCTGGCGCGGTACATACCACGGCCAATACCGTACGTCCTGCCTTTCAGCTGATCAAGACTGCACCGGATTATTCATTGGTTTCTTCTGTGTTCTTTATGCTGCTGCCAGATGAAGTCTATGTTTATGGCGACTGTGCGATTAATCCTGATCCAGATGCAGAGCAGCTGGCCGAGATTGCGATTCAATCAGCAGATTCTGCCAAAGCCTTTGGCATTGACCCGCGGATTGCCATGATTTCTTACTCTACCGGAACTTCAGGTATGGGTGCCGATGTCGAGAAAGTGGCTGAAGCAACACGAATTGCCAAAGAACGTCGTCCTGACCTGCTAATTGATGGGCCATTACAATATGATGCTGCCTCGGTTGAAAGTGTTGGCCGTCAAAAAGCACCAGATTCACAAGTGGCCGGACGTGCCAATGTCTTTATTTTCCCGGATTTAAATACGGGTAATACGACTTATAAAGCTGTGCAACGTGCTGCCAATGTAGTCAGTGTCGGGCCAATGTTGCAAGGTTTGAACAAACCGGTGAACGACCTGTCTCGTGGTGCTTTGGTCGATGATATTGTATTTACCATCGCCTTAACCGCGATTCAGGCAGAACAGCAGGCTCAATAAATTTAATAGCTCCGCACTCACCACCCTCTCGCAAGATGGGGTGGTTTTTTTAATCATTTTTGTTCTAAAGTCGGACATTCTATAATCTGTCGATTACTTTTCTAAAAATAAAAAATGCTCTCAAAGAGCATCACATCAACACTGATCTTAAATGGAACCGCATCTACTTACACTTACTGAAAGTTGAAAATCTACTCACATTTTTAGCGCTCACGCAAATCGATGAAATGCGTTATATGACCGGCTTGAAATGGCATTTTACACTTGAAGATATGCAGGCACATAGTCAGCGCTGTTTGGCTGATCCAACCCGTTATGACTTTGCGATTTGTTTAAACCATCATGATGAAATGATCGGTAAACTTTGAATTCTAGAAATCAATCTTGTGCTCAACATGCTGAATTTTGTATTGCAATCTCAACAATCACTTGGACAGCTCAAGGCTGTGGCAGTGAAGCGCTCAAGTTGGTCAAAGAGTTTTTCTTTAAGCCATTACAACTCAAAAGTCTTTGGACATAATTGAGGTGGAAGTCGTGCCTAGGAAAAATGTGGTTTTCAAACGCTAAAAATCATACAAAATGGTTTTGAATATGAAGGGGAATTTTCAGATAAAATCATTATACAGGCTCAAAATCCATTTCTGGCAGAATGCAAAACCAAATAAAAAAGAATCAACTACGCATAATAAATGCCAGTCTTTCGAACTGGCATTTTCAACGATTACTAATAAAGTCTGTGACATAAAAAATTAAGCTGAGACAGCCCTGCTTTTCAGTCCACTGACTTTAATTTTTTATAAGGTGGTCCACTCTTTACGCACATCTTCTGCTGTTTTATTGAGCACTACGCTATCGTCTTTGATTTCGCTTACCCAACTCAAGGGAATCAGATGATGCTCATTATTTTCATCATCACTTCTTGTTAATTTAATTGAATCCTGACCTTCTAAATGGTCTACCTTCCCGACTTGAGTACCACATGAAGCAATGACTGAAGCATGTTCTTTAATATCACTTGCATTAAAATTGTTCATTCTACTTGCCTGTTTCTAGAAGTTGAGAGGAACAGTCTAAGTAATAAAAAACGCCACATGTGTAAGGGTTTTCAGGCTTTGGGTTTTGAAGGGTTAAGAATGTAAACGCTTAGCACGATTTAACCCACTACATAACAAAAATGCTTTTTGAAGTTGAGTATTCAGATATTTTTATAGCTTGATGAATTGGATTTAAAGATGTGAAGATGTGAAGATGTGAAGATGTGAAGATGTGAAGATGTGAAGATGTGAAGAAAGGTTAATTATTTAATGCCTGAAAATAAAAAAAGAAGATGAAGCTTAGGCTTGATCTTCTTTCTGACCATACATCCAAGTTGCAGCGATATATACACAAAAACCACTCGCCATTAAAATACCTGTAACCATTGTTAAGATCTCCCGTTTCAATAGCTGCATTATGTAAAAGTTTTATGACAGTTATATGACAATCCGGTTTTTTATTAATTTTTAAATAACAGTTAAAATTCAAATACTTAATAAAAAATAATAATAAATATGACTATTTTTAGTCTGAAATATGACACTAAATATGACCGATTACTGTCATATTTGACCCGCTGAGCTGCTAAAGTCGTCCTTCAGATTGCTTAAACTATAAACTTTCGGCCAATGCTCGCCCAAAATGCCCACAACCCGATTCTTTTGTCTTATAATTTAGCCCGCTAGCTATCAGCCCGCTCAAGAGATATTTGTATGACAACTATTATCAAGCAAGATGACTTGATCACATCGGTTAAAGATGCGCTTCAGTTCATTTCTTACTATCACCCACAAGACTTTATCCAAGCGATGAGCCGTGCGTATGATCGTGAAGAGAACAAAGCTGCTAAAGATGCGATCGCGCAAATCTTAATTAATTCACGCATGTGTGCAGAAGGCCACCGCCCAATCTGTCAAGATACCGGTATCGTCAACGTATTTGTTGAAGTGGGCATGGATGTTAAATTCGATTTAACCATGGGCCTGGATGATGCAATCAATGAAGGCGTACGTCAGGGTTATTTAGAAAACTCCAACGTGCTTCGTGCATCAGTTCTGGCCGATCCTGCTTTTGGTCGTAAGAATACCAAAGACAACACTCCTGCCGTGATTTACCACAAGCTTGTGCCTGGTAATAAAGTAGATATCACTGTAGCAGCCAAAGGTGGCGGTTCAGAAAATAAATCTAAACTCGCAATGTTGAACCCATCTGATTCAATCGTAGATTGGGTACTGAAAACTGTTCCAACGATGGGTGCAGGCTGGTGTCCACCAGGTATGCTAGGGATTGGGATCGGTGGTACTGCTGAAAAAGCCATGATGCTTGCCAAAGAAGCATTGATGGAAGAGATCAACATGGACGAATTACTTCGTCGTGGTCCACAATCTAAACTTGAAGAACTTCGTATCGAAATCTTCGAAAAAGTGAATGCTTTGGGTATTGGCGCACAAGGTCTTGGCGGTTTAACCACTGTTCTTGATATTAAAATCAAAGATTATCCATGTCATGCTGCGGGTAAGCCAGTCGGTATGATCCCGAACTGTGCTGCGACTCGTCATGCACACTTCACACTTGATGGTACGGGTGTTGCCAACATCATCGCACCAAAACTTGAAGACTATCCTGAAGTCACTTGGGATTCTTCATCTTCTAAACGTGTTGACCTCGATACAATTACTCAAGAAGAAATGAATGCTTGGAAACCAGGTGATACATTACTTCTAAACGGTACGATTTATACTGGTCGCGACGCTGCACATAAACGTATGGTCGACATGCTGAACAATGGCGAAGAACTTCCGGTTGATCTGAAAGGTAAGTTTATCTACTACGTCGGTCCAGTCGATCCAGTCGGTGATGAAGTGGTTGGTCCTGCTGGTCCAACAACGGCTACGCGTATGGATAAATTCACACGTCAAGTCCTTGAAGCAACTGGCATGTTCGGCATGATCGGTAAAGCAGACCGTGGTCCTGCTGCCGTTGAAGCCATTAAAGACAACCAGGCAACTTACCTGATGGCTGTCGGTGGTGCTGCTTACTTGGTATCGAAAGCGATCCGTGAAGCTGAAGTGGTGGCTTTTGCTGACTTGGGTATGGAAGCAATTTACAAGTTTGTCGTGAAAGATATGCCGGTTTCTGTCGCAGTTGATGTGAATGGTACATCTATTCACGCCACTGCACCTAAAATCTGGCAAGCAAAAATTGGTAAGATTCCAGTCGTGGACGCTGCTGCAGGCTAATTTTGACTGCAATAAAAAAGCACCCTCTATCGGTAATGCCAGTCAGTTAAGGAATTGACTGGCATTTTCTTTTTCAAATTCATGATTATATCTGATAGATAGAAAAGTCATCCGCAACTGTTTGAGGCATGAGGTGTATTGCACCGCAAGATTTAAAAATGATTGTTTCTGCGACAAACTTACTAGTCGATGGTGGCTGACGAGTTTTGCGGATGAGGAGTATTGCTCCGCAAGATGCCTTCCTTGCGAAGCTTCTCATTTGGGCGAAACCAAAGTAACAAATAATTTACAAGAATTTGATTTATAAAATTAATACTCCGCTGTGAATGACTAAAAAATTAAAGAGTCTATTTCTAAACTCCTTAACTGATCAACATTACCCTCTATCGGTGCTTTTTTATTATATTTATTCTAGAAAATGTTCCATTACCAAGTACGCGGATCCCAAAGTTTAAAAGGTGCCTTCAACTGTACATCTAATGATGGATCATAAGCAGTTGGTTCAATTTTCTGGGCTTTTTTGCGAATCTGGCCAGTTTCCTGATCTTGTGCCACGAAGTTAAAACTGTCTGATTTTAGCTGAGTAAAAGCAATTTCATTCAGGCCAACTTTTTCCGGCATCAGCATGAGCGGCCCGGAAATACTCCGGCGTGTACTGATATTTTCTTCATCATATTTAATAAAATAAGACTGTCCCGCTTCGACAGTAAAATCCAGATATTTAGGCTTCTGGAAATGTAGCGCGCCTAATGGCCGGCTGGTACTCAAACGATAGGTCCCTGCAGGCACCTCAATCCAGTAATAATGATTATGCAATAAGCTTGGAATATGCTCTTGATTAATAAACAGGCTGGCAGCAACAATTTCCTGACGGTTCCATCTGGAATCAGGCCGGTATAAATACACGATGGCTGCTTCAGCATGCTGCGGTTTCACCGTCTGAAACTGGTTGCCCTGCTTTTGATTGACCCAGCCGCCAATGGTGAACATGCCGATACGATGCTGCTCGACGAAGCCCGGTTTTTTTTCAAGATCGATATTTTTTAAAGTGCTGAGTGGCTGTGTAGGCTCAACGACGGCTTTCTTACCATGACACCCCAGCAATGCCAAACTGCTGATGAGTACAATTGCGACTCCACGCATGCTTATCCCTCACTGCGTCTTTATTCTTTTGTATGCAAGTGCTTTGCGATTTGTTTTTTATAAGTTTTAGGCATCCACGCCTAGTGAATCAGATTAACACCGAGCTTTATTTTTGGAAATAAAAAACGTGCGAAAACACGGAGTTTTCGCACGTTTCGGACGAATAGCAATTAAGCAGATTTACTATTCACGACCTTTAAATCTATTTTTGTCGCTGTCTCTTGCTGATCATGCGGCTGACGCTCGGCACGGTATTCCGGCTCTGCTTCACCTTTAATCACCGCTTCATTGACGACCACAGTGCCGACATCACTACGGCTTGGCAAGTCATACATGGTTTCCAGCAATGAATTTTCCAGAATCGAACGTAGACCACGTGCGCCTGTATTACGCTCAACTGCTTTCTTAGCCACGGCACGTAGAGCAGATTCTTCAAAGACCAGATCCACATCTTCCATATCAAACAGATGTTGGTACTGACGGGTCAAAGCGTTCTTCGGCTCAGTCAGAATCTGCATCAGTGCTTCTTCATCTAACTCATCCAAAGTAGCAATCACTGGCAAACGACCAATAAATTCTGGAATCAAACCAAATTTTACCAGGTCAGTTGCTTCAACTTGACGGAACAAGTCAGACAGCTTCTTGGTTTCATCTTTTTTACGCACTTCTGCAGTAAAGCCGATGCCACCTTTTTCCTGACGCTGCTGTACAATTTTCTCAAGTCCTGAGAATGCACCACCACAGATAAACAGGATGTTTGAGGTATCAATCTGAATGAATTCTTGCTGCGGATGCTTACGGCCACCTTGGGGCGGAATCGAAGCAACCGTACCTTCGATCATTTTCAATAAAGCCTGCTGTACGCCTTCACCCGATACATCACGCGTAATCGATGGATTTTCAGACTTGCGGGTAATCTTGTCGATCTCGTCGATATAGATAATGCCCTTCTGTGCTTTCTCGACATCATAATCGGCTTTTTGCAAAAGCTTCTGTACAATGTTTTCTACATCTTCACCCACATAACCTGCTTCGGTCAGTGTGGTTGCATCTGCCATGGCAAAGGGTACATCAAGAAGGCGCGCAAGCGTTTGTGCAAGCAAGGTTTTGCCTGAGCCCGTCGGGCCGACCAGCATGATATTACTTTTTGAAAGTTCAACTGAATCGTCAGCTTTTTTGCCATTATTCTGCACTTTCAGGCGCTTGTAATGGTTATACACTGCAACCGACAAGGTCTTTTTTGCGATATCCTGACCAATGACATATTGATCCAAGGCCGCACGGATTTCCTGTGGTTTCGGCAAAGGACGATTGGCCCAGTCATTGGTTTCCACCTGTTGACTGGTTTGAACCAAATCTAAGCATACGTCCACACATTCGTTACAAATGTATGCGTCCTCGCCTGCAATCAGCTTCCCGACTTCAGACTGCGTTTTACCGCAAAATGAACAATGCTTTTGTCCTTGAGGATGTTCGGACATATTTACTCCACTATCTGAATCTTTAAAACTTATGGACGTTTAGTTAAAACTTCGTCCACAAGACCGTATTCTTTCGCTTGCTGAGCAGTCATAAAGTTATCACGGTCTGTATCGCGTGCTACTTTCTCGTATTCCTGACCGCTGTGTTCAGCCATTAAACGATTTAAACGTTCTTTAATAAATAGAATTTCACGGGCATGAATTTCAATATCCGAAGCCTGACCACGGAAACCACCGAGTGGCTGATGAATCATAACACGGGCATTTTCTAAGCAGTAACGCTTACCTTTAGTTCCGGCATTGAGCAGGAAGGCACCCATAGATGCTGCCTGCCCCATACAATAGGTCACCACGTCAGGTTTGATAAACTGCATGGTGTCATAAATTGCCATACCTGCAGTCACTGAACCACCTGGCGAGTTGATATATAAATGAATATCTTTATCTGGATTTTCAGCCTCTAAAAACAACATTTGCGCAACGATAAGGTTCGCCATATTGTCTTCAACTTCGCCCGTCATAAAAATTACACGTTCACGCAAAAGGCGTGAATAAATATCAAAAGAACGCTCACCACGAGAGGATTGTTCTACCACCATTGGCACTAAAGCGTTTTCAATCGTTGGAACATACATACGTTTATTTATTCCTAAATTTTTTGTGACCTAACCCATAATCACAATATGAGGGATAATCACTGAAATTGCAAAAAATTCGCCAATAAATCCATCATATTTTTTGCATTAGTTTTGTGAAAATCAGAAATGCTTTTTTCAGGCATCAATATGAAAAAAAGGCGCATCAAGCGCCTTTTTTATGGAAAGCTAAAATTAAGCTTGTTGACGAGCTTGCTGCTCTTTCAATAAGTCTTCATAGCTTACAGTCGCATCAGTTACTTTAGCAGAAGCCAAAATGTAATCAACAACTTGGTCTTCTAGTACAACAGCTTCGATTTGTTGACGTTGTTGCGCATCGTTTTTGAAGTATTCGATCACTTCGTTTGGATCTTCATAAGAAGACGCCATGTCTTGGATATACGCTTCAACACGTGCAGCATCTACTTCGATTTTCGCATCAGCTAAAACACGGCTAACCAATACACCAAGTTTTACAGATTTTTCAGCTTGTTCTTTGAACAATTCGTCTGGAAGCATGCTTGAATCAAATGCTTGCGCACCTTGAGCACCGAACTGTTGAGTGAACTGCTGAATCATTTGTTGACGTTGACGGTCAATTTCTTGAGCAAGCATAGCCGCTGGAAGTTCAACTTCGTTTGCAGCAACAAGCGCATCAAAAGTCGCACCTTTTACCTGGTTACGCAGGCCGTTTTTCACTTCACGTTCCATGTTTTTACGAACGTCAGCTTTCAACTTCTCAACGCCTTCTTCTTCAGACACACCGAAGATTTCCAGGAATTCAGCATCAATTTCTGGAAGTTTTTGTTTTTCAACAAGCTTCACAGTGATTTTGAATTGAGCTTGTTTACCAGCAAGGTTTTCAGCTTGGTAATCTTCAGGGAAAGTTACATCAATCACTTTCTCTTCGCCTTTCTTCATACCAACGATGCCGTCTTCGAAGCCAGGAATCATACGGCCAGAACCGAGTACAAGTTTGAAGTCTTCAGCAGCGCCGCCTTCAAATTTCTCACCATCAACCGTACCTTCAAAATCGAAAGTCACTTGCATGTCTTTTTTAGCCATGCCTTTGGTTTCAGCCCAAGCAGCACGTTGTTTTTGAAGATTTTCGATCATCTTCTCAACGTCTTTATCGTTGACTTCAGTTGCTTTACGTTCAACTTCCAGACCTTCGAATTTCACTTCAACTTCTGGATAAACTTCAACAGTCGCTGTATATACCAGCGCGTCGTCTTTCATTTCAGTTTTTTCGATGTTTGGCATGCCCACAGCATTGATTTTCTCTTGCTGGATTGCTTCGAAAACTGTGTCACGAATAATATCGTTTACTACTTCTTGGTAGATACCCGCGCCGTATTCACGACGAACTACGTTTACAGGCACTTTACCTGGACGGAAGCCGTTGATCTTCGCAGTTTTAGCAGTGCGTTTTAAACGAGCTTCAAATTGCTCATTAATACGGCTCGTCGGTACAGAAACATTTAAACGACGGGCAACGCCCGAAACCGCTTCAGAAGTTACTTGCATGGCTTCCTCTATATATTAGGTTATAACAGGTTTATAAAAATGTGCCACATTATATGACAACATTTAAGGATATACAAAAAATACGCGCGAGTTCCAGTTTTTAAACCCTTTTTTTACTTGAATTGGCATCTTTTCAAATATTCAGGCGATTAAATTGAAATGAAGGAATTGTATATTTTTATTGCAAATGATAAATATTATCACTAGTATTCACTTTCAAATTTGATACAAAACTTTGAACTCTCTCCATATTGGAATTTTGGTTATGCGTGATTTTAATCTTCGACCTTTAGCTGTGGCTATTCTTGGGGTTACAACAGCTGCTGCTCATGCTGAAACAACAAGCACAACATCTGTTCCGACAACTCAACTTTCCACGATTGTTGTGTCAGCGGCAGGGTATGAACAAAAAATTAAAGATGCTCCAGCATCTATTACAGTTCTAACAGAAGAAGATTTTAAAACTAAACGTATTACTTCTTTAGCAGATGCTTTAAGCGATGTAGAAGGTATTGATATTAGTCCTACGGCTGGTAAAACAGGCGGTCTAGATATTAGCATTCGTGGCTTACCATCTGAGTACACACTTGTACTCATTGATGGTCGCCGTCAAAACAGTACCGGCGATATTACACCGAATGGCTTTGGTGAAACAAAAAATAATTTTATTCCTCCATTGTCTGCAATTGAACGCATCGAAATTATTCGTGGCCCGGCATCTACCTTATATGGTTCGGATGCAATGGGAGGTGTCGTAAATATTATTACTAAAAAAGTAAGCAGCGAATGGACCGGTTCGATTGGTTTAGAAGGATCAATCTTGCCGAAAAGCTCTGATTTTGGTAACCAACGTAGTATCGATTTGTATGCAACTGGTCCCTTAGTACAAAACCTTTTGGGCTTACAAATTCGCGCAAAACATTGGGAACGTGACGAATCGAATGTAACTAGAGATATTGACCAAACAACATTAGGTACAGGTAATAATCCATCTGAAGGTAAAATTGATACCCTAGGTGCACGTTTAACATTAACACCCACAGACAAGCATGACATATCTATTGATGCAGAGTCTCAGCGCCAATCATATGAAAATCCGAAAAATACCAACGGTTTCCAATTAGGTACTGTAGGCCCAGCAGGTGGCTATGATAATGAGATGGAATTTAATCGTGATAAATATGTGCTAGCTCATCAATGGCGTAATGACATTGGTACTTTAGACAGCAGCATTACCCGTAATGAAAGTGAAACTGTTGGTCGTCTTATTCCATCACGTATGCAAGGTGGCGATTTAGTTACTAAAACCCCGCGACTAATTGAAAGTGAAGATACTATTTTTGATACTAAACTGTCTGTAAATTCAATAGCAAATCATAACTTGATCTTAGGTGGCCAATGGTGGGATGCCAGCATTTCAGATGGCCTACGTTCATCTAAACCTGAGGTTAACTTTACTCAAGTTGGTTTGTTTGCAGAAGATACATGGAATATCTTACCAAACTTCGCCTTAACATTAGGTCTGCGTTATGATGATCACGATACTTTTGGTGATTTCATTACTCCTCGTGCTTATGCTGTTTGGAATGTTAACGATACTTGGACACTAAAAGGCGGTTATTCAGAAGGCTATAAAGCTCCTCGTTTAGAACAGTTGACAAATGGTGTAGTAAACGTTGGACGTCAAGGTGCTCAACCTATTTTTGGTAATCAAAATTTAAAACCTGAAACTAGCGATAACTATGAGCTTGGCATTTATTTCACACCTAATAATGACTTAAATATTAACTTGACAGGTTTTATCAGTACCGTTGAAGATAAAATTGTTTCAGGTGCAATCACAGATACTTCGGTAAATACAGGTGGCAATCCAGGTGAATGTTTAGTAAACCAAACTTGTGCAGACTATTTAACTGGTCTCGGCACTCCATGGCAGTGGCTTAATCAATCCAGTGATCGTGCTTTTATGATCACTCGACCTGACAACGTTGATGAAGTTGAAATTTATGGTACAGAGCTAGGTATTAATTGGGGCTTTGCTGAAGATTGGAAATTAAACTTTAACTACACTTGGACTGAAACTGAGGTTACCAAAGGTAAAGATAAAGGGAAAAAGTTACAAGACACCCCTGAGCATATGTTTAATGCAACTGTAAAATGGAATGTCGCTGACAATGCTGATCTTTGGTTACGTGGTGAATACCGTACCGAACGCTCTCGCTTCAAAACCACAAACTTAACTGGAGATGATCTTACTGTTTATAATACGTTGGGTGACTATGAGGCATATGGTTTAATGCACTTAGGCACAAATTATGCCGTGAATGATAACTGGGATATTGGTGTTGCACTCTACAACATTTTCGATAAAGACTTTAATAAGTATGAAATCGTTGATGGTACTGCCTATAACTTATATAGCAATACCCAAGAAGGTCGTCGCGTTCAGTTAAGTACAACTTTTAAATTCTAAGAAATACATCTCTTAAAAAAACCCTGCCCTGGCAGGGTTTTTTTCTTATCGTGCGATCAATACTTTCCAAAACATTGCTAATTCATGCCCTTCTAATAAACATCATTATTCTCAATAAAAAGTTAACAATCAGCTTTATTTATCAATATTTATTAAAATCAATTGTTTAATCAAGTATTGATATAACATTACATTTGAAATCTCATTTAATATTTTCTTAAAGATCATGAATTCCTATGACAAAAGGATAAAAATAAAAACAAGAATCATTATTATTCTCATACTTTTTTAATATTCATTTTTTAGGTTTAACATGACCTTCATTAAAACACGTAAAAAAATCGTTTCCTCTGCAATTGTTTCATCTTTATCAATGGTGGCTGGATCTGCGATGGCAGAAGAACAGGTGATCCAGTTAGAGACGATTCATCAAGAAGTCAAAGCTGAACCGGCACCTAGCTTCAAAGTAAGCCAATCTGCAAACAGCAAATTTGTAGCGCCTTTACTCGATACCCCCAAGTCAGTTGCGCTCATTTCAAAACAGTTAATTGAAGATACACAAGTCACTACCTTAAGTGATGCCTTGCGTACAGTTCCAGGGATTACCTTGGGCGCGGGTGAAGGTGGCAACCCAAACGGTGATCGTCCTTTTATTCGGGGTTATAATTCTGAAAGCTCCATGTATGTAGACGGCGTACGCAACGCCACTTCACAGAACCGTGAAATGTTTGCTGTCGAACAGGTTGAAGTCACCAAAGGTTCTGCATCTGCCATGGGCGGTGCAGGAACGACTGGTGGTAGTATCAACATGATTTCTAAAGTTGCTAAAGCGGGTGACTTTCTAGAAGGTTCTGTCGCGGGTGGTACTGACAACTATCAACGCATAACCTTGGATGGCAATAAAGATTTTGGAAATGGTATAGCAGCACGTGTGGCCGTGATGGGTCACCATAATGAAAAAGCTGGCCAGAAAAATGGTGCCGAATATAAACGTGCCGGTATTGCACCGAGTATTGTATTTGGTCTGGACACCCCTACCCGTGCGACTTTAAGTTATTACTATTTAAAATCGGATGACACGCCGGATTCAGGGGTTCCTTATAAGTATGATGCGGCAAAAAAAGCCACCGTCGGTAAACCTGTCGATGTAAAACAGGGCATTTATTATGGTTTATTAAGTCGTGATTTCCAGAAACAGGAAAATCAGATCGGTACCATCAAACTGGAACACGATTTAACGGATAACCTGACCCTGAGTAATACAGCGGTATATAGCACTGCCAAAAATGACTACTTATGGACCCAGCCAGATGACTCCAAAGGGAACGTGCTGAATGATAAAGTCTGGCATCGTATAAACTCACGTATTACTGATACCAACATCTTTACCGACCAGCTTGCTTTGACAGGTAAGTTTAATACAGGTGCATTCAAGCATAGCTTTAATATAGGTGCAGAGTACTCAGATCAAAAATCTGACAAAGGTAACTACTTAACAAGTTATCCAGGCTATCCAGGTACCACCACAGGTGGTTTCAACAGCGACTGTGCTATCAACGATGCATGGTGTACATCATTAACTAATCCAGACTCACGTGATCAATGGTTGGGCTCTTCCGCAGCCAACAAAAATCTCACGACAACCACGACCGAGACTACATCTGTCTATCTCTTAGATAATATCGAGTTTAGCCCGCAATGGTTATTAGATTTGGGTTTACGTTGGGATAAATTTGATACCAAGCAAACCACAAACGCGACTGGCGACTCTATTGAAAATAATACCGATTTCCTGACCTATCAGGCTGGATTAATCTTTAAACCTGTTGAAAATGGTTCTATCTATGCAAGTTATGCGACTTCTGCCAATCCGGTCGGTGTAGATGGCGGGGATGGTTCAGAAGCAATTGGCCAAGTCTATATGGACTTAGATCCAGAAGAGAGCCGTACCTTTGAAATCGGTACAAAGTGGGATGTATTAAATGAAAGACTGAGTTTAACCGCTGCCGTGTTCCGTACTGAAAAACAAAATACACGGATTCAACTGGATGCTGCTACATATACCAATGGCGGCGAAACCCAAGTAGACGGTCTTGAGCTGGGCGTAAATGGCCAAATTACGGATAAATGGGCTGTATCTGCTGGTTATACTTATCTCGACAGTGAAACTGTGAACCCGGGCCCATCCTGTAACCGTCAAGGCGTGTGTACACCGGATAACCCTGCCAAAGGTAAGCAAATGCAGAATGTACCTAAAAATTCTGCAACCCTTTGGACTACCTATGCTGTAACACCTGCTTTAACTTTAGGAGCGGGTGCTGTTGCAATGGATAAAGTTTATGGTGATGCAGCCAATACCAAGTGGGTTCCAGGTTATGTCCGTTATGATGCCATGGCGCGTTATAACGTGAATGAAAATGTTGATTTGCAATTAAACGTCAACAACCTGTCTGATGAACGTTACTTCACTAAAGCTTATGCCTCTCACTATGCCACTGAAGCAGAAGGCCGCAGTGCAGTGCTGGCAGTCAACTTTAAATATTAATTCAATATAAGCGCATAGCCTCCTGATGGGAGGCTATGCTATTTTGAAAATGCAATTATTCGAGGGTTTCCAGTGCTGCATCATATTCCAAATGTACTGAGCAAAGAACAGGTGCAATATTTCCGTGAGGAGATGAAGAAGATTGAGTGGGTCAATGGCAAAGTCACAGCGGGTACACTCTCTGCCAGCGTGAAACAGAATCAGCAATTGCCTGAAGATCATCCACTCACTCATCATCTCAGCAATATTATTCTGGAATCTCTGGGACAGCATGCTTTATTTTTATCAGCGGCAATTCCTCTGGATATTATTCCTCCCCTGTTTAACCGCTATGAAAATAATGAATCTTTCGGCTTTCATGTCGATAATTCGATTCGTCGTATTCGTGGGAGCAATGAACGTCTCAGAACAGATTTATCCTGTACGGTTTTCCTGAGTGAGCCGGAAGAATATGTCGGTGGTGAACTGGTGGTTGAAGACACCTATGGCTATCACGAAGTAAAACTGCCTGCCGGGGATATGATTCTGTATCCATCCACCAGTTTGCATGAAGTCACCCCAATCACCTCAGGTTGCCGAATTGCCTCATTTTTCTGGATACAAAGCATGATTCGTGATGATGCAGAACGGCATATGCTGTTTAATCTGGATCAAAGCATTCAAAACTTGAGAATGCAACTGGGCGATCAGCATGCAGAAGTTATGAAACTGACCAATTTGTATCACAACCTCATGCGCAAATGGGCCGAGCTTTAAAAGCTTGCCCGGATGAAATGTCTTTAACCATCTAGGGCTATCTTTTCTAAAAATAGAGGCTGATATGGCATGATTGGGTGTAAAAAATAACGGCTTATTTCAAAATCAAGAAAATATAAAACACTATACTTAAAATATATGGGAATATTTTTCAAAACTTAAAGCTTATAAGAAAATCTTTATTAAGATACGACTAAAATCTATTAAAAAAGCAAAAACTTTTCGGTTTAACTGGATTAAACTTAAAGTTATAAGTTGATCATGCAGGTTTTTTGATTAAAACTAAATCCCAAATATTCCAGAAGATTTTTAGTTTTAATGCTGGTTCCAATCTGTATGTAGACGATTATAGACACAATCTATTCGGTAACCTTTGCCAGTGCTTCAACCAAGCGCAGACTCTATCAGGTTACACAAGGAGCTCTCTCATGATGTTGGCTGATCCAAGTAAAAAATACCGTCGCATGTATCAACGTGTGGACTTACCAGACCGTCAATGGCCGAACAATGAAATCAACAAAGCGCCAATCTGGATGAGTACTGACCTGCGTGATGGTAACCAGGCGATCTTCGAGCCAATGAACATGGAGCAAAAATTCAAGATGTTCCAGATGTTGGTGAAAATCGGTTTCAAGCATATTGAAATTGGTTTCCCTTCAGCATCGCAAATTGACTTTGATTTCACTCGTAAATTGATTGAAGAAGATCATATTCCTGAAGATGTTTATATCGAAGTTTTGGTTCAAGCCCGTGATCATTTAATTGCTCGTACCTTTGAATCTTTACAGGGTGCAAAACGTGCCATTGTGCATATCTACAACTCCAATTCACCGACTTTCCGCGAGAAAGTCTTAAATGTAGATGTAGCGGGCGCAAAACAATTAGCCGTCAATGCAGCACAAAAAGTCAAAGAATATGCCGCAAAACAGCCTGAAACTGAATTTGTCTTCCAGTACAGTCCGGAATGTTTCACTGCGACTGAATTAGAAGTCGCAAAAGATGTCTGTGATGCTGTGACTGAAATCTGGGAAGCATCACCGACCAATAAAGTGATCTTGAACTTGCCAGCAACGGTAGAAGTTTCAGGTCCACATATCTATGCCGATCAAATCGAATGGATGCACCGCAATATTCAGCGTCGTGATGGTGTAATCATTTCAGTGCACTGTCATAATGACCGTGGTTGCGGCATCGCGGCATCTGAATTGGCGATTATGGCTGGTGCCGATCGTGTTGAAGGTTGTGTGTTTGGGAACGGTGAGCGTACCGGTAATGTCGATGTGGCAGCAATCGCATTGAACATGTATACCCAAGGTGTTGCGCCAAACCTGGATTTCTCCAATATCAATGAAATTATCGCGACTGTAGAAGAATGTACCGGTTTGCCAGTACATCCACGTCATCCATACGCAGGTGATTTGGTCTTTACTGCATTCTCCGGCTCACATCAGGATGCGATCAAAAAAGGTTTCGAATTCCAGAAAGACCAAGAAATGTGGGATATGCCATATTTACCAATCGATCCAAAAGACTTGGGCCGTGACTATGATGCGGTGATTCGCGTTAACTCACAGTCAGGTAAAGGCGGTATCGCCTACTTGTTAGAATCGAATTACAACGTGACTTTACCACGTCGTTTACAAATCGAGTTCTCGCAAATTGTACAAAAACGTACCGATGAACAAGGCACTGAAATTTCTGCAACCGAGATCTGGAAGTTGTTTAAAGAGACTTATGTCGATGTTAAACATGTACATTACTCAACTAAGAACTACAAGTTATCGGATGACAATGGCAATCAGGTGATTGAGCTGGATCTTGAAGTTGAGGGTCAGTCCCGCCGTGTTCGCGGTGAAGGCAATGGTCCAATTTCTGCAATCTTGGATGCACTTCAGTTACCGATTGATGTGGTGAACTATGAAGAGCGCAGCATCAGTTCAGGTGCGCATGCCAAAGCCTTGGCCTTGATTGAACTGCAAGTCAAAGGCACTGGCAAGTCTGCCTTTGGTGCGGGTGTGCATGACAACATCGTGACCTCTTCGATCGAAGCAATTCTTGCATCGACCAACCGTCTGATTGATCAAGGTGTATTAAGCACTGATCAGGTAATCGCTGCTGCGGTCTAACCGGCTGTATTAGAATTAGCGATAATTCATAGCACTAAAATGACTTTAGAAGGATATCCGCTAGTGGTATCCTTTTATTATTCATACTCAAGATTTTAAGGCGAATCCTCCCCGTGTCTTTTCCAGCTGACTCAGTGGGCATTGTTGTCCCACAAAAGTTCCAATTTGAAGAGCCGTTAGAGCTTGAATGCGGTCGCATCCTCCCCCGTTTTGAACTGATGGTTGAAACTTACGGTACCTTAAATGCTGACAAGTCGAATGCCATTCTGATTTGTCATGCCCTTTCTGGTCATCATCATGCCGCAGGTTATCATCATGAAGATGATAAAAAGGCCGGCTGGTGGGACGCCTGTATTGGTCCCGGCAAAGCCATTGATACTGCAAAATTCTTTGTGGTTTCACTGAATAATATTGGGGGCTGTAGTGGCTCTACCGGTCCAACCTCACCAAATCCTGAAAATGAAAACCGTCCTTATGGTCCAGATTTTCCGCTGGTCACGGTCCGCGACTGGGTTAAAACTCAGGCTTTATTGTCCGATCGTTTAGGCATTCAGACTTGGGATGCCATCATTGGTGGTTCACTCGGTGGCATGCAGGCACTGCAATGGTCAGTGGATTACCCGAACCGTTTAAGAAAATGTGTGATTATTGCCAGTGCGCCAAAACTTTCAGCACAGAATATTGCCTTTAATGAAGTAGCACGTCAGTCAATTTTGTCTGATCCTGACTTCCACAACGGCCGTTATCTGGAAAATGACAGCTATCCCAAACGTGGCCTGATCCTGGCGCGTATGGTCGGTCATATTACCTACCTGTCCGAAGAAGCCATGAAGCAGAAATTTGGCCGTGATCTGAAATCTGGCAAATTTATGTATGGTTTTGATGTCGAATTCCAGGTCGAAAGTTATTTGCGTTATCAGGGTGAGCAGTTCAGCCGTAACTTCGATGCCAATACCTATCTGATCATGACCAAGGCACTGGATTACTTTGATCCGTCGCGTGAATATGAACAGTCGCTTAAAAAAGCCATGGCCAATACCCAGTGCAAGTTCCTTGTAGTGTCATTCACCACTGACTGGCGTTTTACCCCTGCCCGCTCACAGGAAATCGTGGATGCCTTGATCAGCAACCACAAACCTGTCAGCTATCTGGATATTGATGCGGAACAAGGTCATGACTCCTTCCTGTTCCCGATTCCGCTCTATGTAAAATCTTTGCGTGCATTTCTCGGGGGTGAAGAACACCTTAAAGCAACACCGAAGGAGACCATATAATGCGTATCGATCAACAACTCGCTGAAAAGTGGATCAAGCCGGGTTCTAGCGTACTCGACCTTGGTTGTGGTGACGGTGAACTGCTGGCACAAATGAGCAAAAAGCACGATATTCGTGCATACGGATTAGAAATTGATCAGGAAAAGATTGCAATTGCGGTCAGTCGCGGGTTAAATATCATCCAACAAGACTTAAACCTCGGTTTAAGCCGCTTTGCCGACCAGTCTTTTGACAATGTGGTCATGGCACAAGCTTTGCAGGCTGTAGATGCACCTGACGTATTATT
Organism: Acinetobacter sp. YH12100; assembly: GCF_013419135.1. Classification (NCBI taxonomy): domain Bacteria; kingdom Pseudomonadati; phylum Pseudomonadota; class Gammaproteobacteria; order Moraxellales; family Moraxellaceae; genus Acinetobacter; species Acinetobacter sp. YH12100. The sequence continues at coordinate 219,002 of NZ_VPAQ01000002.1, read as the reverse complement.
GCGTGATATGGTGCGTGTAGGGAAACAGGCCATTATTACGTTTCCGAACTTTGCCCACTGGAAGACCCGTTCTTTCTTGGCAATCAAAGGGAGAATGCCGGTTTCTGAAGCCTTGCCGTATATGTGGTATAACACCCCGAATATCCACTTATGTACATTTCGTGATTTTGAAGCACTTTGTGCGGAAAATAATATCAAAATTATTAATCGACTCGCTGTGAACGGGAATCAAGAAGATAGTTTGCTGAGCAAGCATCTCCCTAATCTATTTGGTGAAGTCGCAATTTATCGAGTGAGCGCGCTATGAAAAAATTATTATTAGGTACGACGCTACTGGCTGGACTTTTTGGCATGCAAGCCCATGCCGACTATGTTGCTCCAAGTCCTTCTGTTGCCAGTCAAGCGGCTCAGTATTCAGTAATGGATATCAACAGTCTGATCAAAGCAGCTAAAGCAGGTCAGGCCGGTGCACAGTTTTATCTGGCCACCAAATACCAGTATGGCAAAGACATTCAAAAAGATGAACGACAGGCCTTTGCCTGGTACAAAGCTGCTGCCGATCAAGGTTTAGCTGTGGCGCAGTTAAATGTCGGCCGTATGCTGGCAGATGGCATGGGCACCCGAAAAGATGAAGCGCTGGCACGTCAGTATTTTGAAAAAGCAGCCAGCCGTGGTGATAACCGTGCCAGCTTTAACCTGGCCATGATGGAAGAGAAAAAGAAAAACTACATGGGTGCTTATCAGTGGTATGAACTGTCTACCCGTGATGGCATGCTCGACAATAAAGTGATTACCCTTTCTGAAGGCAAGAAAACAGCATTGGCGGCAAACTTGACCCAGGAACAGATCCGTCAGGCGCGTGACCGTGCCGACAGATGGATTCAGGCACAATAAAGCTGAATGGTATAAATAGCACCTTCGGGTGCTTTTTTATTGCCTACAAACCCGCAATGGCAGTTAAAATAGCACGATTGATATTTAGAGAATGAGTGACACATGGCTTCTACAGATTGGTTATCCCAAGGCACACTGGTATTGGCAAGTAATAACAAAGGTAAAATTGCCGAGTTTGAGAAAATGTTTGCTGAATTACAATTACCTGTTGAAGTCGTGGCGCAAGGTAAATTGAATATCGAAGATGCCATCGAAGATGGCTTAAGCTTTGTTGAAAATGCCATTATCAAGGCACGTCATGCCTCTAAAATCTCAGGTAAACCTGCGATTGCCGATGACTCAGGCATTTGTGTGCCAGTTCTTGGCGGAGCTCCTGGGATCTACTCAGCACGTTATGCCGGTGAACATGGCAATGATGCCGCCAACAATAAGAAACTGCTGGCAGATTTGAAACCATTGCGTAAAGATAGCGAAGCGATTGAAGGCATGTTTGTCTGTGTACTGGCACTGGTTCAACATGCTGAAGATCCACTGCCACAAATTTTCCAGGGCATCTGGACGGGTGAAATTTTAGAAGCAGCACGCGGTGAAAATGGCTTCGGTTATGACCCGCTGTTCTGGTTGCCGGAACTCGGTATTTCCAGTGCAGAAATGAGCAAAGAAGAAAAGAATAAAATCAGTCATCGTGGTCAGGCCATGCAGCTGTTTAAAGCCAGTTTGGCGAAATAATTTGTTTTACCCCTCCCTTTTCCAAAGGGAGGTCGGGAGGGATTCAAATTTACCTCTTATCAAGAATCCCCCTAAATCCCCATTTTTCAAAGGGGGGGGACTTTATAACTCTTTCTAGCCTTCTCTCCAAAAAAGGAAACTTTATAGCGTAGGCATCACCGCATGCAACACCAGCCCATAGATCCCAATCAAAATTGCACTCGCAATCGTCCCCGAAGCAATATATTTGGCAGAATGCCCTGTGCCCTGATAATGGGTTTCTAAAGCCACGATGTTCGCTGCCGGTGGCAATAAGAAATACATCATCATTACACTATAAGTCAGGAGCTGATGTGGAATCGGCAAGAATATATAGGCAATACCAGCCAAGCCTAATGCAAAAATAAAGCGCCCGCTGATCAGCACCAGACTGCGCTTTAAATCCCTCAGCTGAATACGGACATGACGAAGCCACATGCCCAAAATGCACATTCCTGCAAAAGTGACTAAAAATTTATTGGCTGCATATGCCCATTGAAGGGTGGGATGAAACTCATAATGACTAAAGTCCCAAAATGATAAAACCCCTGCAATACTGAGTGCGATCACCGGTGGCGATTGCAGGATATTTTTCAGAATAAATGTCCAATCTTGGCGAGTTTGGCTCACGGCAATGACAGCACTGACATTCCCAAATAATGAGCCACCAATATAAAGTGCAATCATGGTCGACATTGCGTCAGTGCCAAACACTGCTAAGGCAAACGGCAGACCGAGCCATACGCCATTCAAATAGCTAAAACACAGCGCACGCAATTTATCTTTGGCAAAATAATAAAACAGGCTAAACAGCACAATTGAACTAAAAATACTAAAGCCCATCAGCCACAGACTGCCCGCTTTATAAAACACCATATTGTAAATAATCAGCACAGGAATCAGGACACGTGCCAATAAAGCCGCCAAGACAGGTCGAACCGGCTTTAAATATTGCACACCCCAATAACCAATCAAAAAAGACAGCAGGGGAAGAATCAAGGCCATGACAGTGCTGCTGAGATTTCCATATCAGGTTATATGCTAGCACAGCATCCTTTTCATCTAATGATAGATTTTTCATATGAATTACTCATTACCCTGCTGCCGTGTCGGCAAACTGTCATTAAAGCGTCACCGCGCTGTCATACAAGCCTGCTGAGATAGGGGCATGAAATATAGAGGATAAAATAATGGCAGGATTATCAATTTGGCATGTGCTGATTTTTGCAATTGTGGTGATTTTATTGTTTGGTACATCGAAGCTGAAAAACCTGGGTAAAGATGTCGGCGGTGCAATTAAAGACTTTAAAAAATCAGTCAAAGATGAAGAAGCAGAAATGGCCAAGCTGCAAGAACCGCGAACGATTGATGCACAAGTCAAAACCCCTGAAACCTCAATCAAGAGTTAAGAGTCCGCTATGCTCAATATCGGAATGACCGAGCTGCTGATTTTCGGGATTATTGCACTTCTGGTGCTTGGGCCAGACAAGTTACCTGAGGCAGTCCGTTTTGTCGGAACATGGTATGGCAAGATCAAGCGCATGGTCAGCAATGTTCAGAACGATCTGGATCGTGAATTACGCTTGTCCGAACTGCGAGAACAGATGCAGGCCGAAATGCAGCGGATCCAGCAACTCGAAGCCAAGATGCAGGCACAAATGGCAGATTTGCAGCAGCCGATTGCAACTGATGAATTAAAAGTAAAGCCTCAGGCTGCCCAGCCCGTGCTTCGCTATCAGCCTGTAGTACAGCCCGTATCAGTGGTGTATTTACCTCAGCCTGCACAAACTCAAGCAGTGATTTCCCAACAACGCTATACAGAAATGAAGGTGGCCGTATGACGTCTTCACCGACCACACCTGCTTCAAATGATGCTGCAGCGCTGAACCTTGAAGAGATGCCGATTACCCAGCATTTGGTGGTGTTAAGAAAACATCTGTTTAAAGTGGTTGCTGTCCTGATTGGCCTGTTTTTCTGTTTGCTGCCCTTTGCCAATCAGACCTATCAATGGTTATCTGAACCTTTACGGGCACAATTGCCTGCCAGCTCGACCATGATTGCCACGGATGTGACGGCAACATTCATGGCACCGTTTAAGCTGAATTTCTTTGTGGCGCTGATGATCACAATGCCGTTTATTCTGTATCAGCTCTGGACATTTGTTAAACCGGCGTTATATGCCAAAGAAAAGAGTCTGGCGCTGCCGCTTTTGATCGGCAGTATTGTGCTGTTTTATACCGGGATCAGCTTTGCCTACTTTGTGGCCTTGCCTTCGATCCTGCATTTTTTTATCAGTGTCTCGCCGGAAACTGTGGCACCGATGACCGACATTAACAGTTATCTTAGCTTCTGTTTAAAGCTGTTTCTGGTCTTTGGTTTTACCTTTGAAATCCCGATTATTACCTTGGTTTTAATCCTGATTGGGGCAGTTTCAACACAAACCCTGGTGGAGAAACGGCGCTTTATTATTGTCGGCTGTTTCTTTGTCGCGATGTTCGTGACACCACCAGATGCACTGTCGATGATCATGTTGGCTGTACCGATGTGGTTGCTGTTTGAACTGGGTTTGCTGGCCGGAAAACTGATCGAAAAACGGCGTTTAAAAGCGCAATAAGAACAATCAGCCAAAACAAAAATCATGCTTTAACTCAGGCAGCTCCGGCTGTCTTTTTATTTTTAAAATATCAGTAAAATACTGATTTATTTAATCTTAATGTCACATTTCCTTAAGATTAGTGTCACATCTCAGACTTAAGGTATTGAAAACTTCTACACCACCAAGCACTTATTTTTACTTGAGACTTTAAAATGAAAAACGAAGACATGATACCTTGCCAGGATCTGGTTGAAGACAGTAATAATTCAAACAATAGCCACTTTCAAACAATTCTGGATCAATACACCAGTCGCCGTAGTTTTATTGCAAAAACCACCAGTGGGGCAATGGCCTTAGCCTTTGCAGCAACAGTAAGTGGTTGTTCAGATGATGATAATGATTCTGGCACGCCTGACACTAACCCCACCACACCACCAGACACCACGAACCCAGATCAACATGCATGGAGTGACCTGAAAGCGCGCCCGAATAAATTGACCTTTGAGCCGGTTCGCAAAAATACGCAAAACTTCTTTAGCGTGCCTGAAGGCTATGAACTGAAAGTGCTATATGCGGTCGGTGATCCAATTAACCCTGCATATTCAGAAAAGACAGATGTAACATTAGCTTCAGGTGCTTCTTATCAGTTCCGTGCAGGCGATAACCATGACGGCATGAGCTTTTTCGGTATGCATCCAAGTAACAAAAACTATGCGGCCAAAGAGTCCACCCAAGGTTTACTGGTTTTAAATCACGAATACCTGCAACAAGCTCAACTCCATACGCCAGAAGGCCCGATTACGATCGACGGTGTACGTCCAGAAGATCAGGTCCTTCGTGAAGTGAATGCGCATGGGGTTTCGGTCATTGAGATTAGCAAAGATGCCAATACACAAGAGGTTAAAATTAACTTAAATTCTAAGTTTAACCGTCGTATCACGGCAGCAACCGAGATGGAAATTCATGGACCCGCTCGCGGCTCTGACTTGGTGAAAACGATTTTCTCACCCGATGGAACGTTGACGCGCGGCACCTTTGCCAACTGTGGTAATGGGTATACACCTTGGGGCACTTACTTAACGGCTGAAGAAAACTGGAGTGGTTATTTTGCCCGTCAAGCCAATGACACCCGCGCGATTGCAAAAGAAGAAATTGCCTTGTCACGTTATGGTCGTGGCGGTAGTGAGGCCCGTTCATCTCAATACCGCTGGAATACTCCGGTTGCTGAATTAACCGGTGATAAAGGACTGTATGATCGTTGGGATATTTCAGTAAAAGGCGCCAGTGCTTTAGCTGATTATCGTAATGTCATGAATACCTGCGGATTCATTGTCGAGATTGATCCATTTAGCGCGAACACACGTCCGGTTAAACGTACTGCATTGGGCCGCTTTGCCCATGAAGACTGCCGCTGTAGTAATCCGATTCCGGGTCAGCCATTAGCCTTCTATATGGGGGATGATGCAACAGGCGAATATATCTATAAATTTGTTTCTGATGCAGTCTGGGATCCGAAAGATGTCAATGGGGGTTATACCGCTGGTGATAAATACATGGATAAAGGCACATTATATGTCGCTAAATTCAATGATGATGGTACTGGTGAATGGTTAGAACTTAGCTATGGTAAAAATGGTTTAACTGCTGCCAACGAAATTTATCCATTTGCAGGCCAAGACGATATCGTCATTAATCTCCGTCTTGCTGCCGATCATGTCGGCGCGACCAAAATGGACCGTCCGGAATGGGTTGCCGTCAATCCGGAAAATGGTGAAGTCTATGTCACTCTCACCAATAACGGTAACCGTGGTCGTGCATATGAAACTGATGCTGCCAACCCACGTAGCTATATCGACTTCAAAGGTTCAAATGCCAGCAATTCAGGCAATATGAATGGTCATATTATCCGTTTTAGTGAAAATGAGAATAATGTCAAAGCCACGACATTTGCCTGGGATATCTTCCTGTTCGGTGCAGAAGCACGTGCTGCCTCTAACATCAACCTGTCAGGTCTGGATGATTTAAATGACTTCTCTAGCCCGGACGGGATGTGGTTCGATCCGCGTGGTATTTTGTGGATCCAGACGGATGATGGCCAGTACACCGATGAAACCAACTGTATGATGCTGGCAGCCCTGCCAGGTACAGTCGGTGATGGCAGAAAAGCATTGGCAGCCAGCACCAAGGCTGAAGGACAGGAAACCTTTGTCGGTGCCAAACTGAATAATGATCGGGTTCGCCGCTTCCTCACAGGGCCATCGGGCTGTGAAATTACCGGTGTGACGATTACGCCGGACTACAAAGCAATTTTCGTCAATGTGCAGCATCCAGGCGGTGCATGGCCAGCCAATCAAAGTGAGCGTTATAGCCGTTTAGGCAAAGTGCCTCGCTCTGCGACTGTGGTCATTACCCGTAAGGATGGCGGTGCGATTGCCGGTGAAGCCTTGGAACAAGCGACAGCATAAAAAAATAAGTTTCATTAAAATGCCGGCAGATGTCGGCATTTTTTATCTGGGATTATTGTTGTAGCATCATGATTTTCTCGATCAATTGCCCTGCAGTCACACCTTGTTGTGACTTCTCGATCCAGTGCCATTGTCCTCGCTGCATTCTTAGAAAATTCGAGCAACGGGTGCCGTAAGTCGGGCTTTGAATAAAAGTCGAGGACAGCAGATGTTCCATTTCAACCGAGATCCCTGTTTCCGGCAACAGTTCAGGAATCACCTTGCGTTCATCTTCCAGAATATCCCAAACCGCATGACACAGATCAGTTTCTGGCATGGCTGGTTGTTGCAGCATGGGTAAAAATTCCTGGGTAAAGCGTTTACGCAAATGCCGGGTCTTATACCAGTCTTCGCTCATCAGGCCATTGGAGACAACATAGACGCCTTGTGCCAGCACTTGCGGTGCTTCGCCGCGATTGCTCATATACACCGCCTGCTGCTGGTCTCCAACGAACAGGTTAAAACCGGCATAGTCACACTGCCGTTGTTCCAGATCTTGCGCGAAACGAATCGGCGTTAAGTCCGAATTTAAAAAATCTTGGATGATATGACCACGTGAAGTCGGATAGTGCCCTTTGTCCTGTCCATCACGAAAATTGGTAATCACCGCCCAGCGACCGGAAGCCGTAATTCCCATCCAGGTGCCGCCCGACTGCAGATCCTGCCCGGCAATTATCGGACTATTCTCCCATTCATGCAGCTCCTGCGTAGGACGCTGATAGAACTCATCCCGATTTGAAATCAGACATAATGGGCTCTGATCCAGAACCTGCCAAGCCAATGCCACGATACACATAATTTACGCTCTCGATCTTTACACATTGAATGTACAACATTTTTCTTTGCTTTCAGCTAAAATCTGTGCAAAACAGAATCACAAGGAACAGGAATGCTCACCTATCCCAATATTGATCCCGTCGCGATTTCGCTCGGGCCCCTGCAAGTCCACTGGTATGGACTGATGTACTTACTGGCATTTTTATTTGCCTGGGGATTGGCAACGTTTCGAGCCAAACAACGCGGCTGGACGCCAGATATGGTCTCTGACCTGATTTTCTTCGGTGCGCTTGGTGTCATCATCGGTGGCCGTGTCGGTTATGTCTTGTTCTATGGTTTTTCTCAGTTCCTCGCAGATCCTTTATGGTTATTCCAGATCTGGACCGGTGGTATGAGCTTCCACGGTGGTTTCCTCGGTGTCATTCTGGCCATGCTGTGGTGGTGCCGGAAATACAAGATGACCTGGTTCCAGACCCTGGATTTTATCGCACCCTGCGTACCAACGGGGCTGATGTTTGGCCGGATTGGTAATTTTATTGGCGGTGAATTGTATGGCCGTCAGGTGACCGATCCCAACTTTGCCTGGGGCATGATTTTCCCGACCGATCCTTTGCAGCTGGTGCGTCATCCATCACAATTGTATCAGGCGCTGTGTGAAGGCCTGATTCTGTTTATTGTATTGTGGTGGTTCAGTTCCAAGCCGCGTCCACGTATGGCGGTCTCTGCACTGTTCCTGATCGGTTATGGTCTGGCACGCTTCGTGGTCGAGTTCTTCCGTGAGCCGGACAATGGTCAGCTGTTTATTGGCTGGATGAGCAAGGGCCAATTCCTGAGCCTGCCAATGATCCTGATTGGTTTGTGGATGATGTGGTATGCCTACCAAAAGAAAATCTATGACTGGGGTCCACAGAAAAACAGTTAAAACCAGCTCAATTGAGCGAGGCACAGGCCTCGCTTTTTTATAGCCAAAATATGCTAAAGTGCCGATTATCTTTTCGATTTCTTCATCACTATGCTTGAGTTCTGGTTCAATCCACAGGTGTCTGTTCTAAAAAAACTGTTGATCTTTATTGTGATTGCCGTGACAGCTGCAGTGTTGTACTGGATGGAACCACTGCCCTTGGATGCAATTCTGATGTTTGTCGGTACGGGTGTGATTTTTCTGATTTGTCGTTACTGCAAAATCCACTTTGCCAGCAAAAATCCGACCGGTTTACTGTATAGACTACTGACCTGGATTCCAATTGCCTTATTGATTGCTTTAGTTTTTATGAACATGCAGCAGGGTGAAATCCTGATTCCGGGTGCACAAGGCATTGCTTTTATGGCACTGGCAATTTGTCTGTTTTCACCGCTATCACTGCTCAATCAGAACTCTCACGATCCAGAGCCGCCACATGCTTGAATTTTGGTATTCCGAACGCTGTCACCGTCAAATCAAACTGATGGTGATTATTGCGACCTGTATTGTCATTTACGCAGCATCAACTGTGGCCCAGTTAGATCCGGTATTTGTTGGGGTGAGTTTAGCGATTGGGATTGTCGTGCATTTACTGCACCATTTCCGCCTGAAAATTTCGAAATCCAATCCCTATGCAAATGGCTTTAGCGCCTTGAGCCGGGTGATTCCCATCATTGCCTTAATTACCCTGTTTGGCTATTTGCCTGAACAGCACCAACAATGGGGCAAATTTGCCTGGGGTCTGCAATGTCTTGGCTTTGCCGCGATTGGATTATTTATCGTTTCAATCTATGAAAGCCGTGCGAAGCGTTTTGAGGACTGATCACTTCGCAGTATTTTCTTAGAAGTAAGTTTCCAGACGATAGTAACTATAAGTCACGTTTTTATTGCGATAAACCGCATGATCTCGCTGTTTGAAATCCGATACCCAGGCACTACCTGAATAAGCCGCGATATGTCCATATTTATGTCCCTGAGTACGGTCAATAATATAGATATCGCCTTTTTTCGGCCGATCAAAAGAAGCATTAATTTTCTTATAGCCCAGCTGCATCAGGGTACTTCCCCAATCTGCCGCTGCGACTGGATGGTTCACAATTTTCGCACCAGAGGATTGCAGACCGACACGAATACTGCGCGCACATTTCTGTGTACTGGTATTTCGGGTAATGCCTTGCAGATAACTGGTAAATTTCTCGATATTGATACGATGGCCATTGCTTACGCCTGAAGCATTACGGACAGTGGCTTTGTGGGATGACTTTTTAGGTCTTTGCTCCGATTGGGAACGCACAATGATATTCGCTTGGACAGAAGCATATACTTCGCTCATGTTTACTTGATGATCATAGATCATGCCTTACCAACCGCTCCTCGCCTGTAATTTAGGCTTTCATATTGTTAACAAGCCGAGAATACTAGTCGTTTAAATGTTATCTTTCACATTAAAAATGTAAATAAATTTGTCTATTTTTGCGGCATTCAAATTAAGCCGTTCTTTCTAATACAGTTACAAAACCCATCATCTTTGCAAAAAAAATGTAAAGCAAAGCCAACTCCGACGCCTTGCAAAGTCTTTTCAGCCTGAAATACACAAAATGAGTCCTTATTTTTTTTCTACTCAAACGTGTGACTTTAAGCTGTAGCTCGGCCATTTTCAGACAACATTTCACTACATGATTACATCATTTTGAGCTTTGCACCCTGTATTACACTGATTCGGCATTTTTAAATATTGAACTAAACGGAGAAGAAAAATGAGTCAGACTTTAAGTACCGTTTCAAATTTTAATTTAGAACAATATTTAGGCACCTGGTATGAAATTGCACGTTTGCCGATGAAACACCAACCCGAGAACAGCACCGATATTTCTGCGGTATATAGCTTAAATGAAAATGGCAAGGTTCGGGTTCAGAACCGCTGTCTGGATGGTGAGGGTAAGCTGGATGAAGCCATTGCTGAAGCGACCATTGTCGATGCAGAACATGCCAAGCTCGAAGTCAGTTTTTTACCTGAAGGCCTGCGTTGGATTCCGTTTACCAAGGGCGATTATTGGGTATTAAAAATCGATCCGGATTATCAGACGGCCCTTGTGGGCGAACCTGGTAAAGAATACTTATGGCTGCTACATCGCGGGACGACTTTAGATGAAGCCACTCAACGTGAATATTTAAGCTATGCAGAATCCTTAGGTTATGATCTGTCCGATCTGATTCACACCGTGCATACTGGCCATAAAACGGCTTAATTTACTGTACAAAGACCTCTATCAGGAGGTCTTTTTTATTCTGGTTTGAGCGATGAAAGCTCATCAAAAAATGCTATGATATGCGCAATTTAAATTGTCCCTTTCGACAGCAAATTATTTTTGAAATAATCTATACTGCTGTTAAAACGGCGATTTTCAACAGATTTAAATAGAGAGACCTATGCGCCAATATCTTGACCTTTTACAACACATTCTCGACAACGGCGGCGATAAAGGCGACCGTACCGGTACAGGGACACGTTCGGTATTTGGTCATCAGATGCGCTTTGATCTTTCCCAAGGTTTCCCTTTACTCACCACCAAAAAAGTTCATTTCCGTTCTATCGTGATTGAATTATTATGGTTTTTAAAAGGCGATACCAACGTTCAATATTTAAAAGAGCATAAAGTTTCGATTTGGGATGAGTGGGCAACCGCCGAACAGACCGCGCGTTTTGGCCGCCCTGAAGGTGAACTGGGGCCAGTTTACGGTCACCAGTGGCGTAATTTTGGTGCCAGCAAAAATGCAGATAATAGCTATAATCAGGATGGTTTTGATCAGATCAAATGGTTGATTAATGAAATTAAAACCAATCCGAATTCGCGCCGTCTGATTGTATCTGGCTGGAATCCGAATGAAGCGGGCCAAGTGGCATTACCGCCTTGCCATACCCTGTTCCAGTTCTTTGTCCACAATGGCAAATTGTCTTGTCAGCTGTATCAGCGTAGCGCCGATGTTTTTCTCGGTGTTCCATTTAATATCGCCAGCTATGCCCTGTTGACGCATATGATCGCGCAAGTCTGTGAGCTGGAGGTCGGTGATTTTGTCTGGACCGGTGGCGATACACACCTGTATAGCAATCACTTCGAGCAAGCCCAGTTACAGCTCAGCCGTGAGCCCTTGGGCCTGTGCCAACTTAAATTGAATCCTGAGATCAAAGACCTGTTCGACTTCAAATTTGAAGATATTGAAATTATTGGTTATGAATCACATCCGGGGATTAAGGCACCCGTTGCAGTGTAAATGTTCCCAAACCAAAGAAAATCAAAATCCCACTTTGCTTAAAGTGGGATTTTGCATTTTAATAGGAGCAAATTTTTATTTGTTTTTGAGTGTAGGTATGGCATTTCAGGATTTAGAAGTCGTTCATGTCGTTGCAATGGATCAGCAGCGCTGTATTGGTAAGGACAATGACCTGCCTTGGCATATCTCAGCCGATCTCAAGCATTTTAAAGAAATCACTCAGGGCGGTGTGATTATCATGGGCCGCAAGACCCTTGAATCGATGGGGCGTGCGCTCCCTAAACGCGTGAACTGGGTCATTACCCGTGATCCTGACTGGTCTTTTCAAGGCACTAAAGTTGCTCATAACATTGAAGATGCGCTTATTCAGGCAGTTACTGATGTACACAGCTCAGAAAAACCGACGTCTATTTTTATTATTGGTGGCGGTGAAATCTTTAAACAGACCATGGACATTGCCGACCGTCTGGAACTGACTCATGTCGACCTGGATGTACAAGGTCATGCCTATTATCCTGAAATTCCGGCAAAATTTAAAAAAGTCGCGACCGAGCAACATATTGACGACAAAACCGGGATTGCTTTTGAGTTTACAACCTACAGAAAATAAAGCCTATTTCTCATGAAAAAGTGATGATGCAGGGACGCGAATATATTTCCAAGCACTGGAGTCTGTGGCTGCTGGGTAGCCTGTTTACCCTCTTTGTCATTCTGTCGAGCCTGTGGCTCAGCCTGATGCTCTGGGTTCAGCAACCTCTCGGCAAGATTGGCAGCTTGATCCTGATTGGTGTTTGGTTAACGTTTTCCCTGCTTGTACTCGGGATCTACTTCACCCGGCACCTGATCTCGCGTAAAGCCGATAGCATTCTATATCTTCTGGTCTTTCTGTTTTGTCTGCTGGGCTATTTTAGTCTGCAAGCGCGTCAGGATCGGGAGTGGAATCCTGAAGTGGCTCAGTTGTTGCACTATGAACAACAAGACGATCAGGTCACCCTGCACAATATCCGGAACTTTGACTGGCAAGCTGATGGTCGTTATATCGAACGTTGGGAAAGCCGCAGTTTTGACCTGAACCAGATTAGCGGGGTGAATATCATTACCTCCTACTGGATGGGTCCGAAAATTGCCCACACGTTGGTCAGCTTCGATTTTGCCAATCAAAAACCTCTCACTTTCTCGATTGAAATCCGCAAGGAAAAACATGAAGAGTTTTCTGCAATTGGTGGGTTTTTCCGTAAATATGAATTGAGTCTGGTGGCATCGGACGAAAAAGATATTGTGTATACGCGTAGTAATATTCGCGGGGAGCAGGTGTATTTCTTTCCGGTGAATATGCCCCAAGCTCAGGCCAAAGCCTTATTCAAAGAATATCTGGCCCAGGCCGATGAATTGGCCAGAGAACCCAAGTGGTATAACACCCTGACCAGTAATTGCACCACTCTGGTCTTTGATATGGTTCAGGCAGTATCGCAACAACAATTGCCTTCAGATTATCGACTGTTAGCGTCCGGCTATTTACCGAATTATCTCTATGATCTGAAAGTGCTGGATCAATCCTGGGATATGCACACCTGGTACCAACGGGCGCATGTGAATCCACGAGTCAAACAGAGCGCCGATCTGTCCAGCCAGGAATATTCGCAGCGACTTCGTCAAGGCCTGCCTGCACCTCAGACACATTAACTGGCGTTTTATTACTGTAAATAAAGATACAAAATCAACTGGAACCCGGATCATTTTTTTGTTTATATACAAATAGCTAGTCAATAATCAGAGTATCTTTCATGCTAAAAAAATTAACTGCAATTGCCCTATTAGGCTCGGTATTGGCTGTAATGGGCTGCGAGACCGTGCCGAATACCGCCACTACACAAACCACGAATCATTTACAACTTTTGCAAAATCGCACCTGGATTGCCACACAGATTGGCAATACTGAAATCAAGACCGCAGCTACTGCACCTCATCTTCCAAGTCTGCAATTTGATACCAGCACCCAGCGTGTTTCCGGTTCAGATGGTTGTAACCGGATCATGGGCAGCTATACGGCGGGCAAAGATACTTTGAATTTAAGCCAGATGGCAACAACACGCATGGCCTGTATGCATAATGATCAGCTTGATCAAAAATTTAATGAAGCTTTAGCCAAGGTGACGCATTATCAGGTATTTGGTAAAACCCTAAAACTATTGGATCGTCATGGTAATGTGTTAATTCAGCTGGAAAGTGCAGTTCAGCCACGTTAAGACTTCCCTACAAAAAGCCTGTATTGGCGGGCTTTTTTTATCTTTCATACTGATGGGCCAGGATTTAACCATCAGCCCAGTTCAATCGAATGAGGAATCAGCCATGCAACAAGCACTTTTTGGTGGTGGATGCTTTTGGTGTACCGAAGCGGTATTTTTACAAATTCAGGGCGTTCAGCAAGTCCTGAGTGGCTATGCCGGCGGTCATACCCCTGAGCCAAATTATGAGGCCGTGTGCGGCGGTGAAACCGGCCATGCTGAAGTTATTCTGGTTGATTTCGACGAAAACCAGATCAGCTATGCCCAGCTCCTTGAGGTGTTTTTTGCGACGCATGATCCAACCACTTTGAACCGTCAGGGCAATGACGTCGGTACCCAATATCGTTCCGTGATTTATTATCTGAATGCTGAACAAAAAACTCAGGCAGAAGCAGCCATGGATGCTTTAAAAAATGAAGGCCTGAATATTGTGACTGAACTCAGCCCGATGCCGACCTTCTATCCTGCTGAGGAATATCACCAAAATTTCTTTGCGAAAAACCCAAACCAAGGTTACTGCAATTTTGCCATTCCGCCAAAACTGAATAAATTACGCAGTAAATTTATGACTTTGTTAAAAACCCATTAATTTGCATAAAAAATGGGGATAAAAAAAGCGACTGAAATCAGTCGCTTTTTTTGTTAGCTGAATCTTAGTTATCGGTTGCAAAGGCAATATCGCTGAGTCCGGCTCCACTCGCACGCGACATGACTTGAGCTACCGTGTCATAACGGGATTCTTTATCTGCTTTCAGCACAATCGTCGGCTGACGTTCGGTCTGACCTGCTTCATTAAAACGGGTCTGCAATTCGTCTAGGGTCAGGACATTGCCATTCCAGGCAATCTCACCTTCCGCATTGATGCTGATTGTGACATTTTCAGGCGGCAGATCAATAATCTCCGCAGTGGTTTGTGGCAAGGTTAATGGAATTGATGGGTTCGCAACGGTCGCTGTCACCAAGAAGATGATCATCAATACCAACATAATGTCGATGAGGGGAATGAGGTTCATCTCATTCATACCTACATCGTTGTCTTCACCCAGTTGAAAAGCCATTAAGCTTGACCTCCCACGAAACTCTGTTGTGTTACTTTTTCATCAGACTTTTTTGCAGCAGATTCCTGTTGCAACATGGTGTCAATCAACAAGCCATGTGCCTGATCTTGTAACTCATGCGCCAAACCACGATTGAAACGCACACAGATGTTATAAGCCAGTACCGCAGGAATCGCGACGGCTAAGCCTAGACCCGTCATGATCAAGGCTTCACCGACTGGGGTTGCCACTTGTGCCAGACCAGCCTGACCGCTTTTACCCACTGCAACCAGCGCATGGAAAATACCCCACACGGTACCAAACAAACCGACAAATGGTGAAATCGAAGCAATCGTACCCAGAACTGATACACCTTTTTCGGCATTGGCTTTTTCTGCTGAAATCTGACGTAACAATGCCTGTTCTGCCACTGCCTTACGCTGTTCAAAGCCCAAAGGAGCCAGTTTGGTTTTCAGTTGCTCCAATGCTTGAGACAGCTGGGTATAAGCAACTTGTTTAAGCTGGCGAGTGCCCATCAAACGCAGCACAAAAATGGTCCATGTCGCAATCGACATTGCCAATAACACGAAATACAGCGTTTTACTGACTGCATCAGCGTGTTGCCAATAAACTGAAAAGTTCATCTTCGAACTCCTAATGGGTTAGCCGTTATTTGGTAATTTGAAAATCGAAAGGCTGCTCAACCCGGGTTGGATAAGCCACACCATTTTCCACATATTTGGTTAGTTGCGCGCGGCGTACCGCTGCTTCAACTTTACGGTTCACTGCCGAGCTACAACTTGAATTTCGTGCAGTTGCAGAAACCACTTTACCCTGCTCATTTGCCGCCACATCGACTACCATCGAACAAGTCGCTCTTAACTCACCTGAAGACAAGGAAACTTTCGGTGCGCGCTGCCAGCTCACTCCACCCCCAATCGAGACACTTTTTGGTGATGGCGGCGCAGCAGGTGCTGGCGGTGCTACAGGCGCAGGTGGCGCGACTGGAGCTGGTGCCGGTTGCACTTTGGTTTCGGTGACCACTGTCGGTACCACCGGACTTGGGGTTGGTTTAGCTTCAACGGGTGGTGCTTTCACGACTTTAGGTGCTTCTGCCTTCTTCACCTGTTCTATTTTTTCAACTTTTTTTGGTGGTGGTGGCAGCGGTTTATCTACAATTTTGACTTCTTTGGGCCTAGGCGGCTCTTTTTGTGGCTCGGCCTTCGGCTTTGGCGGTAAAGGTTTTGGTGCTTCCTGCAATTTTACAAAGCGCACTTTAAGCGGCTCTTTCTCTACAGGCTTGAGCTCCGGTGCGTCCATCTGGCTCACTGCCCACAATAGGCCCACATGTCCGACGAACACGGCCGCCAGAATCGAGATGACTTTCTTTTTCATCTTGTTGGGCGGTGTAGGTGGCATGGGAGCAGCAACTTGACTCATTAAATCTATTACCTTGAGGAGATGATGTGAAACAAACAATCAAGCTCATCGGTTAGCACAATTAAAGTACGCCAATAATAAATGAGAAGTGTTTTCATTTGCAACTACTAATCATGCCTTTCACTGATTTTTTTTGCATCAAAACAAAAAAGGCACACTAAAAGTATGCCTTTTTAAATAGGGATGCAAGTTTTATTGGAACACCACAGTTTTATTGCCATCGACAATAATACGGTCTTCCAAATGCCATTTCACTGCACGTGCCAGTACATTACGTTCTACATCCTGACCGAGTTCACGCAACTGTTCAACGGTAAAGTCATGATTGACACGTTCTACGTCCTGCTCGATGATCGGACCCTGATCCAGATCGGCAGTAACATAGTGTGCAGTCGCACCGATCAGCTTGACACCTTTTTCATGCGCCTGCTTATACGGATTTGCACCGACAAATGCGGGCAGGAATGAATGGTGAATATTGATCACTTTCATTTCCCACTTACTTACAAATTCTTCATCTAGAATCTGCATATAACGTGCCAATACCAACAGGTCATTGCCCTGCATTAACTGGTCAATTTCTGCATAGGCTTCAGGCTTGTTGTCTTTGGTCACCGGCACCACTTCAAATGGAATCCCAAAGTTTTCAACCGCTTCGCGTAAAGTCTCGTGATTCGATACCACCTTGGTAATTTCACATGGCAACCCACCACGGGCATGACGCCATAACAGCTCAAGCAAGGCATGATCGACCTTAGACACCAAAATACCGACTTTCTTCACATCGCTGACCAGAGCCAGACGCCATTGCATGCCATAACGCTCTGCGACATTTACCGCAAAAGTCTGGGTAATGCTTTCTTTACGGCTTTGCAGATGATCCAGTTCAAATTCAACGCGCATGAAGTAACGGCCGCCCTGCGCTGCTGTCGCATATTGGTCAAGCGCAGTAATATTGGCACCTTGATGATACAAGAAGCTCGAAACAGCCTGCACGATGCCCGGCTTGTCTTCACAAGTAATCAATAAACGTGCGGTGTTAGCAGTCGTCATATTCATGTTGGTTTAAGTCACTAATCAGTTAAATTAAAAATAAGCCGAGTATTCTAGCGCGTTTCCGAAATATTCTGAATAGGCGACTCGACTTCTGTGTTTTTTGCAGATGACAGGCTGGCAAAAAGTTCCGAAGAACCCAGGCTATTTAGCAAACCTTCATAAGTTTGACGGCTTTCACCGCGTAAATAGGCCCCTTCCAGGAACACCATTTGACGGAGTGCCTGCCAGACCCATTTTTCTTCCAGCGTATTGGAATCGGTCAGATGACCTGACATATATAGGAAGTTGGTCCAGTTGGTCAGTACAATCCACAGGTTAATGATCAGTGCTTCAATTTCTGAATCGGTCATGTCCATCAAGCCAGCATTCACAAAAGCCTTATAGATTTTCTGACCTTGCTGCATCACCTCGCCGGCAAAGCGTGGATACATCTTGCGGAAATCTTCGTTATTTTCGACCAGATGATAGACATCGCGATGCAGGAAACGATAAGCCCACAGCTGACTGCTCAGTACCTGAAAATAATGAATCTTGTCATTGGCATCCAGAGCACGATCATCCGGCAGCGCCAGCATTTCCAGAGTTTGCTGCTGGTACTCCTCCATCAGTTCTTTAATAATTTCATTCTTATTACGGAAATGATAATACAGGTTACCAGGGCTCATCCCGAGTTCAGCCGCAATATGATTGGTGGTCACAGAGCGTTCGCCACGTTCATTGAACAGCTGCAAACTGAGCTGCAAGATACGCTCTTTAGTTTTTAAGGTTTTGGTTTGGGACATCCTAAAATAACCATTCAGTTCGTGCATTAGCAGGCTAACACACAAAGTCACTTGACTAATTAGAGTATTTGCTCTAAAAATTAATTAATCGATTTTTGAATAATGGTAGTGCGGCATGAACAGTCACACAAAAACAATATCAATGACACCACATTTTTTTGATGGCCAATACTTAAATGAGCTTTTGGCACAACAAAAACATGCTTACTTAAACTATCCTTTGCCGACGGCAAAGGAACGCATCGATCGTTTAGCTCGACTTAAGCGTATCTTAGTTAAGTATCAAGATCAATTTGCAGAGGCAATTAATCAGGATTATGGTAACCGCTCGATTGGGGAAACCAAAATTGGTGAACTGCTCACCTGTCTGGAACATATCAAATATTATAGCAAAAACTTGACCCGATGGATGAAACCCTCCAAGCGTCATGTCGGCATTATTCATCAACCGGCCAAAGCTTGGGTGCAATATCAGCCTTTGGGCGTGATTGGGATTATTGCACCGTGGAACTATCCATTGTTGCTGTCCATTGGCCCACTCATTTGTGCATTGGCTGCCGGCAACCACGCCATGATCAAGATTTCTAGCGCATCGGCTGCGTTTGGTGAAGTGCTTGAAAAAGCCTTGGCAGAAGCCTTTCCGAAAGAACTGGTCGCAGTGGTTAATGGTGGCGGTGTGATCTCAGATGCCTTCTGTCGTCTAGCCTTCGACAAAATGATTTTTACCGGCTCGACTGCTGTGGGTAAAACCGTGATGGCAGCCGCAGCAGAAAATCTGGTTCCGGTGATTCTGGAACTCGGGGGCAAGTCTCCAGTCCTGGTACATCCATCAATTGATCTGCGTGATGTCGCACAGCGGATTGCGGTGGGCAAACTCTGGAATGCCGGTCAAACCTGTGTCGCACCGGACTATATGTTCCTGCCTCGTGGCAAGACGGCAGAATTTATTGATCATTTTAAAGCCTGCGTAGAAAGTATGTATCCGGATATCACCCATAATCAGGATTACACCTCGATTGTGAATGACAAACAGTACAACCGTCTGCAAGGCTATCTGGATGATGCACGTGAACAGGGTGCTCATGTTATTGAAATCAATCCGCGCCATGAAAATTCCGCTGATCTGCGTAAAATTGCCCCCACCATTGTGACCAATGTCACACCAAGCATGCAGATCATGCAGCATGAAATCTTTGGTCCACTGCTGCCAATCATGGAATATGATCAAATTGATGAAGTTATCGACTTTATTAATAGCCGTCCACGCCCACTTGCTTTATACTACTTCGACTTTGATCAAGCGCGTGCCGATTATGTCGCACAGCGTACCCATTCAGGGCATTTCGGGCAAAATACGGTATTAACCCATGTTGCACAAGACGATCTACCATTTGGGGGTGTCGGTGCATCAGGTATGGGGAAATATCACGGTCCAGAAGGCTTCTTCAGTTTGTCGCATGAACGCTCGGTAATGTCGAATCCCAAGCTGTATAGCTTGAAATACATTCTGCCGCCGTTCAATAAACCGATTCACAAGCTGATTTCGAAGACACTTCTCCGTTAAATGATCAAGGCATGAGCTATCGATATAGCTCGTGCTGCGTTTTGACGAAAATCGCTTGTCTTTTAAGCGCATTTTTGATATAAAACGCCCCTTGAATGATTTCAATCCGTTTATTTTTGACTGGCCATACAGATTTGCTGTTGGCTAAATCAATGGAGTTACACCATGTCTAAGGTTTGCCAAGTTACCGGCAAGCGTCCAGTCGTTGGTAACAACGTCTCACACGCCAACAACAAAACTAAACGCCGGTTCGAGCCGAACCTGCACCACCACCGTTTCTGGTTAGAAAGCGAAAAACGTTTTGTACGTCTTCGTTTAACCACTAAAGGTATGCGTATTATCGACAAATTGGGCATTGAAAAGGTTGTTGCTGACCTACGTGCTCAAGGTCAAAAGATCTAAGGAGTCTGAACCATGCGTGATAAAATTCGCTTAGTTTCTTCAGCTGGTACAGGTTATTTCTATACCACGACTAAGAACAAACGTACTATGCCGGAAAAAATGGAAATCAAAAAATTTGATCCAAAAATCCGTCAACACGTAATCTTCAAAGAAGCTAAAATCAAATAATTTTGGCTTTTTAAAAAAAACGACCCTTTCAGGTCGTTTTTTTTTGCATTTTTTTTACCCCACTTGATAAACTTTCTACATGTTTTGGCACTTTTTGTGCTTATTTCCCAGCAAACCTAACTAAAGGAGTATTTAGTGCCACATGACGTAGAACTCATTATATTATTGGCTGTTGGTTTTGGCTTAGCCCTGGTTTTTGGCTATATCGCTGCACGTCTGCGCCTCCCTCCACTTATCGGCTATCTGGTGGCCGGCATTCTGATTAGTCCCAATACACCCGGTGTGGTCGGCGATATTCATCTGGCCAACCAGCTGGCAGAATTAGGTGTCATGTTCCTGATGTTCGGGGTCGGGATGCATTTCTCGCTAAGTGATCTGATGCAGGTGCGGCGGATTGCATTGCCCGGTGCAATTTTGCAAATTGCAGTCGCCACTCTGCTCGGAGTGGGAGTCTCGATGTTATGGGGCTGGAGCTTTGGCTCTGCGCTCGTATTCGGTTTAAGCCTATCCTGTGCCAGTACGGTGGTTCTACTCAAAGCACTCGGTGATCGTGGTCTGCTCGATTCAATTAATGGCCGGATTGCCGTCGGTTGGCTTTTGGTCGAAGATCTGGTCATGGTCTTGGCCTTGGTATTATTGCCGGCCACTGCCTTACTTCTAGGCGGACAAGCACTTGAAGGTGCGAGCGATGAAAATATCTGGGCCACTTTAGGCATTACCCTGCTGAAAGTCGCAGGCTTTATTGCCTTTATGCTGATTATTGGTAAACGTCTGGTGCCGATGATCATCCAAGTCGTGGCACGTCTGGGTTCTCGTGAGCTGTTTACCCTGACTGTGGTCGCTGCGGCCATCTCGATTGCCTTTGGGGCCTATAAGGTTTTTGGGGTATCTATGGCGCTGGGGGCTTTCTTTGCCGGGATGGTGGTGAAAGAGTCAGATTTCAGTCATCGCGCGGAACAAGAAACCTTGCCGCTGCGTGAAATCTTCTCAATCTTATTCTTTGTTTCTGTCGGCATGCTGTTTGATCCGCGTATTTTACTGGAACAGCCACTCCATGTGCTGACAGTCGTCGGCATTATTCTGATTGGTAAAACTCTTGCAGCAATGGCACTGGTATTGTTCTTCCGCTATCCAATCAATACCGCGCTGACTGTTGGCGCTTCGCTGGCACAGATTGGTGAATTTTCATTTATTTTGGCAGCACTTGGGGTGTCACTGAATCTGCTTTCACTAGAAGGTCAAAACCTGATTCTGGCGGGTGCATTGATCTCGATCACTCTTAATTCCTTTATCTTCTCCGCGATTGAACCGGTACAAAAATGGATTCGGGAACGCTCGACCCTGGCACGCTTACTGGAACGCAGTGGTGATCCATTGGCAATGTTACCCGATGAAGTTTCACAGGATTACTTGCGTGATCAGGTGGTGCTGATTGGTCATGGTGAAGTGGGTCGTCGTATTACCCGCTCATTAATGGAAGAAAATATCAAGGTGGTTATTGCAGAAGAAAACCGCGATATTGTCGAAAATCTGCGTGAAAAAGGTATTGCCGCGGTTTCAGGCGCTGCGACTGAAGCCGGTGTTTTGATCCAGGCGCATATTCAACATGCGCGCTTACTGGTCATTTCCCCTATGGATATCATCGATATTCATAAAATTGTAGATATTGCCAAGACCTTGAATCCGAAAATTCAGGTATTGGTCTGTGCCGAAAGCAAGGAAGAAGCTGAAGCGATCCGTCGTGATAATATCGGCGCGGTGTATTATGCCAAAGAAGAAATGGCGAAAAATATGAGTAATCATATTTTAAACCAGATCGAAATTGCGCATCAGCATCCCCCTTCTCATTAATCTCTCTGCATAAAAAAAGTTGCCCAATGTGGCAACTTTTTTTATGCATAATCACAAGATTTTTTGTAATAAGCTGACTTCAAATCATCAGGAGTAAAATCAAAGAAACGAGGTTTTCATTTCTTGAAACTCACCTTGAGCTCGTACTTAAAATCTAACTTATTCCCCAACCCTTTAAAATCAAAAAGCACACCGATAGTGTGCTTTTGAATACATTGTAATCTTAACTCATATACTTCGGCTCTTCATCTACGACTTCAGCCTGCCATTCATTGACCTGCTGTTCCAGCAAACCATAGAGTGCTGCCTGAATCATCTGTTGCGCAATCACAGGCGTCTGCTCTCCAAGTAGAGCTTTCACCTCATCATTAAATTGAATCATGACCAAAGGCTGTTTATGCGAACCTGCATTGCGTAAAGCCAAGGCACCACCTTCAAGTTGAACGAGTTCTAAAATCGCGTCTTGATTACCAAATAAGTCTTTCAACTGTTCTATAGACATATATCCTCCATGTTCAACATGGTGGCAAAGAGCCGGGTGCACTTTGCATCATTAGAGTAATTGATATAGGGTTAAAAATTCTAATTTCAAGTACGGTCGATCCGATTAAAATTCAATCATCTCATTGCGAAAACCATCGATGAGTTGTGTCAAGTCACGATGCCATTCTCTTAATATAGCAGGATCAGGTAACCATGCTTGTGGAGACTGTGTGACTTTAATGATGAGATTTGAGGAGGTTTCGTCTTCGGGTTCCGGTGTACTCGGTTCAGGCGCATACTGGCACAGACGATACGCACGTTTTAGTTCAGCAATGAAACCGCTCTTGGATAAGTGTTGTAATACGGCTACTTCGGGTGAAATCTGGCCTTTGGCTGCCATTAGTTCTTCGATCGATTTTAACGTCGGATTGGCATCATTCAGGCGATAGTAACGCACCAGTTCCTGCAAAAATGCCAATAAAGCGCCATGCAAATGAAACACAGTCGCCTCACGTTGTGCCTGAGCCTGTTGCACATGCTCGGTTTGCTCTGCCTGCTGACAGGCAAGACGGGCAAAATACAGTTTTTGATTGGTACGGTCCGCATGATAGCGAGCAACACGGGTCATTGATATTTCCTAAGGTTTTAAACAAATTTTGGCTTTTATAAAGTAAAAGGTTCGCTTTCATTTCGCAATCAAAACATGTTTAAACTGAATCCATCCAGTACTGAAATCCAGAAAATCTAACTGCCTGCACGAGTACAACCATGAGCACAACAAGGCTAAATTTCAGCCATAAAAAAGGAGCATATCAAGTGCTCCTTTTCCAGTTTAAGCCTCGGGCTTATCTTCTGCTTGTTTTACCCGGATTCCATGTCCGTGCAAACGCAAAGTATTCAGGCCTTTAATGGCTTTGATGGCTTCACGTGCATGCGGCATTTCTACAAAGGCAAAACCTTTTGATTTCCCGGTTGCCGCATCGAGCACCAAAGTACAAGTATTCACTGTGCCATATTCCTGGAACAACTTCAGCAACTCGGCTTCTGTGACCGTACGTTCTAAATTACGAACTAAAATTTTCATCTGATAACCTTAAGAAGATAGGCAAAAAATATCAAAAAGCACGCGCCTACTCTACTTTTTGTATGCAACAACTTTGCTATAGTTTAATCGAGATCAATGCCAAAATCTAAATTAATCGATTGACGTTCAATCAAGGCACTTTTGACGGTTTGCTGCCGGGTTTTGTAATGGGTTTCTGTAGTGCATAAATGCCGGGTGAGATCATTCAGGAAATAACTTTCGACTTTACGCCCCTGCTCATCGACCGTTTCCCGCGCCCAATGATTCAGGTTCTGTTTGGTCAGAATTAATTCATTTTTTGCCCGGGTCAGTGCTACATACAGCACACGACGCTCTTCTTCGACATCATCAAAGTCGCCCTGAGCACGTGCATGCGGGTAATTCCCCGGCGTAACATTGGCCACATAACAGACATTTTGCTCGGTACCTTTTGCCGAGTGAATGGTAATCAGCGTCACCACATCATGATCGGACTGGCGTTCAATTTCCGAAATCGACACTGGATCGAGCACATATTCCTCTAAAAATTCACTCAGCTGTGAGTGCTTGGAGGCCAGTTGTTTCACCAGTTCAAAATCACCCTGACGACGTGGCCAGTCTTTTTTATAGTTCTCTGCCAGTTGTGTTTCAATTGCCTGAATCGCAAGACTGACACAAGCCTGCACTTCGCCTTTCAGCACGCTCATCTGCTTCATGATCAGAATCGCATTTAGAGGTATCTTGCCAAATTTCTCCAGTTTATCGGAGATTTTATCGATTTCAGGTTCCAGCAGAATGTGTTGCGCCAGCTTGCTTGCACCGACATCACCGACACCATTCCACAGGGTCAAGAAACGCATCCAGGCGATATCATCCAGCGGATTGGCGACCACACGCAGCATGCTGAGCAAATCTTTGACATGTGCCGTTTCCAGCAGCTTCATACCGCCAATAAATCGATACGGTACATTGGCCGCGATACAGGCTGCTTCAATATGCCGCGCGGCAAAACTGGAACGCACCAGTACCATATGTTCGCCCCATTTGCTGCCCTGTAGATAATGACGCTCTTTAATATCAATTGCGATCCATTTGGCTTCATCAAACTCATTCGGAAATATATGCATGCGCGGCTTTAGGCCCTCGCCACGATAAGCTTCCAGACGTTTGTCATATTTGATTTCAGACTGATCCAGCAGCCAGTTGGACAGATCCAGAATTTCCTGGGTCGAGCGGTAGTTTTTTTCCAGTTTAAAAATCTGCGCATCTGGTACCCGTTCTTTGAAATGATGAATATTTTCAAAATCGGCACCACGGAAACCATAAATCGATTGAGCATCATCACCGACACAGAACAGGCTAATCCGGTCTTTCAGTGGCTCCAACAAAGCCCATTGCAATGGATTGGTATCCTGCATTTCATCGACCAGCATATGTCGACAGATTGAAGCCACATAATCGACCAAGCCTTCTGATTGTGCCAAAGCTGTCGCCACCACCGCCAGAATATCGTCATAATCCAGAAAACTGCGCGCCTGTTTGCGTGCTTCATATTCCTTCATGATCTCGGCAATTTGATCTTTCAGCGCCAAATATTCCGGCATCTGCTTTTCCAGCGCGAGACTGAGCTTCTGCCGAGTATTACGTGCAAAGGAATATAAATCGCAGAGTTCTTGTGGCTTGGGCAGATGATTGGGATTTTTTTTGTCATCACGACCCCGAATCAGACGGAACATCATCAACTGATCATCACGATCAATAATCGAAAACTGTTCCAGACCAAAAGCTTTCGGAATACGGCGCAGCAGATACATACAAAAGGTATGAAAGGTCGAGGCTCGCAGTCCCTTGGCTTCTTCACCAAGTGCCAGTTCGACACGCGCCACAATTTCACTGGCTGCACGGCGGGTAAAAGTCAGAATCTGAATCTGGTTGGCAGGCACACCCTGCTCAATCAAGTAAGCTGCGCGTGCCACGATGGTTTTGGTTTTGCCACAACCTGCCCCGGCCAGCACCAAACTGTGTTTTGCTTCTGTGGTCGCTGCTTGCTTTTGTTGGGGATTTAATTCATCAATCAGGTTGGCTAAACTCATTTTCACTCATCGTTTTGTGGATGGCTGTAGTTTAGCAGATCGCTCTTATAATTATGGCTTTTCATCCGCCCTGAAACAGCAGCAAATTTTATCTCTTGATTTGTTTGCTAGAGGGTCGACAGCATGGATGCCGTCTGCTGGATTGAGATAGAGGGATATTTCCTCAATCCAGCAAAGGATTTTTGTTACCTTGCGAAGCAGTGCTTCTCATTCATGAAAAGCAAGATCTGCTTATGCATTATTATCTGCCATTACGTAAAGCTTGTGCAGCAATGACGATCTTGTAAAAGAAAACTAAATACGCTGTTCCTCAATATTTTTAATTGTTTTGGACACTGCTTTTTCCAGATTCACTTCCGCATTTTTTAAGGCTTCTTCCCGGCTACAATCTGGTGGATTAATCCCGATAATCTGACTAAATCCAGACTCATATAGTGACTCAATCCCATCCCCCACCAGTCCAGCAAATGCAAGCACCGGTTTATTGAATTTTTGTGCTACTTGTGCCACGCCAAATGGGGTTTTGCCTAATTTAGTTTGCTGATCAAGCTTGCCTTCACCAGTCAGAACATAATCGGCTTGAGCTATTTTATTGGCTAAATCTGTCTGCTGAATGATGAGTTCCACACCTGATCGAATAGAAGCAGCTGTGAATGCCATTAAGCCAAAACCGAGTCCACCTGCCGCACCCGCACCTGCAACATGACGATGATCACGTCCAATGTGCCGAGCAACCAGATCGGCGAAATGACTGAGGTTTTGATCCAGTTGCTTGACCATTTCCGGTGTCGCACCTTTTTGTGGGCCAAAGATCGCTGAAGCACCATTGGGTCCACACAGCGGATTATTCACATCCGATGCAATGATAATTTCAATATCCGCCAGCCGTGAATCCAGTTCGGATAAATCAATTGCTATGATTTGATCTAGGTTTCCACCGCAAGCCTGTATTTCTAATCCTTGGGCATCTAAAAACCGAGCGCCTAAAGCCTGTGCCATTCCCGCACCGGCATCGTTCGTCACACTGCCACCCAAGCCAATGATGATTTTACTGGCCTCTAAATCGAGCGCAGACTTGATCATTTCTCCTGTGCCACAGGTTGAGGTCAGCAGAGGATTACGCCTTGCAGCTTCCAGCAGATCTATGCCATTGGCTTTGGCCATTTCAATGATTGCGGTTTTTCCTGCATCAATTACGCCAAAATACGTCTGGATGCGCTGATCAGGCAATGGGCCGGTCACTTCACAGGGAATGCGCTGTCCTTTTGAACTTGAGATCAGTGTATCGACAGTGCCTTCCCCTCCATCCGCCATAGGAACATGAATGCACAAAGCATCAGGCAACACGTTTTGAATGCCACGCTGCATGGCCTGACAGGCTTGTTCAGCACTCATACTTTCTTTAAAGGAATCTGGAGCAAGAACAAAAGTAAGCGGCATATGGTTATTTTTATCTATCAATAAAGTCTAGATTCTGGATAAATCCAAGAGAATCTACAAGTCTTTATTTCCAGCCCAACTCAATTGCTGTGATCTCATTAATCAGGGTCTGATCCAGAGATCCCGGCATTTTACTCGTGGTTTCGGACAGCGGGATATGTCCTGCCATCAGTTCTGCCTTGGCTTGTGGGAACACAGGTTGCTGATCTGGAAATGCATAACCTATTGGATAAATCGGCTGACCTGTGGCCAGATCATATTTATCACTGGCACCAAAGGCATGCAGTAACTCATGTACCAAAACAATTTTATTTTGTTCAGACTGCTTTTGAGAGGCAAACAGGTTGACCGAACCAATCCGGCCTTTTTGCAAGGCAGTTGAATGCTTTAATTGCCGGGTTTGTGCCGGATCATAATAATTTAAAAACAGGGTCAGACTGGCAGAAGGGTCCGAACTTTGTTGCTGTTTCCAGGCATAAAATCGAAACTTTAAACTCCATACAACAGTATCGAAAATTGAGGCCTGCTCAGGGACTTTAGGCGGTAAAACTTTAAGCTCACGACCCAAATTAAAATAAAAATAAGTGGGTTGATTCCGATATTGCTGTGCTGATTTTTGTAGAAAGTCTCTTGCCGTTTCTAGATCCTGAACTGACAGTTGCTGGATGTATTGCTGTGTGGTCGGTAATCCATCTGCATTAATCGGATGCAACAGAACCATGACCGGCTTTGACCAGTTCTGATTTTGATCACGATAGGCATTGACTGCAACGATCAATAAAATACTTAATAAAATCAGAATCCGAATCTTTTTCCACATATCCCCAAGCAACCTTATTTATTTTTTTTAAAATATCGACACATCATAAATAAAAAATGCCGACTTTCGTCAGCATTTTTTTCAAGTTTAAACTTTATTTAGGCTTCAACCCATTTTCCATCCTGGTAAACCAGAGACCATTTGGTTTGCTTGCCTTCCGCATTTTCAGAGCCAATATATTGCGATTGGTTCTTGCGACTGAATTTCACCAAAGTCGGGTTACCTTCCGGATCTGCATCAGGCGCTTGCAAGATAAACTGATATTTCGGATCTAGCTGTTCAGCCACAGAGCGAATCTCGGCAACTTTCGGTGCCCGTGTTTCACGTACTTTCGGGAACTTGCTGGCAGCCAAAAATAAACCGGCCGCACCATCACGCAGCACAAAGAAGTCATCGTGCTTGGTCGAGCGCAAATGTTCCATCTTGATCGGATCGACACGCGGAGGTGCCGGCTGACCACTCTTTAATACTTTACGGGTATTGTCACAACTGTTGCAGGCGAAGTATGGACCAAAACGACCCGTTTTAAGCTGCATTTCGCCATCACATTTGTCGCATGGAATGGTTGGGCCATCATAACCTTTGATCTTGAACTCTCCTTCTTCGAGTTCATAACCATCACAGTCCGGGTTATTGCCACAAACATGCAGTTTACGACCGCCATCAATCACATAGCTGTCCATTGCCGTTTCACACACCGGACAACGTTTCTTCGACATCAGGTCAGCGGTTTCGGCCGCATCATCATCAGACAGTGCAGCCAAAGACTCGACTGGGGTCAGGTTCAAGGTTCCCTTGCAACGTTCTTTCGGTGGCAGGTTATAACCAGAACAGCCCAGGAAAACGCCTGTGGTTCCGGTACGAATCTGCATTGGGCGCTCACATTCTTTACAATGTACCGCATCCACTTCCACTGGCTGATTACGGCGCATACCGTTCTCACCTTGTGCCGTAGTCAAACGCTGCTTGAAATCGCCGTAGAAGCTGTCTAACAGCTCTTTCCAATTACGTTCACCATCTGCCACCTTATCCAGCTGACCTTCAAGATCTGCGGTAAAGGCGTAGTTCATCAGGTTATTGAAGTTTTCATCCAGACGGTCGGTGACGATCTCACCCATCTTCTCGGCAAAGAGACGACGGTTATCGAGCTTCACATAACCACGATCCTGAATGGTCGAGATAATTGCAGCATAGGTCGATGGACGGCCAATGCCTTTTTTCTCGAGTTCTTTGACCAGTGAGGCTTCAGTAAAACGAGCTGGTGGCTTGGTGAAATGTTGAGATGGATCAAGCTTCTGAAGTTTCAGCACTTCACCGACTTTCACTGCCGGTAATAGAATATCGTCATCCGCTTTGTTGGCACCACGCACCCGGGTAAAACCATCAAAGACCAGCGTCCGGCCTTTGGCTTTCAGTTCTACGCCATTGGCATTGACTAAAATGGTTGAAGACAGGTATTCAGCCGGTGTCATCTGACAGGCCACAAACTGGCGCCAGATCAAGTCATAGAGACGCTGTGCATCACGCTCCACACCGACCAGACTGTCACCTTTGAGACTCACAGTAGATGGACGGATTGCCTCATGCGCTTCTTGCGCGCCGGCTTTATTGCCATAGCGGTTGGGTTTGGCCGGCAGGTACTTCTCACCAAATTCTGATTCGATATGGCCACGGACCATGCTTACCGCATCATCACTCAGGAAGGTCGAGTCGGTACGCATATAGGTAATGAAACCGGCTTCATACAGGCGCTGTGCCAGCATCATGGTTTTCTTCACAGAAAAACCGAGACGGGTACTGGCCGCCTGTTGCAACGTTGACGTGATATAGGGCGCGCTTGGATTGACTTTGGTTGGCTTATCTTCACGGGCAGAAACGGTATAATCCGCATCTTTAATCAGGTTTAAAAGTGCATCCGTTTCGTCTTTATTACGAAGCTTTAAAGTCTTGCCATGTTGCTTGACTGCTTCCAGACGGATGTCATCTTTTTTCGATTTGGTATCGGCAAACACCTGCCAGTATTCTTCAGGAATAAAGGCCCGAATTTCACGTTCGCGCTCAACCACCAGTTTCACCGCAACCGACTGTACACGGCCGGCTGACAGGCCACGGGCAATCTTTTCCCACAAGAGTGGTGAAATCATGAAGCCGACCACGCGGTCCAGAAAACGGCGTGCCTGCTGGGCATTGACTTTATTGGTGTCCAGACGTGAAGGATGCTTAAAGGCTTCCTGAATGGCATTTTTGGTAATTTCGTTGAAGACCACACGTTGATAACGTGACTCATCGCCGCCAATCACTTCTTTTAAATGCCAGGCAATCGCTTCCCCTTCCCTGTCCATATCCGTTGCCAGATAGACTTCATCGACTTGCGCTGCCAGTTTTTTCAGTTCGGCAACCACATGTTCTTTGCCAGGAAGCACTTCGTATTTGGCTTTCCAGTCATGTTCCGGATCGACACCCATGCGGTTAATCAACGCATTCTGTGATTTTTCAGCTTTCTGTTCATCTGTCAGTTTGGTGCGTGTCGCCGGCTTTTTCTCTGTCGATTTGGCAGAGCCGCCTGTTGGCAAGTCACGGACATGACCGACTGATGATTTTACGATGTAGTTTGGACCAAGGTACTTATTGATTGTTTTCGCTTTTGCAGGCGACTCCACAATCACTAAGGCACGCTTACTTCCAGCGTCGGGAGACTTTGCTGTGCTGCTTTTTGATGTGGACCGAGGAGCGTTCGCCATAATTAACCGTTAATCCTGTTTATTTCTAAATTAAAGTTCAGCCAAAGCGTGTAATAGTGCTTTGATATCGTTGAGTTGGGCTGCTCTTAAATCAGCATGTTCATCCCAATACAATCCGACACAGTTGGCCTGCATATCAATAGCATAAATGCCTTTTAATGCAATGGGAAAATCTTTAAATTTCTCATCACCCTGCACAATTTCGAGTTTATTATCGACAACACGGGCACGCATCAAGGGTAAACGCGCATCTGGCATGAGTACGCTGTAGTACGCAACCATACTGGCACGACTTTCAGTGGCCTTTGGAATTTTGGTCCAGTCGGGTGCAACCACCAAACGTGGATGCAGACCCATTTTGCGGGCTTTGTCACGCATGATGCCAAGCGCTTTTTCTCTTGGGCTGACACGTAAGCCAAAAATTGACCCCATGACAAAAATGATGATGATCACCGCTACCCAAATTCCAGTGTTTTCCATAGTTCAACCTTTATGTTCTATTATTAGAGTTGCATAAGCACAATATAAAACGCAAGTTTGCACGATAAAATTAATTCAAGAACATTTCATGACTATATAAAACTTCGTGACCATTCCAGTAAATATAACCCTTCTCAATTAGCTCTTTCAGCAGCAGACGGATATCCGATTGAGGAAAGAGCTGCTCTAGCAAATCACGTAATTCATAAATATCCTTGGGTTTGTCGCCCTGAAGTTCGCGCAGTTTACGTGCGACTTCCAGTTGCACTGGATCAATCCGGTTAAAGTTTTTAAACAGGTCTTGCTGGGCTGACTGAATTGGAGTTTGCAATGCTTCAACTGGAGCATCATCAACTTTGAGCCGGGACATGACCTGATCCAGTTTTGGATTTTCAAGCGGATCTTGTTCATCCAGATTGAGCTGTAGCCACTGTTTCAGGACTTTTTTACGGAAGCTGATCTGCTCATCATAGCGTTTGACAATTTTCAGGTTAATCAGCATGCCGACCACATGCTGGGCCTTCACGGGCATGACGTGCAGAATATTGGCAACTGAATTTTTTAAGGTTTCCAAGGTATTTGGCTTACCACTCATTTTCCCTAGAGCATCACAGTACTTTTTCACCAGTTGCAAGGCCGGTTTGTTGCGGATCGCCTCCAGACTAGGCAGGTAATTTTTAACATGCTCTGCTGGAATAGAGACTTCATCGGGCTGAATCTGAATCAGGCTACATTTAATATCAGAGGCTTGCAGCATCTGCTGCAACATCTCGCTGCTGTCCATCGCCGAGATCAACTCGACTTCGGTTTCCGGCTCCAACAACGCCATCAGCTGACCGACAATGACCGCATATTCATATTCTTTCTGGGGCGATTCAGGTGTATCCAGAATGATGATCTGTCCACTCGCAATCCAGCCGGCCAGCTCGGTTAAATCTTCTAATGAAAATTCAAATGTTCCGGCACAATTAAACAGATACAGGCTGGAATAATGCGTCACAATTTCACGCAGTAACTTGGCCGTCGGAAAATTATTTTCGAGGTCGAGTAGAACAACTTTTGGATGCATGGGACAAGCTTCTGAAATGTACCTGAAAGCCAGTATTAGAGTAGGAAGTGAGTGAAAGGTCAAATAATTTCATGGTGAATATTCAGGTTGCAGCGGATTTACCAGATTCCAACCGAGTGGAAGATTACATATTTGATCTTGCTGCAAGCAGGTCAGAAATCGCTAGATTCCAGGCTGAGAGCTGATTAAATGAATCGAATCATCGGTGAAATAGCAGCTGTAATAAAAAAACCCTTATCGCATATAAGGGTTTTATTAAATGATTGCTTGCAAATTAATAATGTGGCGGACGATCAGCAACCGGATCAAAATCCGCAATTCCTTCAGAACGGTCTGAGGACTCAACACGTTGATATAACAGGCTCATTTGCTTTTTCAGATCGGCAATTTCCAGAGTCTGTTTAGCCACCTGATCATTCAACTGTTCAACTAAATCGTCTAAAAATGCAATTCGCACTTGCAAATCTTCAATGGGTGCGGAAAATGACGCCTGATCATTTAGATTTTGTTGTTTAGTCATTTAAAGTCCTCATTGGGGATTTCAGGAAACATTATGGCCTATATTACCCTTAGGGATGTCCAACTTGCGTTTGGTGGACCCGCCCTGCTCAACGGCGCGAATTTTAACTTGGAGCGCGGCGAACGAGTGTGTTTGATTGGCCGTAATGGTGAGGGTAAGTCTACCTTACTTAAGCTGATTGAAGGAAGTTTACTGCCGGATAGCGGCGAAGTTTCATTACAAAATGGCATCACGATTTCGATGCTGGCGCAAGATGTACCGATGGACTCAGGCCGAGTGGCGGATATCGTGGCTGACGGTGCCGGTGAAGCGTCGGAAGTTTTGCGTGCCTACCATGCAGCCAGTGAAGCCTGTGTACTGGGCGATATGGACGCTTGTGACCGCATGGGTAATCTGCAACACAAAATGGACCAGCTCGATGGCTGGGCGCTGGAAACCAAGGTCAATTCGATTTTAAGCAAAATGGGGCTGGACCCAGATGCAGATCTTGCCGATTTGTCGGGTGGTCGTAAGCGTCGTGTCCTATTAGCACGTGCCTTGCTGACTCAGCCAGATGTCTTATTACTGGATGAACCGACCAACCATTTAGATGTTGAAAGTATCGAGTGGCTGGAAAAATTCCTGCTCGATCAAAACAATTTAACTCTGTTATTCATTTCGCATGACCGTGCCTTTGTCGATAGCATCGCCACCCGTATTGTAGAACTGGATCGTGGTCAATTGCGCAGTTATGAAGGTAACTATTCACGTTACTTAGAACTCAAAGCCATGCAAATGGAAGCTGAAGAAAAGCAGAATGCGTTGTTTGATAAAAAGCTGGCTGAAGAAGAAGTCTGGATCCGTCAGGGCATCAAAGCACGCCGTACCCGTAACGAAGGTCGTGTTCGCGCTCTAAAAGCACTGCGTGAAGAATCCAAAGCGCGCCGTTCGCAACAAGGTAAAGTGGCGATGGCGACTCAGGATGCCAACCGTTCCGGCAAACTGGTCTTTGAGATTGAGAACCTGAGTGTGAAATTCGGTGACAATGCACCGATCATTAACAACTTCTCGGCACTGGTTTTACGCGGTGACCGTATCGGTCTGGTCGGTGATAACGGTGTCGGTAAAACCACACTGATTAAAGCCATTCTGGGCGAGCTTGAGCATGGCGGCACGGTGAAAACCGGTACACAGCTGGAAGTAGCCTATTTCGACCAACTGCGTAATGCACTGGATCTGGAAAAGTCGGTCAAAGATAACGTTTCTGAAGGCTCTGACCACGTGGATGTGAATGGTAACCGTCGTCATATCTATAGCTATTTACAAGACTTCCTGTTCTCGCCAGAACGTGCACGTACCCCAGTCAAAGCGTTGTCTGGTGGTGAACGCAACCGTATCTTATTGGCAAAACTGTTGCTGAAACCATCGAACCTGATTGTGATGGATGAGCCAACCAACGATCTGGATATGGTGACCTTAGAGTTACTGGAAGAAATGCTCGGTGGCTACAAAGGCACCTTGTTATTGATCTCGCATGACCGTGCCTTTATGGATAACGTGGTGACATCGACCTGGGTCTTTGATGGTAAAGGCAATATCGACGAATATGTCGGTGGTTATCAGGATTATCTTGAACAGCGTCCAGATCAGACCGTGGTCGATCAAAAAAGTGCCGTGAAAAAAGCCATGGCCAAAGCTGAAGCCGCACCCGTTGCTGCCAAAAAAGTCAAACTCAGCTACAAAGATCAACGCGCGCTCGAGCAACTTCCGGCTGAAATGGAAGCGCTGGAAAAAGAGCAAGCCGAGATCAATGCACAACTGGCTGATGGCTCTTTATTTGTCAGTGATTCCGATAAAGCCATGCAACTGTCTCAGCGTTTATCAGAAATTGATGAATTGTTACTGGAAAAATTGGAACGTTGGGAAGAGCTGGATAATCTTAGCAACGGTTAAATATTCCACGAGTATTTGCTCAAGCATCTGTATTCGTACAGATGCTTTTTTTATTTCAAGAATCTTCTCTGTTAGACTGCACTTAATCTTTTAGCCCTATATTGTTCTATGAGTACCCAGCCTGCATATCAACCCGGCGAATTTCAATGGTCATTCCTGTTACCTCGATACTGGGGCAATTGGCTGGGTATTATTTTCCTGATGATTTTGGCGATTTTACCGTGGGCCATTCAGTATCGTCTGGCCTATCTGCTGGGCCATCTGTCTTTTAAGTATCTGCCCTCACGTCGCGACACCACACTGCGCAATCTGGAAGTCTGTTTTCCTGAATGGTCTGCCGAGCAGATACAGGACAATGCGCGTCAGGTTTTTATCGATCAAATGCTGGGGGTTTTTGAGACCTTAAATGCCTGGTACAGTCCGAAATGGTTTCAGGATCGCGTCAGTATTGAAGGACTGGAACATATTCAGAATGCTCAAGCCGAAGGCCGGGGTATGCTATTACTAGGCACCCATTCGACCTTACTGGATGCTGGTGGATATCTGTGTGCACAATATTTTGAACCGGATGTGGTGTATCGCCCACAGAATAATCCACTTTTGGACATGCTGATTTACCGTTGTCGCGCCACGATTTATGCCCATCAGATTGATCATGATGATATGCGCGGTCTGGTACGTAATCTGAAAAAAGGCCATGCAATCTGGTACAGTCCGGATCAGGATTATGGTTTAAAACAAGGGGTGATGGCACCTTTCTTTGGTGTACCGGCGGCAACCGTCACCGCGCACCGTCGTTTGTTAAAAATGACCAAAGCTGCCGCGATTCCTTTATATTTCTATCGTCATGGCGATATCAAAAATCCACGCTACCATGTACTGATTGAACCGGCACTGGAGAATTTCCCTAGTGAGAATGAAGTTGAGGATGCTACTCGCGTGAATCTGATAATTGAACAGCAGCTACGCATCGCACCGACCCAATATATGTGGTTCCACCGCCGTTTTAAAACTCGCCCTGAAGGTTATAAGGAAATTTACTAAATCTGTTTGATCGCGGACTTTAAATCGCTACAGCTCCTACAGTTTAAAATCCTGTTGATGATCTGTACCTTGATAGATCTACATAGCTTCCGTTAGTCCCGCACGCGTGAAGCCTAAAGCCTGATAAAATTCCTATTGTCTGCTGATCGGCCACTAAAATCTGCTGATGAAATCCTGAATAATATTGCAGCATACTTTGCATGATCCGCCGACCAATGCCTTGTCGTTGCCAGTCCGGATCAATCAATAAGTGTGGGAAATACACCCCCAGAGAGCCATCTGAAATCGCATTCGCCAGTCCGACCAGCTGACCATTTATACGTGCAGTGACCAGACCATGGATTGGCACGATAGAGCTGAAGTATTTCTGATCCATTCACTGAGTCATCACTGGCAATAACATTTTCCATTCTGCACTGTAAAATATAGCTTTAAACCTAAAATTATCTTTAATAATCAATTAAATATTTAAAAAATTCACTCTGAAAATAATTTAACCCGGGTTCTACATCCTGTAAAACCCGGGTTAATGAGGTTGTGCTTTCATCTATTATAATTGGTTCTATTTTTTGTGATTTCCCTTTCAGCATCATATCCATGATGTTTTCATTCAGCTTCGTCTTCCTTATGAGAATATCCTTTCTCGACTCCCTGTGCTGATAAACCTAGAATACCTGGATTGCTCATGATTGCCCATCCGCAAGAAGCGCAAACTGATGTAAGCAATCTCTTACACTTTTCTCTTAAAAAGTTAAGAGATTTTGCCGCCATCTTTATAAGCCATGGCAATTTCATCGGTCACTATTTTTTCCTCTTTCTCTGCTTTCTGAATCCCCTCTTCTATGGCCTCTTGTGCTTCCTGCTCATCTTCATCGGTTTGCTCCAATTCTTCCTGAATATGCTCAAAGACCCGACCGGTTTGTAAAACCAGAAAAACCGGAAAATGATCAGAACCGATATGGGGCAGACGCTCCATATGGACCAGAGCAAAATCGGTACTGTGAAATACGTGATCGAGCGACCAGCGAAAAAAAGGATAATCTGCATGAAAGGTGTTTACATAATGACGTCCGACGCGTGGATCCAGCAGTCCGCTAATGCGCTGAAACAGCCGCGTAGTACGAGACCAGGCCACATCATTCAGATCCCCCATGACGATGCAACTTTCATCTAAATCTTTGATCTGATCCCCGACAATTAACAATTCCGCATCACGTAAAGTAGAATCCTTGGCTTCAGTTGGGCTCGGTGGTTTCGGGTGCAGGCAGTACAGCTGCACCGGCTGTCCTGAGCCTAAAATCACTGTGGTATGAATGGACGGAATCTCGTCGCTTAAAATAAACTTGACCTGGGTATTGCGAAGTTCCAGTTTACTATACAGGTGCATGCCATACAGGTTATCCAAAGGCACAGGCACACGATAAGGATAATCTGCTTCAATCACCGACAGTTCATTTTGCCAGGTTTGATCCGTTTCCAGCGTTAACACCAAGTCTGGCTGATGGGTCTGGATCTGTTCAATCAGTCGATGATATTGAGTATTGGTGGTCAGTACGTTCGAAACAATCAGGGAGATTTGCCGCTGCGGATCCAGTTGATCCTGTTTGACCTGCTTGACCTGTTTTTTCCAGATAAAGGTATAGGGCAATACCATTTTTAGCTGATAAGCCAAAGCCGCAATCAGGGCCACAAAAATCAGCTGATTCAAGACAGCCCAGGGATGCTCCACCACCAAAAACAGCACAAAGGCAATAAAGCCCAAGACCAGAATTTGTAAGCGTGGAAAATCCGCACCTCGAATCCACCATTCATCGCGTGGGATCAGTGACCAGAAACTTAACCAAATGACAATGATTGCCACAATTTGGATAACCCATATCATAAAGCGTGCTCTTAATTAAGTTATTATTTTTTCTGAAAGAAAAATGACGTTATCAATTTTGTATGTATCATAAAGCAGATATTTCGCTCAAGAATATTGATGTTTTGATTGTGTAGCACTTGCAGTTGAGTCCCTTTTTGATACACTCGAATCCCTTTAGAATTTTTAACGCACCGAGGCAAAGTGACATGAGAGTAGGTCTGGTCGGTTGGCGCGGGATGGTCGGTTCCGTCCTAATGCAACGTATGGTTGAAGAGAATGATTTTGCTCATTTTGAGCCATTTTATTTCTCTACCAGTAATGCAGGCGGTGAAGCGCCAGCATTTGGTGGTAAGACTGCCCCAGCACTTATGGATGCATCAGATATTAACAGTCTGAAGCAGATGGATGTCATTATTACCTGTCAAGGTGGCGACTATACCTCTGAGGTTTTCCCGAAACTGAAAGCTGAAGGCTGGAATGGTTACTGGATTGATGCAGCATCGACCTTACGTATGGATGATGAAGCCATCATCGTACTTGATCCGGTCAATATGCATGTGATCAAAGACGGTTTGGTAAAAGGCACCAAAACTTTTGTTGGCGGTAACTGTACGGTTTCCTTGATGTTGATGGGTCTAGGTGGTCTGTTCCAGAACAATCTGGTGGAATGGGCAACGTCTATGACCTATCAGGCAGCGTCTGGTGCGGGTGCGCAAAACATGCGTGAACTGATCAGCGGTATGGGTTATTTATACAATAACACCAAAGAATTACTCGATGATCCACGCTCTCCAATTCTGGATATCGATTCGAGAATTGCTGAATTACAACGCGGTGAAGGCTTCCCATCCAGCAACTTCGGTGTGCCTTTGGCCGGTTCACTGATTCCTTATATCGACAAGCAACTGGAAAGCGGCCAGTCGAAAGAAGAGTGGAAAGGCCAGGTTGAAACCAACAAGATTCTGGGCAACCAGCAGATCGTGCCGATTGATGGTCACTGTGTGCGTATTGGTGCCATGCGTTGCCACTCTCAGGCATTGACGCTAAAACTGCGTAAAGACGTGCCTCTGGATGAAATCGAAGACATCATTGCACGTGCCAATGACTGGTCTAAAGTGGTTCCGAATACCCGTGAAGCCTCGATGACTGACCTGACTCCAGTTGCAGTGACAGGTACGTTATCGGTTCCAGTGGGGCGTCTGCGCAAGCTCAACATGGGTAAAGAATACTTGGGTGCATTCACTGTCGGTGACCAATTGCTTTGGGGCGCTGCTGAACCATTACGCCGTATGCTGCGCATCCTGATTGATTATAAAAACGTTTAATATCCCGAGATGGATATAAAACAAAAAGCCGATCTTTATTGATCGGCTTTTTTATGTAACTATTGCGTAAGTATTTTACAAAAAAGAAACATCCCGTTAATCTATAATTTTCGCTATGCGATAATGACTGAGCTCACAATTAAGATGACTGTATATAAAAAATTAAAGCTTGCCATTTTAGCCATTGTTGCTTCACAGAATATTTATGCGATTAACGTAGATCCGGTTCAGATCCAGTCTGCGCCTGGAGAGTTACTCTATGCTGAAATGACCTTTCGACAATCTGATATGAATTTACCGATTGAGGTGAGTCTGGCTTCGCCTGAAGATTTAATCTCGATGGGTGCATCACATCAACCGCCTGGTCATCTGAACTTTTTCACCCGGCGTAGTAGTAATGGCACCGGAGTCATTACCATTACATCGTCTCGACCAATAACC
Organism: Acinetobacter sp. YH12100; assembly: GCF_013419135.1. NCBI lineage: Bacteria > Pseudomonadati > Pseudomonadota > Gammaproteobacteria > Moraxellales > Moraxellaceae > Acinetobacter > Acinetobacter sp. YH12100. The sequence goes on along the minus strand of NZ_VPAQ01000002.1, from coordinate 179,350 downwards.
GATCGGGAACTGAATATCATTGTCAAAATTAAGGAAGGCAATGCTGCACGTTTGCAACATATCCGCACGCCTTTGCAAGCGAAAACCGATTTATTAAAAGCCAGTCTAAAACAGAATGAACGCCCACTTGCGCCAGTTGTCATGGTCAGTGAAAAAGATATTGCTTTAAACCTGCCAGTGACTACCCATTACAACAGCTCTCCAGCCACTTCAAATAAGCAACCGGTTTTAGAAAAGCCGCTGGCTGTGCAACATGTTAGTCCGCCGACATTGTCTAGCAGTTCAATTCCTCAAGCTACACTCGCGCCAGCAGCACCATCGATTCCGGCGCAATCTATCGCTCCTACAATTAAAAGCGAGTCTGTAACTGCTGCCAATACTCAAACTACGGTTAAAACTCCAGCATCGGCCACTTCAGATTCAACGCATCATACTTCGCAGCCGATTCCATCCTCGCCTGTTGTTACAGTAAAACCAACCCCGGCACAGTCTGTATCTGCAAATACGCCAGCGAGCAAGTTATCAGCAGATCATGTTTCTCCAGAGCAAAATAAAGTATCTATGCAAAAACCGGCTGAGACTGGTTCTGAACATCAAAGCGCTTCCAGCGATCCATTGGTCAAGAAATTTGCCGAGGAACAGGCCAGAAAATCGGCTGGCTCAACTCCTCCTGTACAGACCCCAGCTCCAATTACAACAAAAGTTACACCAGCCAAGAGTGCCTCAGCCCAAGCTCAACCGACTTATATGGTTCAGTCCAATGAGTCGCTGTGGGGAATCGCATCACGAATTGCAGCAGAACAGCAACGTCCGGTTAATGAAGTGATGCAGCAAATCAAGCAAAACAATGAACATGCCTTTATCGGAGGAAATGCCAATCGTTTACGTAAAGGTGCAGCACTGAATTTAGCTATGATGAGTACTGTAACTGCTCCGATCAAAGTCACCGCCGCCAAGCAGACACAGGCACCTTCTCAGCCTGCTACCAAAACTAAATACCGTCTGAATCAGGCTGAAATGAGTCTGGTTGCTGAGAACCAGCACGATTCCGGACAGCTTTCTGCAAACCAGAACACAGAACACAATCAAACATCGAAGGAATTGTCATTAAAAGTTATGACAGCCCGAGAAAAAACCGTTAAATTACAGAGAAACGTAACCGAATTAGAATTGGCACTCAATCAGAAGGATCACAGAATTCAATTATTAAATGCGCGTCTGGCCCAGCTGCAACAACAGCTTAAAGCCCAACAAGCAGATAAGAAGCCAGTTAATTAAAAGTTACACATGACGATTTATTGGGATGAGTGAACATTGAATACACTCTATCCTCAAGGGGTAAAACATGCTGATTTATGTGATTCCATTAGTGATATTGATCATCGTATTAATTGTCGTCAAAAAACGACAAGATGCTCAAGAATCAGATAAAGCAAAAACTAAAACTGTAAAAGCGAAAAAACCTGGCTCTGCTTCAAAAACTGCCCCACAAAAAACCAAAGTAGTTGAGCCAGTCGGGGTCGCAAAAAAATCAGCAACGCCATTATCCGCAGAAACGCGTAAAAAAATTGAAGGCCTGATTCAGGAACGTAATTTTTTTGCGGCCGAAGCTCAGATTAACCAGGCATTGAATCGCGACAATTCCCAGCATGAGCTCTATCTGCTGTTGTTAGATATTCATATCTTACAGAAAGATGAGTTTGCGATTTCACAACTGCTCAACCATATCCGTTCTTTAAATTTAGATGAGATTCTGGCGCAAGCTGAAGCCAAACAGCGTGAATTTGATCAATCTTTATCTGCTGTTCAAGATACGATTGATTTCCCAAGTGCACAGCTTAAAACTTCATCTGTACAGGAAACCTCGGCATCTTCCGATGCCTTTGCTGATCTGGTCGCTCCCGCGCCTTCAAATGAGCAGGCATTTGAACAGTTGCAACAAGAGTTTCAACCAAGCAAGCCAGCTCCAGCAATTGAGCCTGTTGCGGATATTCAGCCACTTGAATTTAATTTTGAACCGACAACTACGCCGGTCATAGCGCCAAAATCTGAAGAAACTCCGGTACCTGCTGTAGATTTTGAATTTCAAGATACTTCATCTGCTGTTGTGCAAACTACACCTACGGCAGCAACAGAAACCGCACCTGTTTTAGATTTTAAACTGGAATTGCAGCAGGCTGCTCCAGTAGAAACAGCGGCTGCTGTATCTGAAGAGATCAAGCCTCTGGATTTCTCATTTTCTATAGGAACTCCAGCGCCTGTCGCCGAAAAAACCTCAGAACCAGCAATTGAGTTTGATCTGTCTAGTCTTTCTGCTGCTGCACCTGTGAGTGAATCTGCGACACAGACAGACCTTTCATCAGGCCTAGACTTTAAATTAGATCATGCAGAAACTAAACCTGCTGCAACAGGTGTTACTTTCGACATTCCTGCTACATCAGTTCAAACAGCCACAGACCAGCATGATCCACTGGTACAATCTTTCCCGGAATTACTGGACATCAATGAGGCCAGTCTGAATCTGGATCTTGCGCAGCAATATATTCAGCTCGGTGCCTATGTTGCCGCACGTGAGATCATTGCAGAGCGAGAAGCTGAATATACGGCCGAGCAACAGCAACGCGCAGAGCAATTACTGAATCAAATCGCATCTTGATGCATTTCGATTTACACTAAAGCAGTCAAGGGTTGGCTGCTTTTTTTATGATGAAAAATATTGCATTAATTTATATGGGTGGCACATTCGGCTGTGTCGGCGATCCACTTGCCCCGATGTCTGCGGATTTATTTATTCCCAAGCTCGAACAGATACTCGCAGACCAATATTTCGTTGAATGCCACCGCGCACCAGCCATTAAAGACAGTAGTGCCTGCACAGCCGCGGACTGGCTGCAATTGGTGCAGTTTATTCAAAAACTGCAATCTCGAAAGATCCAATATTTTGTGATTATTCACGGTACAGATACTCTGAGTTATGCCAGTGCAGTCCTGGCACATTTTCTCGGCAACTCGGCACATGTGGTACTGACTGGTAGTCAATATCCGCTGCTGAATGCTCAGGGCAATGAGCAGCGCGAATTTAGTGATGCGCTGGATAATCTGAGGTTCGCCCTGGATTCTGTCAGCATGTGTACCGCAGGGGTCTATCTGGCTTTTCATCATCAACTAATGCATGCCCAGACGGCACTCAAACAGCATACCACCGAGTTAAATGCCTTCTCAGGTCTTGAGGCCAATATTACAATCCAGGCCAGTCAGCAGTGTTATCAAGTCAAAGCTGAAGATATTAGGAAAGCCGCTGGATTTAACTGCATGAGTATCATGATGCAACCGATTGATCTGGCCCAGCAACTGAACAACCTGCACAGCTTATTAGCCAGACCACCGCATTTTTTATTTCTGCAAGGTTTTGGCACGGGTAATCTCGCTGTCAATGAGGCCCTGATCGCACTCATTGATCAACTGTATGATCAAGGCTGTCTCTCTGTACTGACCACCCAGGTGCCTTTTGGCGCGACAGATCAGCGCTATGCCATTGCAGAATGGGTCAATCACTGCAAAATTCTGCTGAATGAAAGTTATGGCCATGCGGATCTGTATGCAAAAGCACTGAAAATGTATTTACAATACGACACTGTAGAGCAATGGCATCGTCATTGGTACGATCAATAAGGTTTTGAGGTCATTATGCAGCGTTTTGCGGTGGGAATTGAGTTTTGTGGGATGCATTATCGGGGATGGCAGACTCAACAGCCGGGTGTTGCAAGTGTGCAGGAAACCATTGAAAAGGTACTGAGCCGGGTTGCCGATCAACCGATTAGCCTACATGGTGCCGGACGTACCGATGCGGGGGTACATGCGACCAATATGGTGGCACATTTTGATAGCGATGCCATTCGTTCTGAACGTGGCTGGCTGATGGGTTGCAATAGCCAGTTGCCCAAAGATATCTCGATTCAGTGGATCAAAGAGATGGATCACAGCTTCCATGCCCGCTTTAAGGCTCAGGCACGCCGTTACCGCTATGTGGTCTATAATCATCCTGTGCGACCTGCCTTGCTGCATAAACAGGTCACCCATGTCTATGCTCCACTCGATATTGAACAGATGATGCTGTCTGCGAAAAAGTTTGAAGGTACACATAATTTTGAAAGCTTCCGTGCTGCAGCCTGCCAATCCAATCAACCGGTGCGCCATGTCAGCCACTGCCGTCTGATTCAGCATGGTCAGTATCTGGTACTGGATATTCAGGCCGATGGCTTTCTGCATCATATGGTGCGTAATATCATGGGCTGCCTACTGGAAATTGGTCAGGGCATGTATGCTGCCGATCATATTGATAGTATTTTCGCGGCCGAAGACCGCAAAGCTGCTGGCGTGACTGCGCCTGCCGATGGTTTATATTTTATTCATGCCGACTATCCGGAGCAGTTTGAATTGCCTAAATTACCTTTGGGGCCGCATTGGCTGAATCTGCCGGAATAATTTTTAAATTTTTTAGAATATTTACCTCCCCTAACTCCTTCTGAAAGGAGGGGAATTCCTCCCTTTTTAAAGGGAGGTTAGGAGGGATTTTTAACGCTGCTTGCGTTTCCGATATTCCACTGGCGTTTCATTGGTCCAGCGTTTAAAGGCACGATAAAACGTACTTGGTTCCGAGAATCCGGTCAGATAGACAATTCTTTCAACACTTTCAGTGGTACTCGCCAGCAAACGCTTGGCCAGACGACAGCGATAATCCGACAGAATCTGTTGAAAGCTGGTATGTGCTTCACTCAGTTGTGTTCTTAGGCGGCGTGGCGTGATGTTTAGCTGTGCAGCTACAGTTTCCAGTGTGGTTTCGCCACTTTCCAAAGTAGAGCCAATCGCACGACGAACTTCACCGACCAGATCATAACGCGCCAGTTCCTGCAGTTTTTCAATTGCAAGCTGCTCATGTAATTGTAAAAGCTCTGGTTCAGCCTGCCACAGCGGAAACTCTAGAATACTTGGATCGAAATAAAGTCGGGTTTCTTTTTGACCTAAGCTGACCGGACACTCATAAACCCGGAAATATTCCTCGTCAGGAGCACCTTTGGAAAAATTAAAATCGATATAAATCGGTTCAAAACGTCCTTCGGTAATAAATTTAAAGAAACGCAGTACACCCGACATGGCACACTCGGTAAAATGACGATTCACCAGACTTTCAGCAAAAGGCTGTTCACCATTGGTTAAATAGCAGCGATCATCTTCGATCACTAACTTGGCAGCAAATGCATCACTGATCAGTCGCTGATAGGCCAAAGCACGTTTCAGTCCTTCACCAAAGTTTTCAGATGAAACAAACAGGTGTTCAATGACCTGACCACGATAAAGTGGCAAGTGCTCACCCAGATGCAATCCAATGTCCGGGTCCTTGCTAACTTCCTCTGCGGCTACCCAGAAGGCATACTGGGCGCTTAGCGGCGTACGGTCATTGGCCTCGACCTGATTTAAAGCAACTCCTGCTTTGGTCAAAAGTTCTTCTGTTGGCAACCCTGCACGACGAATCGCCTGATAGCCCAAACGTAATACGACTGATGCATCCGTTAGCTGACTCACTCAAAAGCCTTCCTTGTATGTACTTCATTTATACTTAAAAAGATTAATTTTAGATTAACTGTGATTGACCAAACTGACAACAGAAACCGACATTTTTTTAGTTAAAAAATTATCGTGACAGTTCGCTTATTTTACTGGCAGATGATCAGTCTAACGCCCGTTTCATCTTGTTTTTTACAAAAAAATTGACTATAATTTGCGCCTTCCCAATTTATTCATTCAGGTAGGCTATGGCCAATAAAGAGGAACTCATCGAGTTCGAAGGCGTTGTCACCGAGACGCTTCCTAATACTATGTTCCGTGTACGTTTAGAGAACGGTCACGAAGTGATTGCCCACATCTCTGGTAAAATGCGTAAACACTATATCCGTATTTTAACTGGCGACAGTGTGAAGGTTGAAATGACACCTTATGATTTGACCAAAGGTCGTATCACCTATCGTGCACGCTAAGTTTTAGCGCAAGCAAAAGCCACTGTTAGTGGCTTTTTTTATGACTTTAATTATTTACCCACGAATAAATCAATTTGACAGGAGCTAATAATTTCTGGATTATTCATTTAATTAAAGTACATGCATAAAAACAATGAATATGAAGTGTTTAATCCTGCTTTCCAGCTTGTTTCTCGTTGCCTGTGCCACTGGCGGCAATCAGCATCTGCATCAGTCTCTCCAACCCTATGTCGGTCAAACTGCAACACAGGTTCGCAGTCAACTTGATCTTCGTGCCATGGGATTCAAAACCTCGCAGAAACCGATTCAAACCGCAGAATCTCTCAGCTACACGATTTTTCGGGATATGAATATTCCAATGGGCACACCGAATATTAGTCAAAGTATCTCAATCGGTGCACCCATGCCAACCCCCTCAAATGGCGGTTATAGCATCGAGATGAAATGCCAAATCCGGTTTGAGCTGAAAGATGAAATTGTCCAATCCGTTCGCTATAGCGGCAGGGCTTGTTAAGCTGTCATCCTGTAATCCAATTTCTTTGATGGATTGATGTTGAGTTAGCTCTCGCTCCCATCTGTACCGCGTGTCAAATTACAACAATACCAATCACACTTCCTGCCTACACTATTGATGAGTCGTTCCTGTGAAGGAGTGAAATGATGCGATTTTCCTATCCCCAACTATCGCTCGGTATTTTGGCCAGTGTTTTAATAGCGGGCTGTGCACATTCCCCCAATATGGGCCAATCTGAACGCGAAGCCTATTTGCAGCAGTTTATTGGACAAAGCAGCCAGCTGATCGATCAAACTCTGGATCTGAAACGTTTAGGTTATCAGCAGGTCAGTGGGCCTGAACTCAGTGCCCAGCAATTAAGCTATGTGGTACAGCGCCCTGTTGCAATTCCTTTGCCTGTAGCACAGTTTCCGGCAGCAGGCGGTGCTGTACCTATTCCGGTTCCTGTGAGTCCTTCAGGTGGCTATGACGTCAATCTGCAATGTAAGATCACCTTCTTACTCAAAGATAATATTGCAACCGCAGTTCGTACTACAGGTCGAACCTGCTAACCTGAGCTAGATACGAGAAATCTGACATAAAAAAACGCAGCTCAAAGCTGCGTTTTTTAATCATTTTTTTAATCAAAACGGACTTAGTTCAATGCAGCAACCACTGCCTGACCCATTTCAACTGTACCGACTTTGTGCATGCCTTCAGACATAATATCTGCTGTACGCAAGCCTTGATCCAAAACATTGCCTACGGCATCTTCAATCGCTTTGGCTGCAGCTTCTTCACGGAAAGTGTAGCGTAGCATCATCGCAACAGACAAAATTGTGGCCAATGGGTTCGCCAGGTTTTGACCCGCAATATCAGGGGCTGAACCATGACAAGGCTCATACATGCCTTTAGCATTTTCATCTAGCGAGGCTGATGGCAACATGCCGATTGAACCGGTAAGCATCGCTGCTTCGTCAGACAAGATATCACCGAACAGGTTAGAGGTGACAATCACGTCAAACTGTTTTGGCGCGCGCACCAGTTGCATCGCAGCATTGTCAACATACATATGTGACAAGTTAATTTCTGGATACTGTTCTTCTTTCAACGCAGTAACGGTTTGTTTCCACAACTCAGTGACTTCAAGTACGTTGGCTTTATCCACTGAACAGACCTTGGCACCGCGCAGCTTCGCCATTTCAAAGGCAACTTTGGCAATGCGTTTGATTTCAGATTCTGAATACACATCCGTGTTATAACCTTGCTTCTCGCCGTTTTCCAGTTCACGGATCCCACGTGGCTGACCGAAATAAATACCGCCCGTCAATTCACGCACGATCAGGATATCCAGACCTGCCACGATTTCAGGTTTCAGGCTTGAAGCATCAGCCAATTGTGGATAGAGAATCGCTGGGCGCAAGTTGGCAAACAGATTCAGTTCGCTACGCAATTTCAATAAACCACGTTCCGGACGGATTGAACGCTCAATCGTGTCCCATTTTGGACCGCCCACGGCACCGAGTAAAATCGCATCGGCTTTTTTAGCCTGTTCAGAAGTCACGTCTGGATACGGTGAACCGTGCGCATCAATGGCTGCACCACCGAGTAAACCCTGTTCCCATGTCAAATCGAGATTAAATTTTTCATTTACACGAGTCAGCACCTGCTCTGCCGCTTTGACAATTTCAGGACCGATACCGTCACCAGCTAAAATCAAAATTTGTTTAGACATGAGATTTTCCGTTTAAAGCGTCAGATTCAGACCTGACAAAGGTTAAATTTTCTTTTCTACAAACTCTGCAATGCCGTTGACCACATTATAAGGTTTGCAAAAACGACGAATGGTTTTTTGCTCTTGCAATAAATCCACGCAAAGCGGATCAGGTGCAGAGGCATTTAATAAACTGCTGCTACGCGCACTACGGTCGCGGAACATTTTCAAGGTATAAGTTTTGTTGGCCTGAAAGCGATGAAACACATGTAAAATTTCCGCTTTATCCTTACTGATTGGATAAAAACGGACGACTAATTCATGCTGTCCTGCGGGTACTGACAAGTAAATCGGATTGGCCTGATTCAAATTCTTAGCCTGCAAACGTACCAGTTTTTGCTTTCGCGCCTCATTACTGAGGCGGCCATTGTCGTTATTGACAATGATGGTCTGGTTTAAGCGCTCGAACTGGCAATCCGATGTTCCTTTACAGTAAATCAACGCATTGTTTTTGCTTTCGGCATTTTCTTTGGCATGTTTGAGCTTCATGGTATCGATGCTTTGACATGCAGTCATCAGCACCGACACCGTACTTAAAGCAAGCCACTGTTTCCAATAATTCGCCATAATGTCTGTCTTACCCAATCAAAAAACCCAATAATCTTCCGATATTAGCAAGGGCATCGCAGTCATGCTATGACAATTTTCGCTGATTTAGCCCTGAATTTCGGCAAATACCCATGGACGTGATTGTTTGGTTTTTTCCTCATAAGCACGAATGTCATCCGCAGCTTGTAAAGTTAAACCAATATCATCCAGACCATTTAACAGGCAATGCTTACGAAATGGATCGACTTCAAATTGAAAGCTTTCACCATTTGGTGTGCGTACTTCTTGTGCGTTCAAATCGATGGTGAGTTGATAACCTTCAGTTGCAAAGCATTCTTTGAATAACTGATCAACAATCTCTTCAGACAAAATCACAGGCAACATGCCATTCTTAAAGCTGTTGTTATAGAAAATGTCGGCATAGCTTGGTGCAATCACGGTACGGAAACCGTATTCTTCCAATGCCCATGGCGCATGTTCACGACTAGAACCACAACCAAAGTTGGCGCGTGAAATCAAAATGCTCGCGCCTTGATAACGAGGTTGGTTTAATGCAAAATCCTTGTTTAAAGGTCGTTTTGAGTTGTCTTGACCCAAATAGCCTTCATCCAGATAACGCAATTCATCAAATAAATTCGCACCAAAACCACTACGTTTGATCGATTTCAAAAACTGTTTTGGAATAATTAAATCGGTATCGACATTGGCCCGGTCTAATGGTGCAACGATACCTTGTTCAACGGTATATTTTTTCATTGTCTTTATTCCTAAAGAATGTCATCACTTTAAATCTCCCCTAACCCTCTCTTTATTAAAGAGGGGAACTTTCCCCTTTTCTAAAAGAGGGACTGAGGGGGATTTTTAGAAACTACGCACGTCAACAAAGTGACCGGCAATTGCCGCGGCGGCTGCCATTGCAGGGCTGACCAGATGCGTACGACCGCCATTGCCCTGACGACCTTCAAAGTTACGGTTAGACGTCGATGCACAATGCTCGCCCGGTTGTAACTTGTCAGCATTCATTGCCAGACACATTGAACAACCTGGTTCACGCCATTCAAAGCCGGCTTCTACAAACACTTTATCCAGGCCTTCAGCTTCTGCCTGGGCCTTGACCAGACCCGAACCTGGAACCACCATCGCCTGCTTGATGCTTGCCGCAACTTTACGACCTTTGATCACTTCAGCCGCAGCACGAATATCTTCAATACGCGAGTTGGTGCATGAGCCAATAAAGACACGGTCTAATTGAATTTCAGCCAAGGCCTGACCGGCATTTAAACCCATATATTGATAAGCACGGTTCCAGTCATTGCGTTGTACTTCGTCTTTGGCTTGTTGCAAAGTTGGTACTGTCTGAGACACTGGAATCACCATTTCAGGAGAGGTTCCCCAAGACACTTGCGGCTCGATCTCTTCGCCTTGCAAGACCACAACTGTATCAAAGTGTGCATCTTCATCCGAATGTAAGGTATTCCAATACACTACGGCCTGATCCCACTGTTCTGCAGTCGGTGCATAAGGACGGCCTTTAACATATTCGATGGTTTTGTCATCGACAGCGACCATACCTACGCGTGCACCGGCTTCGATTGCCATATTACACACGGTCATACGACCTTCAATCGACATGTCACGGAACACCTGACCGCCAAATTCAATCGCATGACCAGTACCCCCTGCTGTACCAATCTTGCCGATAATCGCCAAGACCACATCTTTCGGTGTCACGCCCTGACCCAACTGACCGTCAACGCGTACCAACATGTTTTTCATCTTCTTTTGAACCAGGCATTGGGTCGCCAATACATGTTCAACTTCTGAAGTACCGATACCATGCGCCAAACAACCGAAAGCACCATGGGTCGCAGTATGTGAATCACCACAGACCACGGTCATGCCCGGCAAGGTTAAACCTTGCTCAGGCCCAACCACATGCGCAATCCCCTGACGGATATCATTAATATCAAATTCAACAATATTAAAGGTCTTGCAGTTGTCGTCCAAGGTTTGTACCTGAATGCGCGAAGTTTCATCTTCAATGCCGGCAACACCCTGTTCACGCTCTTTTTTCGAGGTGGGTACGTTATGATCTGGTGTAGCAATGTTTGCGCTTAAACGCCATGGCTTGCGCCCGGCGAGTTGTAAACCTTCAAATGCCTGTGGCGACGTTACTTCATGTAATAAGTGACGGTCGATGTACAGTAAGGCAGAACCATCATCACGTTGTGTTACTAAATGGTCATCCCACAATTTATCATATAATGTTTTTGCTGTTTGGGTTGCGCCTGCCATGTCGATGTACTCCACTGGACTGGGTAAATTCTTGCTCTGATTTTGATTATATCGCTGCTGTCACATAAATCTAATTTATCATTTTTATTAGTTAAAAAACTTTTTGGAATCTTTCAAAAGCTGAATAAAATCATGCTTTCGCTGCATTCCTATAAATCTACTTTTCCGATCAATTTATTAAAAATATTCGTTTTTACAAATCAAATGAGAATTATTATTATTCCTGCATAGACAGAGATTTATATTTTGAGGAACTTCGACATGGCACATATCCAACGTTTTGTAGACAATAATCAGCGTATGTTTAAAAAGACCTTCAGCTATTACATTATGCACATCACGGTGGCGATGATTGTCGGTTATTTGGTGACTGGCAGTTTGGCCATGGCAATTGCCTTAAGTTTATTGGAACCCACAGTACAGGCAGTTGCGTTCTTCTTCCACGAAAAAATTTGGGAGCGCAATATCGAACAGCAGAATGAGGACATCACCGCCTGATCTTTTCTGTCGATGTTCCTGACCAAAGACCATCTCATCCAAGAGGGTCTTTTTTTGACGCTATTTAAATCCCAAGGCTTTGAAAATGTTTAGTAATGCAGCAATGCAATACAAACAAGCGAATTATGCTTTGATTTATTCTTAAAAAATAACAATAATATAATTACACATAAAAATTCTTTATAGGTGATTAAGATGAATCTCGCAGCTTTTGAAGCCTTCGTAAAAGTCATGGAAACTGGTTCGATTTCTCTGGCCGCAGATCAGCTTTTTATTACCCAGCCTGCCGTCACCAAACGTATTCACAGTCTGGAAGAATATTTTGGGGTCAAACTGTTTGAATCCGCCGGACGTGGTGTACAAGCCACCCATGCCGCGCATTCGCTATTGCCTAAAGTGAAAAACTGGCTGAATGAACTCGGTGATATTCATTATACCTTGAGCCATGAACAGGGTCAGGTACAGGGAAAATTGAAAATCGGCACCAGCCATCATATTGGCCTGCATCATCTTCCAAGTCATTTGCGCCGCTATGTACAAGAATATCCGGATGTAAGGCTGGATGTACATTTTGTCGATTCCGAGCAGGCGCACGAACAAGTCATTGCCGGCGATCTGGAACTGGCATTTTTAACCTTGCCGCCACGGGGCGATGCACGTCTGAATTATGTCACCATCTGGAATGATCCTCTGGTCTTTGTAGTTGCACCCTTTCATCCACTGGCCCAGCAAAAAAATCTGTGCCTGGAAGATTTGCTGAATTACCCGAGCCTGCTACCGTCTTCACAAACCTATACCTCACAGATTACTTTGGCCGAGTTTGAAAAACAGGGCATTAAACCAAAAGTCAGCATGAGCAATAATCCGCTGGAATCAATCCGCATGCTGGTATCCATTGGTCTCGGCTGGTCTGTGCTGCCAAAAACTCTGGTCAATCACGATCTGCATCAGCTGGATATCAATCTGGAAATGAACCGCCGGCTGGGCATGGTCTGGCATCCGGGTCGTACTCAGTCCAAAGCGGCGCAAGCTCTGGTTCAACTCATGCAAAGTAGTTCCCTACCTCTTTAATTCATTTCTAAAAATGCTGCATTCAAAACAGTGCAGCATTTTGTTACCTAAATACACCCATCTGGGGATTTCTTTCGCGTATTTTTAAGATAAATCTATTCTTTTGCGATGCAGAGAAATACTTAAAATTATTCGATGGAGCCTGACGGATGCAGCTCGATTCTCCCCTAAAATCCCTCTCTCAAGATAAAACAAATACCAGCAGCCTATGGCTTTCGGCCAAACCGATGCTGTTGCCTACCCCTGCGCTTGATTTTGCCGACGAACAAACAGCGCGATACAGCCTGCGTGACTACTTCCTGAATACCTTTGATACCTATGAGCAGTTATTTGAATGCCTCAAGCATGAAGATGCTTTTTTTATCAAGCCAATTAACTTGCGTCATCCGCTGATTTTTTATTTTGGTCATACCGCGACTTTTTTTGTCAATAAACTGCTGCTGAGCAAACTCATTACTGAACGTCTGAATCCGCATTTTGAAAGTATTTTTGCGATCGGGGTTGATGAAATGAGTTGGGATGATCTGGATGAAGTGCATTATGACTGGCCGACTGTGCAGGCAGTCCGGGATTATCGACATCAGGTACGCGCGCTGATTCTGAACATTGTTGAGCATGCCCCGCTGAATCTGCCCTTAAACTGGCACAATCCGTGGTGGACGCTGATTATGGGCATCGAACATGAACGGATTCATCTGGAAACGTCATCGGTGCTGATTCGTCAGCATGCTTTAGAACATGTACACCAGCATCCGCAGTGGCGTGCCAATATCATTACCGGCATTGCCCCGGAAAATAGTTTGATTGCTGTGCCTGAAGGCCAGGTACATCTACAGAAAGATTTTAACCATCCTTTTTATGGCTGGGACAATGAATACGGCCAGCATGAAGCCGAAGTTGCAGCCTTTGAAGCTGCAAAATATCTGGTGTCGAATCAGGAGTTTCTGGCCTTTGTCGAAGCAGATGGCTACCAGACCGGACACTACTGGAGTGAAGAAGGCTTAGGCTGGCTACAATTTTCACAAGCGACTCATCCGTGTTTTTGGCGCAAGACTGAACTCGGCTGGTCATTGCGCCTGATGCTGGAAGAAGTCCCCATGCCCTGGGATTGGCCGGTAGAAGTAAATTATCATGAAGCCAAAGCCTTTTGTCAGTGGAAATCGCAACAGCTTGAAAAAACCATTCGTTTACCGACTGAGGATGAATGGTATCGCCTGTATGCGGTTTCAGACCTGGATCCAGATTTACCCAGTCCTGAACAGGCCAATATCGAATTGAAATATGGCACCAGTTCCTGCCCGGTCGATCATTTTCGGCAGGGCGATTTCTATGATATTCAGGGCAATGTCTGGCAATGGACTGAAACGCCAATCTATCCGTTTCAGGGCTTTCAGGTGCATCCTCTTTATGATGATTTTAGTACCCCGACCTTTGACGGGCGCCATAATATTATTAAAGGTGGCTCCTGGATTTCAGCAGGCAATGAAGCCCTGCACAGCGCACGTTATGCTTTTAGACGGCATTTCTTTCAACACGCTGGCTTCCGCTATGTCGCCTCTGATCAAGCCTTGCAACAGTTTCCTTCACAGTATGAAAGCGACCAGTTGGTGTCTCAATATCTGGAGTTTCAGTACGGCGCCGAATACTTTGGCATCGCCAATTTTGCAAAAACATTGGTGCAGCTGGCGCAGCCGTATTTCCGAGAAACTGCATGTAAAAGTGCTCTGGATATTGGCTGTGCTACTGGCCGCGCCAGCTTTGAACTGGCACACTATTTTGATCAGGTCACCGGTCTGGATTTTTCTGCACGCTTTATTCAGCAAGCCGTCTTTCTGGCCCAAGGTCACCGAATCCGTTATCAGCTCCCCACAGAAGGTGAATTAAGCGAAGAGAAAATCTGCTCGCTTGAGGATTTCGCTTTGGATCAGCTTGCCTCTAAAGTGGAATTTTTTCAGGCCGATGCCTGTAATCTGAAAGCACATTTTAGTGGCTATGATTTTATTCTGGCAGCAAATCTGATCGACCGGCTGCATCATCCCAAAGACTTTTTGATGCAGATCCATCATCGGATAAATATGGGTGGAATTCTACTGCTCAGTTCGCCTTATACCTGGCTGGAAGAACATACTGCACGTGATGAATGGCTGGGCGGCTTCAAGCAGGCAGACAGAGAGGTCACTACACTGGAGGGAATCTCGGAAATATTAAAGGCTCATTTTGAGCTGGTGACCCAGCCCCAGGATGTGCCTTTTGTTATTCGTGAAACCGCCAGAAAATATCAACATAGCTTGTCACAAGTCAGCATCTGGCGACGCACTCACTAAAGCCTTCAAGCTAAAAAAGCCAATCATTCGATTGGCTTTTATTTCATCCTTCACTGGTTGAGTTTTCATGCAGGGATTCATTGAGTTGATCCACCACAATGGCCCATGAACCATCAGATGCAATTTTTTCGGTTAAAAACTGACGTTGTGCTTCTGACCAGTACGGTGCATCGAGCAAAGTCAGATCTTTATGCAGTTGATGTTCGTGAATAAACTTTTCAATGCCTTCCTGAGTGGCATCCAAGCCAAGCTGCTGAAACAGATGTGTCATACGCGGTCGAACGTGAGTCATAGCATTACACCTCAAACTTTTCCATTATTTTCATGTTCTGTTTTTTGAGCATAACATGTCCGAGGCAAGCGGACTGTGAAAAAACATTAACACTTACATTGAATTCGGGCAGATAAAAAAGCACAACCGAAGTTGTGCTGGATCAATCAGATGGATAAAATGCAATCAGTTAAATCGACCAGTCCTGTATGTTCCAGCCCTGCGCTTTGGCTAAAACTTCAAGGCGGTCATCCGGATTCACCGCAATGGCATGATCGGCATATTCCAGCAAGAAACGGTCATTAATCGAATCTGAATAGGCCCAAGACTCGGTCACATCGCGACCTTGCAGCCACTGTTCCAGACGCACTAGCTTGCCTTGTTGATAACACGCGGTATTGATCACTTTTCCGGTATATTTGCCATCGAGTACTTCAGCATTGGTGGCAATAATTTCAGTAATGCCGAATTCACGAAAAATTGGTGCAGTAATAAAATCCGAAGTCGCGGTAATCCCGACCAGAGCATGACCGGCGTCTTTATGCCGTTGAATGGCCTTAAAACCTTCTGGACGCATTTGCGGGCGAATCACCTTTTGCATAAACAGCTGGTGCAACTCGGTTAAATAAGCATGCTCATGTTGGGTCAGAAACTGGAACACAAATTCATTATAGGCATAGGGGTCTAACTGACCTTTTTTATAGTCGTCATAGAACTTGTCATTCATGGCACGATGCTGCACCGGATCGACCAAGCCCTCGCTGACCAGAAACTCTCCCCAAGAATGATCCGAATCCGTGTTTAACAAGGTGTGATCGAGATCAAATAGCGCCAATTTCATGAAAATACTCGTAAAAACTGAAATTTAAGAAAAAAATTGTAAATCTATCTCCGCTAGTCGATAGAAATTCGTTAAGATCATAGCAATTTTAACATTTTTAAACTTTGCTTTTTTCGAGTTGGATGAAGAAATAACGCTCCCCGATGGCAAAGGTATAAATTAAACAATTTTTAGGTAGCCAAATGATCGACTCTGAGGGTTTCCGACCAAATGTCGGGATCATTTTGGCAAACGATGCTGGACAAGTTTTATGGGCAAAACGCATTGGTCATAATGCATGGCAATTTCCACAAGGAGGTATCCAATATGGAGAAACCCCTGAGCAGGCACTCTATCGTGAGCTGAGAGAAGAAGTTGGCTTATTGCCCGAACACGTCCAGATCATCGCGCAAACCAAAGGCTGGTTGCGCTATCGTTTGCCGCATCGATACATACGACCGGACTCCGATCCGGTGTGCATCGGTCAAAAACAAAAGTGGTTTTTACTCAAACTCACGGCCCCCGTTCAGCATATTCAGTTGAATCTGTCTGATCCGCCGGAATTTGATCAATGGCAATGGGTCAGTTACTGGTATCCATTAGGTCAAGTCGTGAATTTCAAACGTGATGTTTATCGCAAAGCCCTGGTGGAGTTGTGTCAGCAGCTACCCCAGCAAAAACCTTAAAAAATCGCATAAATCATGCAGATTTTTTGGTCGGCTATTGTTATAAATAAACGTATCACTGAAATTCTGAATAGACGGAGCAGACCTTATGTCGAATATGCAACTGGACACGTTGAGACGTATTGTTCAAGAGATCAATGCATCTGCCAGTTTGCATGAATCCCTCGATATCATGGTCAAGCATGTCGCGGACGCCATGCATGTCGATGTCTGCTCTATTTACCTTCTGGATGAACGTAACCAGCGTTATCTGCTGATGGCTTCCAAGGGCCTGAAGGCTGAGTCTGTAGGTCACGTATCGTTACAGACTGGCGAAGGTTTGGTGGGTCTGGTCGGCCAGCGTGAAGAAATTGTCAATCTGGACAATGCACCCAAACATGAACGCTTCCTGTTCCTGCCTGAAACCGGTGAAGAGCTGTATAACTCTTTTCTGGGCGTCCCGGTGATGTACCGCCGTAAGGTGATGGGTGTGTTGGTGGTTCAGAATAAAGAATCTCAAGATTTCTCTGAAGCCGCCGAATCATTTCTGGTCACACTGTGCGCGCAGCTCTCTGGCGTAATTGCCCATGCCCATGCGGTGGGCAATATTGATGTCTTCCGCAAGCCAAGTAACCTGCCTGCCTATAAAACCTTTCAGGGGGTGTCCGGTTCAGGCGGAATTGCCCTGGGCCGGGCCGTGATTCTCTACCCGCCAGCAGATCTGGCCGCTGTTCCCGATCGTGAAGCCGATGACATCAGCGAAGAACTACAATTATTAGACAGCGCCCTCAACTCAGTCCGTGAAGAAATCCAGTCGCTCGATGACAAGATGCAGGATGCGCTGATGGCCGAAGAACGCGCGCTCTTTAGCGTATTCTTGCGGATGCTGGATGAAAATGCCCTGCCGGCAGAAATCAAGACGCTCATTCGCGAAGGCCATTGGGCACAGGGTGCAGTGCGCATCGTGATTGATAGTCATGTGGCACAGTTTGCCCAGATGCAGGATGATTATTTACGTGAACGGGTGGCAGACTTAAAAGACTTGGGCCGCCGTATTCTGGCGCGTTTACAGGAAGCTGATGCCAGTCATCGTGAGCTGACCGATGAGAGTATTCTGATAGGGGAAGAGATTTCCACTGCAGCTCTGGTTGAACTGCCAGTGGATAAAATTGCTGCGATTGTCACCACTGAAGGTGCCATGAACTCGCATATGGTAATTGTGGCACGTGCCCTCGGCATTCCGACTGTGGTCGGTGTGACTGAACTGCCAATTAATACCCTGGATGATGTAGAAATGATCGTTGATGCGCATCAAGGCCGGGTCTTCATCAATCCGCCACGGCGTTTGCGCAGTCGCTATAAAGAAATTCAAAAAGAAGAAGAACAGATCGCCAAAGATCTGCGTCAGTACGAAACCAAAGATGCGATTACCCCGGATGGGGTAGCGGTAAAACTGTACGTCAACACCGGCCTGATGATCGATGTGGTCCGTGGCGTGCAACGTGGTGCCAAAGGCGTTGGTTTATACCGTTCTGAAATTCCATTTATGCTACGCGACCGCTTCCCGGGCGAAGAAGAACAGCGCGCGATTTATCGCCAGCAACTCACTCATTTTGCCAATAAACCGGTAGTGATGCGTACCCTGGACATTGGGGCAGACAAAGACCTGCCGTATTTTTCAATTGAAGAAGAAAATTCGGCACTGGGCTGGCGTGGCATTCGTTTTACCCTGGACCATCCAGAAATTTTTTCTTCACAAATTCGCGCCATGCTTAAAGCCAGTATCGGATTGAATAACCTGCATATTCTGTTGCCGATGGTGACCAGTGTCAGTGAGGTTGAAGAAGCCCTCTATTTACTGGAACGTGATCATGCGGCGATTCAGGAAGAAGAACAGGTCAAAGTGAACAAGCCAAAACTCGGCATCATGGTGGAAGTGCCGAGTGTGCTGCATCAGATTGATGAGTTTTCCGAACTGGTCGATTTCTTCTCGGTTGGCTCTAACGATTTGACTCAATATCTTTTGGCAGTCGATCGCAATAATCCGCGGGTTGCCAATGTCTATTCACATTTACATCCTGCCGTACTGCGTGCCCTGACCCGTCTGGTGCAGGACTGTCATCGTAATGAAAAACCGGTCAGTATCTGCGGTGAAATGGCAGGTGATCCGCTGTCTGCGGTTTTGCTCATGGCCATGGGCTTTAATACCCTGTCAATGAGTTCGAGTAATATCCTGAAGGTACGTAAAACCATTTGTCACGTGCCGATGAGTGATGCACAGGAATTGCTACAGCATGTGTTAAAAATGGACAATCCACTGATGGTAAAAAGCTGGCTGGAATATTATTTCAGAACCCATGGTTTGGGTGATATGGTGAAATCAGCCACGCGTATGGTGAGTGCCTAATCCGGGACTTTTCCAGTCCCTCGACGAGTGTAGAGGTGGTTATGGAATTTCTGGTTATCCTGTTCATGCTCATTGCGGTGTTCTATATTGTTATTATTGCACCTGCCTTGCGGGCCCGGAAAAATGCGGATTATTCCGGTTCATCTTATACACGTCCTGCCAGCGGCTATGCCGATCGGCCTAAAATGTCCCCTCTATTGGGCATCGAAATTTCAGCATCCCAGCGACGGCGTTTAGGCCGAAATGATCCCTCTGTGATAGCGGCCAAACTCTATCGTCAGCAAAAAGATCAATTTGCCAGTTTTCAGCAGGCCAGAACTGAACCTCACCCTGCACATTATGGACAGCCAAATCAGGGAAGACTGAATCAATTATTTAATGATTTTATACGAGATGAGCCAACAAATTCATCGCGGCGCTCCACTCAAAATACACAAAATCGTAGCAACCGCCCCGTTGCCCCGCTCTCTCCACTTGGAACCAACCCCAAACAGCCAACGCGTCATCCTCAACCACCTTACAGATCTTAAGCTGCCATTAAAAAAGGGCGATCTTCCATAGAATATCGCCCTTGTCTGTGCTTGTTGTAGCCACGTTTTGCATTTTTCTTTCGGTCTACAAAAACCTGACTTTTGTTGACTTCATGCATGTGTTTTGCCACAAAATTATGGATCACCACATGCTCGACTGTTTTCTTCTTGGCCATGTTGTACTTTCGCCTTTTAACTAGATTTTAGTGAGTTTCCACGCGAGTGGGAAAATAATGATACGCCATTTTGGACAATTTTCAAGCATATTTGCCAATGCTTTTTTTAAAAATAAAGACCATTTAAGCAGGATATTCTGTATACAAAAATGAGCACTATAGCCGGAAAACATGCTGATTACATTCAGCACTTTATGATGTTTTTCACACAGACAAAACCTAATCAAAAAAAGCATTTAAAATAAATCAGTTATAAGATTTATTTTAAACAGCACGATTCATCTATTAGTTTGATCCTTTGATAAAAACATATAAGGGACTTAAAGATTGTTATTTTCGTTTAATCCGATTCATTATTTGAGTTATCCAAAATATAGAGAATTTGATATTGTCAAAGAGTAGAAAACCGGCTACTTTTAAAAAGTAACCATTTAATTTTAAATATTTTAGACTTTATTAACTTTAAAAATATTTTTTGAGTGACATCACTCAATTATATCCTGTGAATTCCACTTTGTGCGCTAACAGTATTTATATCAAGATATTGAAAATAGAGTAAAACCTGATGCCCTTCGCAGATAACTCAATATTTTATAAATACTGGATAAACGCTACAAGATATTCAAAACTTGGAGAGGAAAAATGAGCCAAGATTTTAAAAAATGCCCTGTTACCCACCTGACCACTGAAGCGGGTGCGCCTGTGGTCGACAACCAGAACAGTATGACCGCAGGTGCACGTGGTCCATTACTTGCTCAGGATTTATGGCTGAATGAAAAACTGGCTAACTTTGTTCGCGAAGTGATTCCTGAGCGCCGTATGCATGCCAAAGGTTCAGGTGCTTTTGGTACATTTACCGTGACCCATGACATTAGCCAATATACCCGCGCTAAAATCTTCTCTGAAGTGGGCAAAAAAACTGAAATGTTTGCGCGTTTCTCTACCGTTGCCGGTGAACGTGGTGCTGCCGATGCAGAACGTGATATTCGTGGTTTTGCCCTGAAATTCTATACCGAAGAAGGTAACTGGGATTTGGTTGGTAACAACACACCAGTATTCTTCTTCCGCGACCCTCGCCAGTTCCCTGACCTGAATAAAGCAGTAAAACGCGACCCACGCACCAACTTGCGTAATGCGACCAATAACTGGGATTTCTGGACATTGCTGCCGGAAGCATTGCACCAAGTCACCATTGTGATGTCAGATCGTGGTATTCCAGTCGGTTATCGTCACATGCATGGTTTTGGTAGCCATACCTACAGCTTCATCAATGCCAACAATGAACGTTTCTGGGTGAAATTCCATTTCCGCACGCAACAAGGCATTCAAAACCTGACCGATGCCGAGGCAGCAGAACTGGTTGGTCGTGACCGCGAAAGCAGCCAGACTGACCTGTACAATGCGATTGAACGTGGGGACTTCCCGAAATGGACCCTGTTCGTACAAATCATGCCAGAACTTGAGGCAGAACAAGTACCATATCATCCATTTGACCTGACCAAAGTCTGGCCGAAAGGTGATTATCCGCTGATTGAAGTCGGTGAGTTCGAACTGAACCGCAATCCGGAAAACTATTTCCAGGATGTGGAACAGGCGGCTTTTGCACCCAGCAATCTGGTACCGGGCATCAGCTACTCGCCGGACCGGATGTTACAAGCACGTTTATTTAACTATGCCGATGCCGCGCGTTACCGTGTCGGCGTGAATCACTCACAGGTTCCGGTCAATGCTGCACGCTGTCCGGTCAATTCTAACCGTCGTGATGGTCAGGGTCGTATGGATGGCAACTACGGTTCCTTGCCACATTATGAGCCGAACAGTTTCAGCCAATGGCAGGAGCAACCGGAATTCAGAGAGCCACCACTAAAAATCACCGGTGCTGCCGATTTCTGGGATTTCCGTGAAGATGATAACGATTACTTCAGCCAGCCACGTGCCCTGTTCAACCTGATGAATGATGAACAAAAGCAGGCCTTGTTTAATAACACGGCTGGCGCGATGGGTGATGCACTAGATTTCATTAAATACCGTCACATCCGCAATTGTTATAGTTGCGATCCGGCCTATGGCGAAGGCGTAGCACAAGCACTCGGCATGACAGTGGCAGATGCACAGGCTGCTCGTGAAACCGATCCAGCCAAAGGCTTAGCCAGCTTGCTTTAAGCTGCCTTAGCGATATATAAAAAACCACCCTCGGGTGGTTTTTTAGTGTGATATCAAGCAGTATACAAATAATACGTCACTAGAAAAAATATAACGATGAGCAAAGATATTGAAGACATCATTCAACAACACGACATCATTTTATTTGATGCTGTTTGTGTGATCTGTAATGGCTGGGCACGATTTTTGATTCAATACGATAACAAGATACAGTTTAAACTGGTCTCTGCCCAATCCCCTTTAGGTGTTGCCCTGCTCGAGCATTACCAGATGTCCACTGCACATTACAGCACGATGCTCGTCATCCAAGCTGGCACACTTTATACCGAATCCACTGCCCTGTTAAAAGTCGGTTTTCCGTTGAATTTAATGAGTACAGGCTATTTAGTGCCGCGTTTTATCCGCGACTTTCTGTATCGTGGCGTTGCTTTAAAGCGCTACCAACTATTTGGTAAAACTGATTATTGCCTGATTCCATCTAGCGAAAATAAACACCATTTTCTGGAAAATGCTATTCGTGAATTCTGAGCCTGTTTTCACCCAAACACTTCGCAACATTCAGCTAAGCTTGGCAATGCGCTGATTCTATCAAGGACTGATTCCAAAAATACTGTTTCAGTCCCCTGCTGAAATCACAATCTGGCAAAACCTGGGCTTTGAGCGGGTACTGGCCAAAGTCTTGGTTGGATTTTCTGGCATAGGTGAAATGCTGTTTGGCTGATGCTTTCTGTGCTTGCCATTCAACTCATCAAGCAAGAACAGCGTGAAGCCATTAGACAATAATCCGTTTGCCTTCATGTACGCAGTAAAACGGATTAATCAGCTTGGAAGAATGTTTGATAATTTCATGCAATTCATGCTCTGGTGCATCCCGATCTTCATCAGTGAGCTGGAAAGTACGGTAATGAATCGCCAGTGAGCATTTGGCCTGCAAGTCCTGATGTGCATGAAATGCATCTTCCGGATTCATATGAATCGCACGCATCAGTGCACGCGGCTCATAGGCACCGATGGGCAGCAAGGCAATTCGGGGCGCACCCAGACGCTTGCGAACCTCTTTAAAATGCGAGGCATAACCACTATCTCCGGCAAAGAAACAATGTTCCTGACCATGCAATAAGGAAAAGCCACCCCACAAAGCACAATTCTGATCACGCATACCGCGCCCCGAGGCATGCTGTGCCGGCGTATAGACAATGCGGATTTCTTCAAAAAATGCATTTTCCCACCAGTCCATCTCATGCACGGTATAGTGCTTTGGCAAATACCAGGCATTGCCCAGTCCGGTATAAATTGGCATTTCAAATGTGCTATGCAACCATTCCAGTGTGGCCAGATCCATATGATCATAGTGGTTATGGCTGAGCAACACAGCATCAATATGTGGCAGTTCATCTAGCGCAATACCGGCAGGAATGACCCGCTGCGGGCCAGTGGATGCAGAAGGACTGGCATATTCAGCCCAGACCGGATCGGTCAGGAAATTATAAGGCCCGATTTGAATGAGCACAGTGGCGTGACCAATAAACCAGATTTGCCAGTCATCTAAAGGCGCATCGGGACGCTGCTGTGGCAATGCACGCGGTCGCGCAAAAAACTCGGCACGTTCTGCATCGAGATTGATATTCCAGTTTTTGGATTTTCGGGTAATGAGCCATTTATATAAGTCAAAACGACTGTGCGCCCGAGCAGGATGCTCGAGATTACGAAACTGTTGTCCATTGAAATGATCTGAATGCAGATACTCAAATACCGGCTTAGACCAGAGATGTTTCCAGCTGGACTCCGTGGTTAACTGAAATTTTTTAGTTTTGAGAAGATCTTGCATAAACATCCACTATTTATTATTCGCTATATGCAAGACAGCAACCGCTTGAAATGGTCAGGCGACGCATCTTTTAATGAGCATACAAACTAAAAACAGGCGCACTTGAGTATAGTATGAAATCCATCACAGACAATCATGTATGTTTTTGTTATTTTAGCAAAAAAATAGCGCTCTGATAGCCTGCTGGCTGGCCGGACTAGGGGTACTATCGAGAAAGACATGATGCATGCAGTTTTTTAAAAAATACAAAATCATACCAAGCCCTACTCTGCTGATTTCAGCCAAAATTTTATCCTCATAATGTGCTGATTTGATCGTGCATGCCTGAGTTATGCAACGATTGAGAGTGCGGACGATGACATCTACTATTTTTAACATTTGGCCAATCTGCTAAATAAACTTGCTTAAACTCTTGTGAACGGATGTAGCCATAGACTTCTTTCATCTAAAAAATTTAAAGCATAAAAAAGGGCTTTCGCCCTTTTGATTTGCTACAGATTTAGCGCTTGGAAAAGTATTGCTCACGCCACTCTTTCCAAAAGTACATAATGATGCCGAACATCACCACGGCAATTCCTGCAAAGGCATGACTGCTGATGATTTCATGATTCAGAGTCGCACCAAGTACCAGTGCGATGACTGGCGTCATGACATTACTCAAAGATACTGTTGAAGCATTTAAACGCCGAATCAGCCAGAAATAACACAGCATCGCCACAATCGAGGACATGATCATGGTAAATACAAACCCGATCAGCGCCTGTGTGCCAGGCAACTGGGTCGGCATATGCTGCCAGATAAATGGAATCAAGAGCAGTGAACCGGCTGCTGATAGCAGCAATGAACCTGTCGCTTGTGACATTGGGCTTAAAGGTGCGTTGATCTGTTTGACCCAGAAGATTGAACTGATATAGGACACCATACTGATCAGCATCAGCACCACACCCCAAGGATTCACCTTGCTGTCTGCCGAATCTAAAAATACAAAACTCAGTCCGGCAATGGCAACAGCCATACCCGACCATTGCAGCCACACTAACTGATGAGTTTTTAAGATCACATGCCCGATCAGACCGGCAATCAGCGGCGAAAAACCAAAAATCAGGGCCATCAGACCTGAGGTCAGATAATTGGCTGCCAGATAAATAAACAGCTGTGCACCGATTAAATTCAGACTGCCGGCCAGATAGCTTTTCATTGAAGTGCCGTCAAAAGGCAAGGGATCACGCATGATTTTTAGCAGGAATAGCGCAATAATCGATGCGCCAAAATAGCGAATGATCAGTACCCACATCGGGTGAATCTCGGCCACACTCCAGACAATCGCCAAAGGCGTTGCGGCCCAAATCAGCACAAGTAAAACGTAAATACTTGCCGTCACCAGCATGGGAGATGAATTTGAATTCATAAAAGACTCAATTAAAGTTAATCAGAAAGAATTGAACTAACTTCTCGTTCAAATCCACAATCGACAATACTGATTGCGGCATGGATGCCGCCGCTAAACTGGGATATATGGACATATCCTCAGTTTAGAAAAAGATTTTTGTCACTTTTGACCTCTCAAAAGTGAGGCATTACCTACGCAAAGTAATACAAACCAAAACTGAAACTTGAGGTAGTGATCATATAGAGAGTATTCGATAAACATAAAAAAACAGACCTATGCAAAACATAGATCTGTTCCAAGATATCTCAATACAACTTAAGCAATTTTGCGTAAGTCTTGTGCCAGATCCAAATGTTTTTCAGCTTCAAAAGCCGTATTCTTGCTGATCATTTTTTTCAGATGACGCATTTCTTTGGCCGCATTGACGGTAATACCGGCAACGATTTGACCATCTGTCACACCATACATCACAAATGAATTGTCTGCGCCTTTGGCTGCATCCATGTCGCCACGAACCAGCCATTGGGTCGCTGCCATATCACCGACAAACTGGAAGTTGATATTGAGCTGATCGGTCCAGAACCAGGCCGGATTGGCTTTTGGATGTTCGACACCCATGACATGACGCGCAAAAATGCCTGCCTGAAGATTGGCATTTTCCCAAGTCTCGACACGGCGGAATTCGCCGTCTTCACGAAGTTGTGTCGCGACATCGCCTGCTGCATAAATATGGGCATTTGAAGTCTGGCAATTTTCATTGACCTTGATCGCAAGATCAGCATCTAAACCGGCTGCAATGGCAAGCTGTGCGTTTGGCACAATTCCGATTCCATAAACCACAGCATCAGCACGTAACTCTTCGCCATCAGCTAAAGTCACCACAATTTCTTCACCATCTAAACGGCAAGCTGCAACTTGAGTATTTAAGCGAACATCTACGCCTGCCAGACGGTGTTGTTCAAGCAGAAATTCACTTAAAATACGCGGTGAACAACGCCCCATTACCATTGGTCCCTGCTCAAGCACAGTCACCTGACAGTCTTTGTAACGCGCAGAGGATGCCAGTTCAAGACCGATCACACCGCCACCGATCAGCAGAATACGTTGACCTGCTTGCAATACAGGAACCAATGCCTGTGAGTCTTCAAGGTTACGCAAGGTATAAACATGTTTGCCTAACGCATCGAAGTTTGGCAGACGGCGCGCGGCACCGCCTGTTGCGAGAAGCAATTTGTCATAAGCAACAACATCACCATTTTGAAGTTCAACCGTTTTCGCGGTCGCGTTGATTTGAGTCACGCCATTGCCACGAATCGTGGTCACGCCAAGATCAGCCAGTTTTTCTGCTGACAGAATTTCAATCTTGGTGTCCTCAGGTTTTAGAATCACATCTTTCGACAGTGGCGGACGCTCATAAGGAAGATGCGTTTCATCACCAATCAGAATGATTTTACCTGCGTACTTGTTGCCACGAAGTTCTAAAATCGCGCTTGCACCTGCCTGGCCAGCCCCTACAATTACGATGGTTTCGATGTTGCTCATGTCAATTAACCTTTTAACTCTGCAGATACGATGCCGAAGCCCGCAATCCATTCACTGATATCTTCATAGCAGTGTGTTGTCATGTCGTATTCGCCCATTTCGCTTAAGGCTGCAAATGCGGCCATCCAGGAACGGACTTCCTGACCACCACGACCGCCGTCACGACGAATTTCATCTTCTGTCATGGCTTCTAAGGTCGCAAAATCAGCGTTCTTGAAGGTTTCAAGCAGTGCACGATCCCATTCAGCATTTAAAGGAACTGCAACCGAAGTATCGCCTGCTGCCAGTTTCTGACCGACTGCAATGACTTTGCCCTGACGTGCTTCACGTGCTTCAGGCGTTGGATTACGACCTGCAATCAGGAATTCTTCTACTTGTGGTGGAACCGAACCCATTTGCGGTGTGGGTGGATCATGCGACAGACCACCTGTACCTAAAACAAGGACACGCTCATTTTCAAGGTTTAAAGATTTAATAAACTGACCTACAGCACGGCCCAAAGCAATGGTACGCTTGGGGGTTGGCATCGGTGCTGCAGCGCCATTAATAAAAATTGGAATCGTTGGATAACGATCGAGTTTGCCGTCACACAGGAAGTGCAATGGCTGAGTCACCCCATGATCCGCCTGCATACGGTAAGAATATGCAACGTCGACACCTTCATCGAGTACACGTCGAACCAAACCTAATGCTTTGTCTTCAGGTACATCAATGTGATCATTGTCTTTACCATAATCCCAGTCACCCGCAGCTTTGGCACGAATACCGACACAGAAACTTGGCATCAGGTCATAGAAGAAACCATTAAAATGGTCAGGACCAAAGGTGATGATCAGGGTTGGGTCGTAAGCTTTTACTTCAGCAGAGAGTTTTTCAAAAGCATCACGAACGGCTTGTTCTTTACGCTTTTCCTGTGGTGAAGCAAATTCCATTAACGGACTGTGCGATGCACAAATAAGTTTAACGGCCATGAGAGACTCCAAAAAGGAAGACTTAAATCCTCCCCATCCTTCCTTTAAAAAGGAGGGAGATTTTCTCCCTCTTTTATAAAGAGGGGGAAGGGGAGATTTTTAAAAGCAGATTTTTATTCGTCAAAGAAACCGGCACGGGGCTGACGTAAGCCACGAATCCCCAGACCGCATTCTGCATTGATCAGAACGCCAGTCAAAGGACGGTTATTTTGACGAGATGCCAAGAGTACGTATGAACCTGTCATATCTTCCGGTTCAGGCAAGAAATTCAGTGGCATACCACGTGCAATTTTCTCAGGATCACGTGCATCGAGCAGGCCAACATTTTCCTGACCGAGCGACGCTGCGCCTTTGATATTCACATTCATACCTGACGGTGCAACCGCATTCACTCGTACTTTAGGCGCAAGCTCATAGGCCAATTCTTTCATAATACCCACCCCTGCATGCTTAGATGCAGTATATACAGGGCCTCCGCCAGCGGAGTACAGTGCCGAATTAGACAAAGTAAATATGATAGAACCTTCAGAAGCGATCAATGCATCCAGTGCAGCCTTCGCGCCGAGAATGAGCGACTTGGTATTAATCCCCATAATCTCGTCAAAGGCTTTTTCCAGCTGCTCACCAGAGGTATTGACGATATCGGCATAGTGATCCCAGATACCGGCATTACCAACGAAACAATCGAGTTTACCGAAACGTTCCACAGTTGCTTGAACTGCACGAACGTTATCTGCATAGCTGGCTACATCACCTTCGATCGCAAGAACTTTTCCACCGAAGTGTTCATTTAATGCATCTACTTTAGCTTTTGAACGCTGAAGAACAGCGACTTGCGCACCTTCCTCAATAAAACGCTCTACCAAAGCCCAGCCTAAGCCTGAACCACCACCAGTAATAAGTGCAACTTCGCCCTGTAGCCAACCCATGATTACTCTCCTACCATCTCTACAAACAATTGACCATCTTCAACAATCACTGGGAATGTTTTGATTGGATCAGTTGCAGGTAGACATAATGCTTCACCTGTTTTTAAACAGAAACGTGCTGAATGCAATGGACATTCCACAGTACCGTCATCTTCCAGATAGCCTTCAGACATAGAAGCATTACCATGACTGCATTTATCGTTCATAGCGAAGAATTCACCGCCATTGTTAAATACAGCCAGCGCTTCGATACCGTTTACGCCACAATCTACTTTTAACGCTTCGCCTTCGTCTAATTCGTCAACTTGGCAAACAAAAATCTTATTCATTAGAAGAACACACTCAGGTTATGTGAGCTATATGTCGCTTGATCAAGCGTGATCTTACGGTTGAAGATCTGGAAGCCGAGGCCGCCTTCAACTTTACGGATCTTGTCATGACGTTTACCGCAGTAAATGACAATGTCTTTCTCTTTTTGCGTACGATATAGCAAATAGGTTACGTACACGTCGTATTCGCCTTCAACTTCAGTTGGCTCTACGATCACGTTGCTCACCATGTGGGTGGTACGTGATGGAGGCTCTTCAGCCCAAGCCATACCGGTTTCCAGACGCGCTACACGACGCTCTAAAAGGTCTTTCGAATCGTTAAACACCCAAGTTGTAGGTGGTTCAACTGAACGACGACGGTCACGGGTTTGTGCGTTTGGTGTGGTACGTAGCGTGTAAGAAATATCTTCAGCTAAGGTATCTAACCATTCGCGGAATTTCCAATCGTCTAGCAATTTTGCTTCGCGATACAGGAACTGACTAATTTGGTGATGAAGTTCTAAGCTGATTTGACTCATTTCATAAGCTCCTTCTCATATTCGTCAGCTGCTGCTTCAACGTCTTCCCATTTTTCATGGATCAATAAATCTGCCCAGCGGCGGTACATGCCACGTGCTGCA
Source organism: Acinetobacter sp. YH12100 (assembly GCF_013419135.1). NCBI lineage: Bacteria > Pseudomonadati > Pseudomonadota > Gammaproteobacteria > Moraxellales > Moraxellaceae > Acinetobacter > Acinetobacter sp. YH12100. The sequence goes on along the minus strand of NZ_VPAQ01000002.1, from coordinate 149,670 downwards.
GTTTCAGAGAAAATATAGTTGGTGATCCCCGGAATACCATCTTCACGGATTTTCTCGTTACCTTTACCCATTTCCATAATGAGTTTGTTTTGACGGGCTTTATAACCACGTAAAACTTTCTGGATTTCGATCCAGTTTTCAGAGTCATCTTGCTCTAGGAAACCAGCAGGACCGAAAGCACGCGTTGCAGAACGTTCAAATGCTTCTTTCACTTCTTGTGATGCTTCAGCATCCGCAATACAGAATGCCCATACTTCAGTTTTGTTTGGACCACGTGGGTGCCATACACGAAGCGTTGCCGTACCGTTCAACCAAGACAAGGTCGGGAACATGGTGTTATGACCTGCAAGACGCAGGGCACGGACTTCACCTAAACGCTCTTTCACTTCTTCATAAGTTTCGCGGAAGTAGTTGGCTACTTCACCGTCGACCCATACGTTTGCATCTGGTTTCTCTGTAAAGAAGAAACCTGAACCGTGACCACGTGAACCGTACTGAAGTGCATCTTTAGCCGTTTCCCAAACTGGACGAGCCGTTTGTGCAGCACCAAGTTTTTTCGATGCTTCATCATCTGGTTTTGCGCCAAGGACTTGGATCGCAGATGCATGAGAGAACAAGGCATGATATTGGTCAGATGCAAACTGTTCCGCTGCAAATTTCCAGTTACACTCGATTTCCCATTTGTGTACACCACCGATAATTTCTGTACCACCTGGACGACGGTCAAGTACACCATCTAGATACCAGGCGATATCGCCCATGTATTCTTCAAGATCAGGTGTGGTTTCATCCCAACAAGCGAATACCAGACCTTTGTAAGACTTGACACGATTCACTTCGACCAAGCCCCATTGCTCTTTACATGCACCTTGTGGGTAAGCACGTTCTTCAAGCGGAATGTCTTTTAAAGAACCGTCAATGCCATAAGACCAGCCGTGGTATGGGCAAGTGAATGCACGGGTATTACCACAGTCTGCGAAACTCACACGCATAGAGCGGTGACGGCACTGGTTTAAGAATGCTTTGATTGAGCCATCTTTTTGACGTGCCACGATGATCGGATCTTCACCCATATAGGTATTGAAGAAGTCACCCGCCTTTGGAATCTGGCTTTCATGACAAAGGAACAACCAAGTACGGCCAAAAACGCGTTCAAGTTCTAATTCGTAAATATCTGGATCTGTATAGATAGATGGAGTGATACGCCCATTTTGTGCATCGACTAAAGCGTCGATTTCACGCACATCAATTTTTCCACTCATGAAAAGCTCTCCTGTGACCCATCAAGGCACAAAGTAAATAGACTCAATTCGAATGGATAATGGATTTTGGATTGATTTTGGGGAAATATTTTTTTTGTTTCAATTAATAGCTTTAAGCAATTATTCCACGTGCTTGTTCTGATATTAAAACATTAATAAATATCTCAAGAGTATTTACTTTCTAAATATCAAAATAACCTTCACGACATAGTTGTTTATAGATTATACTTCTATGAAATTATAGTAAGACATTTTTTGGATTACTCTTCGGGCTGATGACATGGAATTACGACACCTTCGCTACTTTATCACCGTTGCTGAAGAACTGAACTTTAGTAAGGCAGCACTTAAACTTTATACGGCTCAACCCTCACTTAGCCAGCAAATCAAAGACCTGGAAGAAGATGTCGGCGTCAAGCTACTCAACCGGACCAAACGTAAAGTGGAGCTGACCGAAGAAGGTGCCGTATTTCTGGAACAGGCGCGTCTGACCCTGGCACAAGCAGACAAGGCCGTTGCCATGGCACGTCAGGTGTCACAAGCCAAGCAGCAAATGCTACGGATTGGTTTTGTTCCGGTGGCCGAGATGAAAATCTTCCCGTATATCTTGCCAAATCTGCGTGTGCAAAATCCGGATTTAAAAATTGAATTGCTCAGCCTGAACAATAATGAACAAATGCGTCTGTTGAAAAAAGGCGATCTGGATCTGACTTTTACCCGTCATAACTTCAATAGTGATGAAATTGAAAGCCAGTTTGTGATTCGTGAGCCTTTGATTTTTATATTACCTAAAGATCACCCATTGGCAAAATACGAGAGAATTCCAGTTAAAGCATTGAATGGTATTGATTTTATTATTCCATCAGCAGAGCAGTCATTGACCCTGAACCAGGCGATTCTGGACTTTGCCAAAGCCAACGGCATTGAATTCAATATCGTGCAAAAGGCCGATAATATTTTATTTAATATCAACTCGATCGGAATGGGCCTAGGCTGTACCATTTTGCCTGGCTATATTGCACCACTAACCATGGATAATACCGTGATTCGTCCGCTGGACGTGGAACTGCCATATCTGGATCTGTATGTCAGTTACCACAAAAACAACAAATCCTATGCGGTAACCAAATTCCTTGAGCTATTAACCCGGGTGTTTTATCTGGACATTAACCGCGACGAACAGGACTAATGCCGCTCCATCCCCGATCAAGCATATGCCATTCAACTTTTGAGTGGCATGTGCTTTTTTGTTTTATCATTTTTTGCTAAAAAATTTATTTTAAATTCTATTTTTTGATAAAGGATCAATCTGTAGCTCCTTAATTGGTCGCCTGATCTAGGCTAATACTGCCTGTTTTTCACCCTAAACTCCCTTCATTTACAACTTAAGTCTAATAAAAGTTAAGTCAGTTTTTTCTCGGCTTAAATTTAATAACTTGCTAAAAATAATTAGATTTTTACATCAACCTATACAAATGAGAATCATATGCACTTAAATACATTCTGTTCAATATTTTGCCCACAAAAAAAGGATGACCGAAGCCATCCCTTTTTAAAACACGGTAAAATTATTTTACGCCGTGAACAGCAAGATAGTTTTTGATCACAGTATTGAATTCGTCTGCTTTCTCAACTTGAGACCAGTGACCACATTGGCTGAAGATGTGCGCATCAGCATTTGGAACCACATTCAGGATGTCCCAAGTACGTGATACTGGAATGACCACGTCTTGCGTACCATGAATCAATAACACTGGCACAGTAATATCTTTCATTTTTTCGAAATCAAGCGGGAATTCGAAACGGTCACGGTCACGTGCGCCAACTACATCCATCAAACGATTTGATGCATAGTCATTTGCAGCAGAAGCAAAGCGAACTTTAACCAGTTCATCCGTGATCAAGTCTTTATTTACCACAAACATTGACAAGGTTTTCTTGATGCCTTCTTCAGTCAACACCGGGTTTGCATGCGCTTTGAGTGCAGCAGTTTGTTTCGCACCGCCTGTCCCCATAGACACGATACCCAAAACACGCTCTGGATAATCCAGTGCCAACTGGAATGCCAACCAGCCACCTAAAGAGTTACCCACTAACCAGGTTTTTTCGATACCCAAAGCATCTAGCGTACGGATCGCATGGTCCACCCAGGCACGAATACCATATTCAGTGTTTGGCGCAACCACAGTTTGGCCATAACCAATGGTATCAATCGCGATGCAACGTGCTTGCTCACCAATTTGTGGCAGGTTTAACCACCAGTTTGCCGCAGCAGATACACCTGTGCCTGAACCGTGTAAAAATAGAATAGGCGTACCTTCACCAATTTCGTGGTAATGGGTCAACTCACCTTCAGCAGTTTCAATCCATTTGTCTTCCAAGCCAAAGAACGGATCTGTTTGATAGTCAGGGATTTGAACAGTGCTCATATTACTTCCTCTTACAGTCTTTCGCTTGCGTGTCCCTCTCTTTTCAAGAATTCGACGTCAAGTTGACTCATTAAAATGACTTTTTTACATCCTTATCTTAACCGCTCAAGACGGGTCAACTGATACAAAATTACGATTGCACACTACAAAATAAATATAATTTAAGTTTATGTTTTATATGGTTATTTTAATATGAAAATCCTTATTTATTTTCAGGATTTAGTTTATGTGCAGATAGAAAAACAGCGCTACACCGGATAGCGCTCTTGATCAAGGCAGCAGAATTAGAACTTATAGGTATAAGTAGTTGCTACACGGTATTCCTGAAGGTCTGGTTTTGCTGGATTTGCAAAATTCACATCAATATACATGCCCTGTACGCCTAAACCTTTTAATTTACCTTCTGGCACAGTGTAATTGACGATTGCATTCACTTCATCCGTATTGAAGTTTTGACTTTGATATACTCCGGTACCTTGCTGATCATAGCCTTTGAAATAAATCGCTGTTGCATTTAGTCCCTTCAAGCCGACTTCAGAAAAGTCATAACCATAAGACACATGCCATGACTTTTCTTCCGGCGCTGTGAAAGTTGAGACTCCCCAGTTCGCCAAATAAGGCTGTGGCACCCAGCCTCCCAATGTCGGGAATGCGCTATCACCAAACATTTGCTGGTAACCCACACCTACGGTATGTGCACCATGATTCACTTTTGCAGCGACAGACACAGCCTGGTTATCAATCTCACCATACAGCTTGTCACCTGACTCCGAGTTATCGAAGTAACGGATGTGGCTATCTAATTTGGTTTTTTCACCGAGCGCAGTTTTGTAATTGACACCTAGATAATGCTGTTGGTAAATGTCTTGAACATCGGCATACCAGTAGCTCGCACCTACTTCTTTAGTAAGCTGGTGGTCTACACCTGCAATCCACATGCCATCCGATTCAGGACCTAAATCATAATGTCCTTTTGAAACACCGTCGGGCAATGTTTTACCTGGAGCAAATAAAGTTAAATCACGGAACTGGTTGTCATAACGGTTATTAATGCCATCAATATAAGCCAGAGTTAACTTGGTATCCTTAAGGTCTTTAGACTCTAACCAGGCACCACTATAAGTCGTCAATAACTGACGCGATGGATCAAATACCAAGACTGGAGATACAGGCAATAACTCGCCGACTTTCAGTTCAGTTTGTGACACTTTGGCTTTTAAGGTCGCACCAACTTTACCAAAATTATCTTTTTGCCCTTTGCCTGGTCCTTCATGCGGTAAAACCCAGTCAGGATTATTATCACGACCATTCAAACGGAACGCATGCTGAATAAGAAGATCTGCACCGACCTGCACACCACCACCGATATCGTGATAACCCGACTTGGCATCCAGAGTCACCCCTTGTGACCAAGAACCCCAGTTACGTGATGAAGCATCATCTTGATACTGGCGATCTAAATAGAAATTTTTAAATTTTAATTGCACATTACTGTCGTCAATAAAATCTGCATTCGCTGCAGTTGTTCCTAAAGTTGCTATCGCAGCAAACATTGCTATCCATAAGTTTTGACGACGCATCATGAGTTCCCCATTTAACAGATAAAATCTATGTCGCCATCATGCGCAAGTCGATTTAAATAAAAAATCCGACCACAGTATTAAGATTTTCTGCTTTCATCGGCCGATATTTCAGACCTCTCCTCAAGCAACCAATCGCTTAGATTTTAAAACGATTAATTAAAATAAAAAATTGACCAGATATTTAATTCAAACTTTTGTTTCTTCTATTAATAAGAGTAAATTTTTTAAAATCTTTCAGCAGCCATTTTTTATTTATCGTTTTTATGTTTAAGGAAAATATAAAGCCAAAATAATCGCCCTACAATATTATAACTAAAACATCTCACCCCAGAGTTTTAATATATTAATCAGTCTCATTTAAAATAAAAAAGCACCCAATTTGGATGCTTTTTTATCAAACTTATTTTAATACTGAGCGATTAAAAGTTAAGCTTGTAACTCACGCGCTTTAGACATGGTTAATGCTAAATCTTCAATCATATCTTCCTGACCACCGACCGTACCACGACGACCAAGCTCCATCAGGATTTCACGTGCAGAAACGCCATATTTTGCTTCAGCGCGTTTAGCAAACAGCAGGAATGAAGAATACACACCCGCATAACCCAAAGTTGCTGCATCACGATCGGCACGGATCGGGTTGTGCATCATTGGAATGACCAGATCTTCAGCAACGTCTTGTACTTTGAACAAGTCAACGCCAGTGTCCATGCCCATACGGTTTGCAACCGCAATGAACAACTCAAGTGGTGTATTACCCGCACCCGCACCCAAACCTGCAGATGCCAAGTCAACACGTACTGCACCGGCTTGTACCGCAGCAACCGTATTCGATACACCCATACCCAAGTTATGGTGACCGTGGAAACCGAGCTCAATGCTTGGGTCCAAGTGTTGACGTAAATGACCAACACGATCGATGACATCTTGAGGAAGCATATAACCTGCTGAGTCAGTGACATAGATACAGTTTGCACCGTAAGACACCATCTTATTCGCTTCTTCAAGCAGTTTTTCAGGAGATGCCATGTGCGCCAACATCAAGAAACCGACCGTGTCCATTTCTAGTTTGCGTGCAGCCGTGATGTGCTGTTCAGAACAGTCTGCTTCTGTACAGTGTGTTGCCACACGAATAGTAGATACACCAATTTCATGCGCCATTTTCAAATGGTCAACCGTACCGATCCCAGGCAGAAGAAGTGCAGAAATTTTGGCATTCTTCATACGTGGTACAACAGCTGTTAAATATTCTTCGTCAGTCGCAGCAGCAAAACCGTAGTTGACGGATGAACCGCCAAGGCCGTCACCATGCGTGACTTCAATTAAAGGTACGCCTGCATCATCAAGTGCTGTTGAAATCGCAATCATTTGCTCAACAGTGGTTTGATGGCGCTGTGGATGCATACCATCACGTAACGTCATATCATGAACAATAATCTTAGACATGTGGTTGCTCCTTAAGCGTCTTTATTGAATACGTGTTCTGCAAACATCTCTGCAGTACGTGCAGCAGCAGCAGTCATGATGTCAAGATTACCGGCATATTTCGGCAGGAAATCACCAAGACCTTCAACTTCTAAGTAAATTGACACGCGGTTGCCATCAAAAACTGGACCATTGACAAGCTTGTAACCCGGTACATATTTTTGAACTTCTTTAATCATTGCGTGTACAGATTCAGTGATCGCAGCTTGATCTGGCTCACCTTCTACCAGACAGTGAACTGTGTCACGCATCATCAGTGGTGGCTCAGCCGGGTTGATGATGATAATCGCTTTACCCTGTTTCGCGCCGCCCACTTTCTCAATGGCACCGGCAGTGGTACGGGTAAATTCATCAATGTTTTTACGTGTACCTGGACCTACTGATTTAGTCGATACCGTTGCAATGATCTCACCATATTCAACCGGTTGAACGCGAGAAACTGCAGCAACCATCGGAATCGTTGCCTGACCGCCACAGGTGACCATGTTTACGTTTGGCACTTCGCCACCCGCAAGCAATGCTTCAAGGTTGACCGGTGGTACACAGAAAGGACCGATCGCAGCAGGCGTTAAGTCAATCATCAGTACGCCAAGTTCATTGAGCTTGCGGCTGTTTTCAGCATGTACATAAGCAGACGTTGCATCGAATGCAATTTTAATATCATCTGCAATCACGTGAGGAAGAAGACCATCCACACCTTCAGCGGTGGTTTTTAAACCCATTTTTGCAGCACGTGCCAGACCTTCAGAGGTCGGGTCAATCCCCACCATCCACACTGGCTCTAACCATTCGCTGCGTTGTAATTTATAAAGCAAATCCGTACCAATATTACCTGGACCGATCATTGCACATTTAATCTTTTTCATGAATGTACTCTCTTGGAATCTCGATTATTCAGCAGCAAATGCAGCTGTAACAGAACCGAAGCCTTCAATTTCAACTTTGAATTCATCGCCTGGTTGAGCCACAACCATAGGCCCTAAGGCACCTGTTAAGATAATGTCGCCTGCAAGTAATGGACGACCACGGCGTACCATTTCATCTGCCAGCCAAACTGCAGCATTGAGTGGATTGGCCAGACATGCTTTACCCACACCTTGAGACACAACTTCGTCACCACGCGTCATGACCATTTTGCAGTTCACCAGATCAAGGTTTTCAAGTTTTACAGGTTGAGAACCTAAAACGAATGCTGCGGAAGATGCGTTATCTGCAACTGTATCAATTAAACTGATTTTCCAGTTTTCGATCCGGCTATCGACCACCTCAACTGCAGGCAGGGCATACTCAGTCGCGCTGATAATGTCTGCATAGGTATGTTTTTCTTTGGTCAAATCCTGGTTAATTACCAATGCGATTTCCGCTTCAACCTTAGGTTGAATCAGCAGACCTGCAGGAATTACTTCACCATCGCCATAGGCCATATCAGCAAACAACATGCCGAAGTCAGGCTGATCTACGCCGAGTTGCGCTTGAACCACTTTAGAGGTTAAACCAATTTTACGGCCGACCAGACGGCGACCTTCAGACAAAGCGCGCTCGGTATTCACTTCTTGAACGGCATAGGCAATATCTACGTCAGCACTTTCACCACCCAGTTCTGGGCGAATCGGCGCGATCGCAGTTTGTGATAATTCAGCGCTACGAAGGGCTTGTGCAACTGATTCAACAACAGCAGAATTCGACATCAATGTTTCCTTAAACTGCAAAAATTAGGCTTATGCTGAGATCTAAGATGGACAGAAAATATGGACATGATCAGGCCGATAATCCGTCAGGATTACCTTTCTCAGAGCGAGCATAGGAATAAACAGTTTTAGGATGGGAAAAATACGGCTTTTATGCCAATAGTTATTTTATTTTTTGCTATAGCTATTATCTATAAAGAAAATCCATAAAAACCAAGACAAAACAAAATCTTAGTATTTAAAATGCATCATCATTTAGCAGAAAAACTCCGCTAATCTGACCGAATAAAATCAACATAATTGCGACTTTAGACTAAAAGATAAGAGCAAACGCTTAAATCTGTGGCGCTCCCCGGCAATTTTAAACCGGGGAAATACCATTTTTTACTGTAACCAAGATAATAGATTAAATCACTTGTTTCCATTGGACTTTAGCCAACAATGCCGCATGTAAAGCGGTCACATCATCTACGATACAGATCGGATTAAATTGCGCCAAAAGCTCAGGTTCATGCACGCCATAGCTGACACCGATACTTGGCATGGCCATATTTTGTGCCATTTCCAGATCATAAGAAGTGTCACCGACCATAAGCGCATGTTCGGCCTGTACACCCGTTTCTGCCAGTATTTCTTCTAACATGAGTGGATCTGGTTTGGAACGGGTTTCACTGGCAGCACGCGTGGTCACAAACAGCTGCTCACTGTTGGTCTGCTTCAAGACACGATCCAGACCTTTACGGCTTTTACCCGTCGCCACTGCCAGCTTCACACCGTGTTGCTGCAAATCCGCAAGCATATGTGCCACCCCTTCAAACCAGGAATCTCCGGAAGAGTTTGCCACATAGTGTTCTGAATAGCTTTGTAAAATATTGGCATGCAATTCAGGCACATTCGGAAATAAACGCTGTGCCACTTCAGGCAAACCTAAGCCAATAATGCTTTTCGCGTCTTCATCGCTTAAAGGCTGCTGAAACTGTTGTGCTGCAAACTGCAAACTCGCCACGATTTGACTGACCGAATCAAATAACGTGCCATCCCAATCAAAAATGACCAGTTTTACAGGTGTGTTCATAAGGTTTCCTAAATTTGATTCAAGGTTAGGTAGCTTTACCACCTCTCTCTAGCCCTCTCCTTGTAGAAGAGGGTAGAGAGAGGTTTAATGCCTAAAATCTCCCCTAGCCCCTCTTTAAGAAAGAGGGTTAGGGTGGATTGAATTTATTAAAAGAAAAAAATAAGTCTTTACTGAGCCGTCGGCTTATCCGCTTTCTGTGCTCTTAACTGTGCCACCAGACTCTGCATATCTTCCGGCAAAGGTGCTTCAATCATGGCATAACCCGGAATTTCCAGACGCATGGCATGCAGGCAAAGACGGCGTGGTTTCGGCCCGTTATAGCCAGTTTCATGACCATACTTTTCATCACCAACCAGCGGATGACCAATACTGAGACCATGTACACGAATCTGATGGGTACGACCCGAAAGTGGAGAGGCATAGACCAGTGTGGCATGCATAAAGCGTTCCTGCACATTCCACTGCGTCTTCGACTCTTTACCTTCTTTCGTCGATACACAGACACGACGCTCGCCATTGGCCAGCTCATACCGATGTAAAGGCGCATCAATCAACTGACGGTCAAGTGCTACGTTACCTTTGACCACAGCAGCATAGGTTTTTTTAATTTTATGTTCACGTAGCATGTCCTGTAAGCTTTTCAGTACGCTACGTTTTTTCGAGATCATCACCAGACCAGACGTGTCACGGTCAATACGGTGAATCAGTTCCAGGTATTTTTTACCGGTGGCGGCACGTAAACCTTCAATCAGGCCATAGGCCACACCACTACCGCCATGCACCGCAATGCCTGAAGGCTTGTTGACCACCATCAGACCTTCATCTTCATAAATTACCCGGGCCAACAAACCATTGGCAACCTTGTCAGAGATTGGCGCAGCAGATTCATCTTTTTGCTCATAACGGATCGGCGCAACGCGAATCTGATCACCAATTGCCAGTTTGGTTTCCGCCTTGACGCGTTTTTTATTGACCCGTACCTGGCCTTCACGAATCAGACGATAGATACGGCTTTTTGGCACACCTTTCAGACGACTAAACAGGAAATTATCGATGCGTTGTCCATCTTGATGTTCATCCACTTCAAACCAAGTGACGTCTTGCCATTGTTGCGTAGAATTCATACAGTTACTATGACCCAAAAAATACTAAAATTGATTAAAAACTGATCACTTAGGTTATGCTTTACACAAGAAACATAAGCTTAGCCCATAGGCAGATGATGCAAGGTTTGATATAGTCAGCGCACGGAAACCATCGTTTGTGGGTAAAAGTTGAATCATTTCAGATTTTTCTGAACTTGATTGTTCAATTAAAGACTCACATGATACGGGAAGGTCCCCAAAGAATTATGCCGACGCCGAAGGCTTATTATATCGGCAAACAAAGCAAACTGTTGCGTTTAATTGTACCTCAGGTACATAAATCAGTTTGTCTTAAAAAATATGTCGCCAACTTTCGTTGGTTTTTAAACGTAAACTGATACACATCAGATTAGTCGCACCCTGAAGACGACTTCAGGCTACAGCGTCGATGCATTGGATCTGCACAGTTTGTAAAGATACGACGACAATTCCGTATCAAGACACTTTCTATAAAGAAGGGATGATCTTCGAGCAATGTGACAGTGAAAGTTACATACATCCAATGCACCGCTCGTCCGCCAGTGAAGCGTTCAGGTGACTTTAATCCGTTTAAAGATTGAAGCCGTATTGCCATCATCAATACGTGAATCAAAACCGAAGCCTATCTATACAAGTAGAAGCCGGTAAGAAAAGACTCAGACCACAATGAAATTCATTGCAGATTTGAGCCATTGATCCGTGATGTGTGATGTTCGCTACGTGTATAGCGATTTTTTGCTGTGTATCACTATAAGGTGTTACACCCATGAAACGTATGTTGATTAATGCAACACATGCCGAAGAAATTCGCGTTGCACTTGTCACTGGTCAGCGTCTTTACGATTTTGATTTAGAGAATCGTACCCGTGAACAAAAAAAATCCAATATCTATAAAGGTCACGTGACTCGCGTTGAGCCTTCTTTAGAAGCTGTATTCGTCGAATATGGTGCAGGTCGTCAAGGCTTCCTGTCGATGCGTGAAATCGCAAACTCATATTACAAAGCCGATCCACGCCAGACCTCAAATATCCGTGAACTGATCACGGAAGGCACCGAGCTTTTGGTTCAGGTGGAAAAAGAAGAGCGTGGCAATAAAGGTGCTGCCCTGTCTACGTTTATTTCACTTGCTGGCCGTTACCTGGTTTTAATGCCAAACAACCCGAAAGGTGGTGGTATCAGCCGTCAAATTTCTGGTGCTGTGCGTGAAGAACTGAAAGAAATGCTGGCGACGCTTAACGTACCACGTGGCATGAGCGTGATTGTGCGTACTGCCGGCATCGGCCGTTCACAAGAAGAGCTGCAACTTGATCTGCAACATCTGCTTGACCTTTGGGCACAAATCCAGAAAACAGCAAGTTCTGGCCCATCTCCAATGTTGGTGCATCAGGAAGCGGGTGTGGTGACACGTGCCATTCGTGACTACCTGCGTGATGATGTTGCGGAAATTCTGATTGACTCTGAGCAAGCCTATAACGAAGCTTATAACTTCGTAAAAGCAGTGATGCCACGTCAACTCGACAAACTAAAAACCTATACCTTAAATGAGCCTTTATTTGCTCATTTCGCGATTGAAAGCCAGATTCAGACTGCCTATGAACGTGAAGTAAAACTGCCTTCTGGCGGTTCGATCGTCATCGATCAAACTGAAGCTTTGGTGTCGATTGACATCAACTCAGCAAAATCGACCCGCGGTAGCGATGTTGAAGATACTGCGCTGAACACCAATATTGAAGCTGCAGAAGAAATTGCGCGTCAACTCCGTTTACGCGATATCGGCGGCCTGGTGGTGATCGACTTTATCGACATGACCAAAGATCGCAACCAGCGTATGGTGGAAGCGAAACTTCGTGAAGCGACCCAGAGTGACCGTGCCCGTATTCAATTCGGTCAATTGTCACGTTTTGGCCTGATGGAAATGAGCCGTCAGCGTCTACGTCCTTCTCTTGAAGAAGCGACTGGCTATGTCTGCCCACGCTGTCATGGTACCGGCATGGTACGTGACTTGCGTTCACTTTCACTTTCAATCATGCGTAAAGTGGAAGAGATTGCACTGCGTGAGCGTCAAGGTGAAGTTCAGGTCGAAGTTCCGGTCGAAATTGCTGCATTCATGTTGAATGAAAAGCGTCATACCCTGGTATATCTGGAACAAACCTCGAATGTACGTGTGACAGTATTGCCGCATCCGCATCTAGAAACACCGCATTATGAAATTACCTATAATGCCGAAGGCTTTGCCCCAACCAGCTATGAACGTACCGAAGCGACCCGTTCAAGTGAAAAAGAATTGGGCTATGAGTCTTCTGAATGGCATCTAGAAGAAGAGCAGCATGCGCAACACGCAGCACCAGCGCCTTCACAGCCGCAACAAAACAACGGCCGTAATAACAATAAACGCCGCAATCCACAAAACCAGCCGGCTCAACCGCAAGTGGCACAGCAAACACCTGTACAGGCAGTAGCTTCAAGCAGCCCATGTGCATGGTTAGAAAACCTGTTTGTACAAAAACAGGCAGCGACTGTTGATCCATCACGTACTGCCAATAATGCTGCAGCAGCGATTGAACAAATGATCAATGGCGGTGCGGTAAGTCGTGGCCAGTTCGGTCAGGTGGCTGCACCGGTTGCACAGCCAGCACCACAGCACGTAGCACAACCTGCTGCTGTATCAAGCAACAATAATGCTTACCTGGCACCATCGACTGTTGCACAAAAACAGGAACGTGATGCGGCAGAAAAACCGGCAGAGCGTGAAGAAAGGGCACCACGTCACAACAAGAAACCGCGTAACCCGAACCCGAAGCACAAAGAACCGCGCGAGCAGGTTCAGTCTGAAGCTCCTGCACCTCAGCAACATCAAGTGCATGAAGAAGTGGTTCAGGTGTCTCGTCAAGAACAACGCCATGAAGCACGTGAAAACAAGCGTCATTCTCGCCGTCAGCATCACAACGAGCCAGCGCAGCAAAATGATGTTCAGAACAATGAACAACAGCCACAACAGGCAATGCCGCGCCGTGACCGCCGCAACCAGCAACGTCCGGAACGCCCAAATCGCCACCGCGATCCAAGTGTTCTGAACGAACAAGCGCCTCAGGCAGCTCCTGCAGTTGTTGAAGCGCCGGCCGTCAATGACAAGCAGCTTCGTGTTGAATTGGTCGATGCACCCCGTACGGATGTGATGCCAACAGCAATGGTCGTAAATATTGACCAGGCAAAAAGCGAAATCGTGGCATTGAATGACAATGCTACAGTTGCAACGCCAGCAGTTGAAGTCACTGCACCGGTAGATGCGCCAGTTGAAGCGGCTGCAGCTGAAAATGTGGTTGAAGCCACCTTGACAGCTCCTGTGGAAGAAATTGTAGCGACTGAAGCAACGTCTGAAAAAACACGGGCCAGCAACGATCCGCGTCAGCGTCGTCGCCAGCAGCGTGCAGCACAGTCGCAACAACCTGCAGCTCAGCAGTTAACACCGTCACAAGTGCCAACTTTGGGCCAGTTCACCATTGGTAGCCTGATTCGTCATGTCTATGGTGAAGACTGCTCAGTGCTGATTGAACAGTTTGGTTTATTACCAACCTTCAACCGTGCTTTAGAAAAGTTCACGAAAGAGTACAACGCGAGTCTGGTGGCTGCCGCAGCACCTGCTGCTGCAGAGAAAAAACCGGTCACCCGTGATGTTGAAGTAACGGTAGCCAAGGTTGAAGCAGAGCCTGCTCCAGTCCTGGACCTGAACCCACCAAAACCGGTCTCAGACAAGCGTGTTGCCAACGATCCACGTGAGCGTCGCCGTTTGGCCAAACAGGCTGCGGAACAGGCTTTGCAACAAGCCAAACAGCAGGCAAAAGTAGAAGCCGCGCCGGCGGTTGAAACTGTGCCAGAACCTGTAGCAGTAGAAGCACCAGCTGAACCTGTTGAAGCAGCTGTAACTGAAGCACCTGTAGCATCGGAAGCAGTGGTTGAAACGACGGAAAATACTCAGCCGACGGAACCAGCAACTGAAACCGCAGCACCAGTAGAAGTGACCACTGAAGTTGCACCAGCTGAAGTTCAGGTCGAAGAAGCGGCTCCAGCTGAAACAGAAGCGCCTGTGGCAAAAAGCAAAGATGTGGCAGAAGCGACCGTAGAGGAAGCTGAAGCCAGCGAAGCGGAAAAAGCCGAGAAGCAAGCTGCTCGCCCGCGTCGTCCACGTGGCCGTCCACCGAAAAAAGCCAATACTGCAACTGAGTCATAATTTGCCCAATTGCAGTCACATAAAAAAACCTAGTCATTTCGATGACTAGGTTTTTTTTGCTAGATTTGGTCAAAATAGGTAGATTGCACTAGCTTTTTAACGTTAAAAGATGGATAGCTTGTCTACTGTATATAAATTAAACCTATCGGATACGAAAAACAAATAGGATTCTCATGACCCAAATGAAACCGCACGATCTTATTGGTATTGCAGATGTCGCTGCCAAAATCCCGGCCTTCTTAATCAAAGTGCCTAATTTGCTGACTGGGCTAAGACAGGCTTATTTACGTACTCCGAATACACCGGCCGGTCTGGGTCTGGCTTTTGAAAAAGCTTCACAGCGTAATCCGGAAGGTATCGCTTTGCGTTTTGAAGATCAAAGCTATAGTTATACCGCTCTTAATGCCTGGGCCAACCAGATTGCACATTTCTATCTTTCCTTGGGTGCCAAAAAAGGTGATGTCGTGGCGCTGATGGTCGAGAACCGCCCTGAACTCATTGCCAGCGTGCTCGGTCTGGCCAAACTCGGTGTCACCACGGCACTGGTCAATACCTCACAAGTGGGTAAGGTGCTGACCCACAGTATCAACCTGGTCAAACCAATTGCGGTGATTGTCGGTGAAGAGTGCCGGAACGCGGTCAACGAGATTCGTGATGACCTCAATATTAGCAGTGATCGCCTGCATTGGTTTGCCGATCAAAATACTCAAGCCGATCCGGGTCAGGCGCCTGCGGGCTTTATCAATCTGGCTGAAAAAATCGATCTCTCCCCGAAATTCAATCCACCGACCACCCATTCGGTGCAAGGCAAAGATGGGCTGTTCTACATTTATACGTCGGGCACCACCGGCCTGCCTAAGGCAGTCATCTTTACCAACGGGCGCTGGACGCTGGCTTATGGCACCTATGGCCATGTGCTAAACCTGAAGAAAGATGATGTGATGTACTGCACCCTGCCGCTTTATCATGCCACAGGCATGGTGGTGTGCTGGTGTGGCGTGATTGCAGGTGCAGGAACGCTTGCGATTCGACGTAAATTCTCGACCTCCTCCTTCTGGAAAGATGTAAAGAAATTTGATGCCTCTGCGATTGGCTATGTCGGTGAGTTGTGCCGCTATCTGATGGATGCCCCTCCCTCTGAACTGGAAAAAGACCATCGGGTCACCCGAATGATTGGAAATGGCATGCGCCCGAATATCTGGGACAAGTTCAAATCCCGTTTTGGGATTCAGGAAGTGCTGGAATTGTATGCGTCCAGTGAAGGCAATGTCGGTTTTAGCAATATTTTCAATTTTGATAATACCGTCGGTTTCTCCCCGACACCCTATGCCATTATTGCCTTTGATAAAGATAAAAATGAACCGGTTCGGGATAACAAGGGTCACTGCAAACGGGTGAAAAAAGGTGAAACAGGTTTACTGATTGGTAAAATTACCCGTCGCTCACCCTTTGATGGTTATACCGACCCGGAAAAAAACAAGTCCGTGATCATGCAGGATGTATTTGGCAAAGGTGATGCTTATTTCAATACGGGTGATCTGGTACGTAATATCGGCTTTCGTCATGCCCAGTTTGTCGACCGCTTAGGTGATACTTTCCGCTGGAAAGGTGAAAATGTCTCGACCACCGAAGTCGAAAATATGCTCACCGAGTATGACAAAATTGTTGAAGCCGTGGTCTATGGCGTTGAAATTCCAAATACCAATGGTCGTGCCGGGATGGCAGCGCTGACCTTAAAACCAGATATGCAACTGGATCAAGAAGACCTGCAACAGATGGTCAGCGCCTTTAAACAGTGCTTACCGGCTTATGCAGTACCGGTATTTTTACGTATACAACAGCAGGTTGAAACCACAGGCACCTTTAAATACCAGAAAAACAGGTTGAAAGAGCAAGCATTCGATCCGAATAAAACCGATGAACGCCTGTTGGTTCTCTTACCAGGTGCAACGGCCTATTCTGAGCTCACAGCAGAGATTTTTGCCAACATTCAGGCCTACCAATATCGCTTCTAAGTACTGAAGTTGCCTATTTTTTGTTTAGATAAAGCACAATTGTTCTATTTATAATCAAACATGGGCAACTTTGTTATTTTTTGCTTGCGCTGAAATGAGATCTTGCTACAATACGCTCCATCAAACAAAGTGGTGCTTTAAGCTATTTAGCTTGACTTGCACTATACATTCAAACCTAGTTTGAATGCCGGTTCAGGGCCGTTAGCTCAGTTGGTAGAGCAGTGGACTTTTAATCCATTGGTCCCGCGTTCGAGTCGCGGACGGCCCACCATTTCTTTGATATCCCTTGATGGGCCGTTAGCTCAGTTGGTAGAGCAGTGGACTTTTAATCCATTGGTCCCGCGTTCGAGTCGCGGACGGCCCACCATCATTCTAAAACATCAGTTTTAGAAATCTCAATCAAATTCATTTTGATTACCCAGAATGGGCCGTTAGCTCAGTTGGTAGAGCAGTGGACTTTTAATCCATTGGTCCCGCGTTCGAGTCGCGGACGGCCCACCATTCTTTGCTTAGAATTTTTTCTGAAACATCCCTTACACTATTTTGATTTGCTTTCTATCAGCTGCTATTATATTTTCACGCTTGGATTTTAGGCTGATTTGTCTTCAAAACTTGTTTTGATTTTTAAACAGTTATAAATAGTTTTCTTTAATCCAATTCTAAAAAAAAGAGCAGCGCCGTTTCTTATCGCATTATTTTCTAATATCAAATGTGGTGTCTTTTACCAGTTCATAAGCTTTAGAGGGTGCAGGATAGCCGCGATCAAATAATTCACGATTGATTCTTTCCTTTTCACTATAGATTTTGTCCAGATTCATCACCAGATGGTTCGAATCCTTAATCGTATAATAAAAGCTCGCCCCTTCTTTGCGACTCACCACCACCTCGGTACGCTCCGGATTGATAAACCAACGGTCTTTGCGATAGGTGATATTGCTGGCAGTGCTACTTTTGGCATTATCAATAAACACTTTGCCATACTGCAAAATGCTGCGATGCACCGTACCATCCGGCATTAAGGTCAAAATAAATTCTGCCTTACCCTCATTGCAGGGCGCAAAGTTACCATCACAGTCGATCTCGGTATAATAGCGACCGATAAAATCTTTGGCATAATCTGGTACGACGGCCAGATTTGACTCGGTTTCTGCCCGAAGGGTAGCTTGCCCTGCTACCTGAGTTAAAGATTTTGCACTCACCGGCACAACATCAGGCTGTGCATTCGCAGCGGAAATTTTCACCCCCTCCTGTCCTGATTCTGCCCGAAGCTCCTGCTCAGGCTTGACTTGATGGCGATCACAAGCCTGTAGTATGCCCATCCCCCCCAACATTAGGCCGAATTTAAAAAAACTGCTTAATGTACAACTTGATACATCCAATTTCATTTTAAAGCATACCTAAATTAGGAAACACAGCACGTACAGAGCACATTGCAAGCCAATGAACTTTACACAAGAGTTCAATAGAATTTTCACTATGTTAGTGGCTCTTAGAGCTGGATTTAATCTTTATTAACATTACTTAACGAATTTATTTGCAATCAGCACTTTAAAAATTTTGATCCAACTCCATTTTTGAAGTATGGATCTGTTTTAGGATTCAACCCTATTTTTAATCAGGAGATTTTAATGGCCAATGTTGGTTTATATCGCTCTAACCGCTCAAACATGATTGCAGGTGTGATGGGTGGTATTGCTGAACGTTTTGGTTGGAACGCAAATTTATTACGCCTTATCTTTGTGGTGATTTCGGTCATGAGTGCTGCATTTCCGGGTATTCTGGTCTATCTGGTTCTGTGGTTAATCATGCCAAAAAAGCAGTACAGCATTGAACAGGACAAGGTTCAGCAAGTTCAGGACTATCAAAATCCTGTGCGCACCGTCAATCAGGATAAACGCTATTAATCTGCATCCTAATTTATAGCAAGATGTATTGAAGTGCTTCCTCCTTCACCCAGTCTAATGGGGTGAGATTTTGATGCCACGATAATTCCCCTAGATTATCGTGGCTTTTTTTTGCCTATATTTTTGTTATTTCTATGCTGTATGACAGCTTTTTACTTTATCTTTTAGCTCAATTAGCGATAAATTCAATATTCCAATGTTTGAAATGGATGTCAGATGACTCAGGCAGAATGGATGATGCTGTGGCTCTGTGCCGTAGCAGCCCTGCTGCATGGTTTAAGCGGCTTTGGCTTTCCCATGATGAGTACGGCTGTTCTGTCCAGCGCATATCCGCTTAGCATCGCGGTTACCCTTGTCATTCTGCCCTGTTTGCTGCTGAATCTGATCATGCTCAATGCCGATCCTGCACATAGTCTGTTGAATAGTATTGGCTATTATATAAAACGCTATTGGCCATTAATGCTTAGTAGCCTGATCGGCAGTGTACTCGGGGTCAAGCTGTTACTTTGGCTAAATGAGGCTTATTTAAAACTGTTATTGGGTCTGGTAATTGTATTTTATGTCTTGGACCAGTTACGGGCACGACCCTTACAAGTTAGTCCGCATATTTCCAGCATGCTCTGTTTTGGTTTACTGGCCGGCATTATTGGAGGTGCGACCAATGCTATGGCACCTTTTCTGATGATGTATCTGATGAGTTGCCAGCTCTCAAAGATAGATATTGTTATTATCAGTAATCTCAATTTTATTGCCGGTAAACTGATCCAGCTGATTTTACTATTTCCAATTCTGATCACACTGGAAACCCATCAACAGCATATTCTGATCGGGATCAGCTTATTCGCCCTTGCTGGTGTCTGGATCGGAGGCAAAATACGCCATCGTTTATCTCAGCAGCACTTCAAATGGATTGTCCTGGCTTTACTTTTTGGCTTGGGCCTGTATGCCCTCTGGCAAAGTGCTGGATTATTGCAACAATCTGGTTATAGTATCTTTAAATAGGGTATTTTTTAAACAAAGCAAAATTACAAATTCAAAGCTGATATAAAAAAATGACGTAAATAAAAACCTTGCAAGGAGAGCATATGACTCAGACCAATCTAGCCACCCCAACCAATGCGATGCCTAAAGGGCTGCTCAAAGGCTGGATCCTTATTGTTGTTGCAGCTATTGTGGCCTATAGCCTCTATCTTTATCTGCCCTATGACCAGAATGCCAATAAGGGTCTGGCTCTGCTGGCTTTTATCGGTATTCTCTGGCTGACTGAAGCGATTCATATCACCATTACCGCACTTTTAGTTCCAGTGATGGCGGTGTTACTCGCCATGCCAATGGCCTCTGACGGGGGACTGGTTCCCATCACCACACAAGCCGCTTTGGCCACTTTTGCCGATCCTGTCATTTTCCTGTTTTTTGGTGGTTTTGCGCTGGCAACGGCATTGCATATCCAGAAGCTGGACCGGAAAATTGCCATGTGGATTATCTCCATGTCTGGTGGGCATTTGGGTATTTCTGTACTGGCGATTTTTGTGGTGACGGCGCTGCTGTCCATGTGGATTTCCAATACGGCCACTGCTGCCATGATGCTGCCTTTGGCCTTAGGCTTGCTTTCACATCTGGATGTCAGCAAGGATCGTAAAACTTTTGTCTTTATCCTGCTCGGCATTGCCTATTCGGCCAGTATTGGCGGGCTGGGCACCATGGTCGGTTCCCCTCCGAATGCCATTGCCGCCAAGGCACTCGGCTATGATTTTGCCGACTGGATGAAAATCGGCTTGCCGATGATGTTCATTATTCTCCCCGCCATGCTAGTCAGTTTATATCTGGTACTACGTCCAAAACTAAATCACAAAGTACAATTTGTGACCGAAGATATTCCCTGGACCGGCACCCGTATAGCCACCATGATCCTCTTTCTCTGTACTGCAATTGCCTGGATTTTCAGTAAAAAATTCACCGAAATTTTTGGTATTTCTCAGCCGGATACCTGGATTGCAATTTCGGCTGCCTGTATGGTGGTAATTCTAGGTACCGCAAGCTGGAAACAGATTGCAGAAAATACCGACTGGGGGGTCTTGTACCTATTTGGTGGTGGTCTGACCTTGAGTGCCATTCTGAAGGATTCAGGCAGTTCGCTGGTACTGGGGCAAACTCTGGCCAATGCCTTTGGTGATGCCTCCCCGCTGATGATTATTTTTGTAGTCGCCACTTTTATTATCTTCCTGACTGAATTTACCAGTAATACCGCTTCGGCTGCCCTGCTGGTACCAGTATTTGCCGCAATTGCGGATCAGATGGGCATGCCCAAAGAAATTCTGGTGATTGTCATTGGTATTGGTGCCTCATGTGCCTTTATGCTGCCGGTAGCTACCCCGCCCAATGCGATTGTTTTTGGAACCGGTCATATCCAGCAAAGCGAAATGATGAAAGTCGGTTTTGTACTGAATATTATGTGTATCTTTATTATTTCACTGTTTATTTACTGGTTCTTCCTCTAAACCAAGTCCAATAAAAAAGCACGTTTTGGCGTGCTTTTTTATTGGCAAGTATCGCTGCTTTTTAAGCAAAATCCTTGCTCAAAGCAGATGCATTAAACTCAGATAATTTCTCTAAAATCATCTTATTCAGTTCTGCTTTTGATCTTAAGTTGATTGAGTTCCTGATTCAGTGCAGCAATGATATCGGCACGACTGATAATTCCCACCAGCTGTTGTTGACTGACCACCGGAATATAATTAAAAGAACGTTCAACAAAATAAGGCACCAGATCCTGAATCGGCTGGGTCGGCTGCACCGTGACGACTTTTAAGCTCATAATATGCCTGACCTGATCTTCCCAACTGCTGCGAATATCCGAAGCACGCTTAAACCATTCCACCACGTCATACATGGCCAAAGTGCCGACCAGTTTTTCTTCTGCATTGACCACGGGCAGGCTCATCAGGTTCATCTGTTTAAACTTGTCCAGCGCATGATGAATATTGTCATTTTCATGCAGCGTGACCACATCTTTGGTCATAATATCCTGACAAGTAAATTCATGCACCGCCCGCGCATTGGCAATATCCTGTGCTTCCAGAATAATCTTTTGCAGGTCATATTCACTGATATCCAGCAATTCTGTTTGCTGGTCTAGCACGTCCTGAATATCCTGCGGCTGAATGGTAACTTTCTGGGTCGGGGTTGGATCTTTAGAACGGGTATTCAGTTGCGCCTGCTGCGGATAGCTCTTGCCAATCATGCGGTTAAATACAATGGCGATGATCATCAGCAGCAGTGAATTTAAGAGCACCGGATAAAACACAAAGGCATAGCCCAGATCATGTACCGCATTTCCGCCCAAGACCGCAGTAATCGCGACCGCACCACTCGGGGGATGCAAGGAATCTGTGGTCATCATCAGCATAATCGACAGAGCGACGGCGACACTAAAAGCTTCAGTCGGATTGACCATGAATAATGCGCAGGTTACGCCGACCACAGCCGCAATGGTATTCCCCACCATAATATTCCAGGGCTGTGCCAGAGGACTGGCCGGCACTGCAAACAGCAACACCGAAGACGCCCCCATCGGTGCAATATACCAGGCCTTAAAATCACCCAGAATCCACAAACTCAGCAATGAGGATACGGCCAAGCCGATCAGGGCACCGATGCCGCATAACAGACGGTCTTTGAGCGGAAGGACTTTGAAGTTTGGTTTTAAGGTATTGAGCCAGTCTAGATTTGAGTGAAACACAGTCTACCTGATTTACTTTTTATCGATTTTCCGCATTATAGAACCAAGCAGCCTTAAAGGTATATTTGTTTTATATCTTTTAATGTTGCATGTATGCCTACTTTTTAGAAAAAAAATGTCGGCATGATTGCTTATTATCAAAATGGTTTTGAATAGCTAAGGCTTTATGCTTCTGCATATTCCAACAACATCATGACTTACAATGAAGCTGATAAAACTGTTTAAAATCATGTTATTTTGCAGTAATTTCAGTAGGCTTTGATAGCGGATTTTCATCTGATTCAGAGCGAATAATCGGCTCGATTTTAATCAGCTCGACCTCACCATAGAAGGTCGAAAATGCCACATCTCCGGCATCGACGCCAGTGCCAATCCGAATTAAATTTTCTACAGGCGCCAAACGGGTCGGATCAAACAGTACCCACCCACCCTCTAAATAAGCTTCAAAAATGGCGTGAAAATCGGGTAAAAACTTTTCGATTTCGACATAACCGACCACCATGCGTGCTGGAATGCCTAAAGCACGACACAGCGCAATACCTAAATGAGCAAAGTCACGACAGACGCCCGCCCGATGGATGAGCACATCTGTTGCAGTACTAAACTGATCCGTGCTGCCAGAAACATAAAATATATTGTTATAAATCCATTGTTCAATCGCTTTGACCCGCGCATAACCCGGCGTCATCCAGCCAAAGGACCGCTTGGCCATTTCTGCAAATAAATCCGAATTACAGTAACGGCTGGCCAGCAAATAAGGCAGCACCGCATCAGGCAAATCCGGAATCAGCACTTCATTCAGATTATGCTGCGCATCTGCATTGATCACCGGATGACGTTCAACTGTCGCGTTATAATGCACTTCAAAGACATCACAAGGTTGGACATGCAGACGTATATAACGATTTTGATGATTTAAATCCTGGAATTCACGCCATACGACAGGCATATTAAATGTCAGTTGTTGTTCAAGAATAGTTTGATCGGAATGATGTGCCGCCTGAATCAGAAAAACAAATTCTGTGGTCTGGACAACCTTATATTTTAAATGACATTGAATTTGATAAGTGGTCATGAATTTCCTTATTTTTAAGCATTATTATATTGTGTGAATATTAAACTAATTTTAGGATGCTAATCGTATAAGATCAGTTGAGCTTTATAACGCTCCGGTTAATCGGATGCCATATATCTGATTTATTCTTGATTTTTAAGTTAGCCTCAATTGGCCAGTAAAGCTGAAATCACGACAGATGCATAGATGACTCTTCTTGTTTAAAGGTATTCTGGATTTTTCAAAAAAGGTTCCACACATTAACCCTTTGCCACTCCCCTGCAAAGTCCTTATAATTGAGCACAATTTTTCTCTAATTTTAAGTGGATGACCATGAGTCGCGCCATATCGCATATTGATACCTTCCAAGGCTTAATTCTTGCCTTACAAACTTACTGGGCGGAGCAAGGCTGTGTAATTTTGCAGCCTTACGACATGGAAATGGGCGCAGGAACATTCCATACAGCGACTTTCCTTCGTGCTTTAGGGCCTGAAACCTGGAACGCAGCCTACGTTCAGCCGTCACGTCGTCCGAAAGATGGCCGTTATGGCGAAAACCCGAACCGTCTGCAACATTATTACCAATTCCAGGTGGTACTGAAGCCAAACCCGGACAACATCCAACAGCTCTACCTTGACTCGCTTAAAGCGATTGGAATCGATCCACTGGTACACGACATTCGTTTTGTAGAAGACAATTGGGAATCACCAACACTCGGTGCTTGGGGTCTAGGCTGGGAAGTCTGGCTCAACGGTATGGAAGTGACGCAGTTTACTTATTTCCAGCAAGTGGGCGGTGTTGAATGCTACCCAGTGACAGGCGAAATCACCTACGGTCTTGAGCGTCTTGCCATGTACTTGCAAGGTGTAGACTCGGTTTACGATTTAGTTTGGACCAAAGGTCAGTTCGGTACTGTGACCTATGGCGATGTGTTCCATCAAAATGAAGTTGAGCAGTCAACTTATAACTTTGAATATGCAAACGTTGAAAAAATGTTTGAGCTGTTCGATTTCTACGAAGCTGAAGCAACGCGTTTAATCGAAGCTGAACTGCCATTGCCTGCTTATGAGCAAGTGATTAAAGCATCACACTGCTTTAACTTATTAGATGCGCGTGGCGCGATTTCGGTGACTGAACGTCAACGTTATATTTTACGTGTGCGTACTTTGGCACGTGCCATTGCAAATAGCTATGTAGCAGCGCGTGCGAAATTGGGCTTCCCGATGGCTGAACCTGAGCTTCGTGATGAAGTTTTAGCACAGTTAAAAGCACAAGTTGAAGCAGAAGCAAAAGTTGAATCTAAGGAGAGCAAATAATGTCTAAACATACCGTTTTGTTCGAATTAGGCTGTGAAGAACTTCCACCGAAAAGCCTTAAAAAATTACGTGATGCATTGCAAGCAGAAACCGTAAAAGGCTTAAAAGATGCTGGTCTTGCTTTTGATTCTATCGAAGCCTATGCAGCACCACGTCGTTTAGCATTAAAAATTACCAATGTTGATGGCGCGCAAGCTGACACGCAAAAACGTTTCGACGGCCCTGCAAAGCAAGCAGCCTTTGATGCGGAAGGCAACCCAACCAAAGCGCTTGAAGGCTTTATGCGTGGTCAAGGCATCACGGTTGATCAAGTATCGACTTTCCAAGCCGGTAAAGTTGAAAAAGTGTGCTACCTAAAAGATGTCAAAGGCCAAAGCCTTGATGCACTTTTACCACAAATTTTACAAAATGCATTAGACAACCTGCCAATTGCAAAACGCATGCGTTCTGCGGCGAGCCGTACTGAATTTGTACGTCCTGTGAAATGGGTGGTATTGCTTAAAGACAACGATATTGTTGATGCAACCATTCAAGATCACAAAGCAGCTAACGTGACTTTCGGTCATCGTTTCCATGCACCTGAAGCAATCACTTTAACGCATGCTGACGAATACTTAGCGAAATTAAAAGCAGCGCATGTTGTGGCTTCTTTTGAAGAACGTCAAGCCATTATCGACCAACAAGTGAAAGCGTTGGCTGATGAAGTCAATGCCATTGCAATTGTACCAAGCGATTTACGTGACGAAGTGACTGCACTGGTTGAATGGCCTGTTGCGCTTCGTGCCAGCTTTGAAGAACGCTTCCTTGCTGTTCCGCAAGAAGCATTAATTACCACCATGCAGGACAACCAAAAGTACTTCTGTTTAGTGAATGCTGACAATAAACTGCAACCGTACTTCATTACGGTATCGAACATTGAGTCGAAAGACCCAACACAAATTATTGAAGGTAACGAGAAAGTGGTTCGTCCACGTTTGTCGGATGCGGAATTCTTCTTCCTGCAAGACCAAAAACAACCGCTTGCTTCTCGTAAAGAGAAATTGGCGAACATGGTGTTCCAAGCAGAATTGGGCACGCTTTGGAACAAGTCTGAACGTATTGCAAAATTGGCTGTTGCTTTAGCGCCTATTACGGGTGCAAATGCTCAAGACGCTGAAAAAGCAGCGCTTCTTGCAAAATGTGACTTAACCTCTGAACTTGTGGGTGAGTTCCCTGAACTTCAAGGGATCGCGGGGACTTACTACGCACGTCTTGAAGGCGAAAATGATGAAGTTGCTGAGTCTTTAGGCGAGCAGTATTTACCTAAATTCGCGGGTGACGTTTTACCGAAAACCAAAACAGGTACAACCATTGCCCTTGCGGATCGTTTAGATACTTTGACGGGTATTTTTGGTATTGGTCAAGCGCCTACAGGCTCTAAAGACCCGTTTGCACTGCGTCGTTCTGCAATTGGTATTTTGCGTCTTGTGACTGAAAATGAACTTGATGTGTCGATTGAAGACCTGATCAAACTTGCTTTAGCTGCTTATGGCGATGTATTGAAAGATCACGACAAGACTTTAAATGATGCAGTTGCATTCCTTGAAGGCCGTTACCGTGCGAAATACGAAGACCAAGGCGTAGCTGTTGATGTGATTCAAGCTGTTCAAGCCTTGTCACCAAAATCTCCACTTGATTTTGACAAGCGTGTCAATGCGGTCAATCACTTCCGTGCCTTGCCTGAAGCTGCTGCCCTTGCTGCTGCCAACAAGCGTGTTGCCAATATTCTTGCAAAAGAAGCTGCACCTGAAGGTGAAATTGTTGAAGCAAGCCTGGTTGAAGATGCTGAGAAAGCATTGTTCGCTGAACTTGCGAAAATCACACCTGTGGTTGAGCCGTTATTTGCTGCCAAAGACTACACTGCTGCACTTTCAGCTTTAGCTGCACTTCGTGCGCCAGTCGATGCGTTCTTTGACGGTGTAATGGTGATGGCTGATGATGCAGACCTTAAAGCAAACCGTTTACGTATGCTTGCTCAGCTGCGTGATTTGTTTACGAAAGTCGCTGATATTTCAGTGTTACAGCACTAAGTTCCGATTTAATAAAAAACCCGCTTTAAAGCGGGTTTTTTATTTCATACTTTTCATCAATTTCAGCCATTAAGCTTTTGAAATAGTCATTTTTTTCATTAAGATAAAAATTATATATTCGTCCAGCTCGTTCATCATTGCTCCGCATTGCTTTTCTCATTAACTCGATTGCAACTAGATAATCTTCAATTTCATTAAACCAATATTCACCATGTAATAATCGATTTTCTAAAGATTGTTTTAACGCTAAATATTCTCTCTGGATATTATCTAAAGCTGTATAAGCAAATAGTTTATTCTGCTCATCATAAATACTATGAGTTTTTTCAAACCAATAAGAAATTGGCAACAAGCCAACTAATTTTTCATTTTCAAATTTCTTTTTAACTTCATTTTCCATAATAATTATTTCTTTATTCAGTCTTCTCAAGAGAACAATTGCTTCATCTAATTGCTTCTTGAGTAACTCATAAATAGAAATTTCTTCATAAACTGTATCTTCTTTCTTTTTAGAATATCTCAACAAGTCAAAACCAGATTTATTAATTGTGATACGAGAAATAAAATTATTAAATTCATCCTTATCTTTTTCGCTTCTTCCTCCTTCATTATTTAGGATTGTGTGCCCAATCGAAGCATTCCGAACCTTACGGATCTTTTTCAACTCACTATTTGCTTCCCATTGAACTTTGAATACTTCATATAGATGCTTCAAGCTATCTTGTTGAAGAATGAAACATTGTAAAATTCCATAGCAATGAATGTATTTAAGCCCTGTTTCTTTAGGAAACTCCGTTTGCAGATAATCCTTAAAGGCTAAGGATGTGTCTCCTAACACATCTAAAGCACTGCATAGCATCCACCATCTGTGCTTATCATTTAATAATTGGTAATGAAGAACTCCACAATTAATATAATTACGCAGCTGATTTTCTAAATTTTCTATTTGATCTAAAGAGTCTAGTAGATGATCCATACTTATATCTATACGGGTAGAGTATTCTTTAAAATTAGTTTTCAAATCATAGGCAATTTCATCTGAATTGCCTATACTCAACCTAACAACACTCAACAAGAAAGAATCATATGAAATTTAAAGCTCTTATTTTGACGGGTCTTGCGAGTATCGCAGTTACAGCTTGTACATCTGCACCAAAAATCCCGCAGCTTGAAGTTGGCGTCTTACAGGAAGTACAAAACCTCGAAGTATCTCCAGAAACCACCAACAACAAGGCAAAACTGACCAAGTTCCTCGACAAATGCGTGATTGAATTTACCGGCGATCTTGGCAATAACCGTGTCGTTGAACAATGGTCATTTAAAGGCCTTACCCTGATGGATGCAGGTTCAGCAACTTTCCAGCGCGACGGCACCAGCACTGCACAAAAGTTTGATCTACATGCCGAAAATGTACAAAAAAACTTTATTTCACTCCGCCATCACTTTGCCAAAGATGCATTAACTCAATGTGACTAAGCATCCTGCCCTGTTTTTATTCAGAAAATGGGGCAATTCTTTATCTAAAATAAATAAAAACCGGTTTCATATCTCACCGCGCCGTCTTTCATTACAAAAAAGCTAAATTGTACTTCTTGGAAGCGCTAGCGAATCCATCAGTTCTTCATTGTTTTCGTGAAATTATCCGCTACACTCAAAATCAAACAAAAGATCGCTATTTGACTACTTCGAGGTCGATCACATTATGATGATGAAAAAAGCTATTATTCTCGGCACTGCATTTTTAATCTGCATTCCGGTATTGACACAAGCTGCAACCGAATCAGAAGCACAAACCAGCAAACCTATTGCGCCATATGGCACCAATCCAAATCTTTTGCATGTCTTTGCCTATAAAGCTCAGGAAGGCGTCATCAATACCGCAGAAAAAGTCGGTGAAGTGACTGAAAAAGGCATTGCCAAAGTCAAACCAGGTGTAGATCGTGCTTGGGGAAATACCAAGGCAGCGGCTTCAGAAACCGCACAAAAAGTCGATCAGGGAGCTACGCAAGCAGCCCAACAAACCAATCAGAAAATCCAGCAAACCAAAGAAGTGTGGCGCACCAACCCTCAACAAGCAGCACCGATTGTGCAACAGCCTTTGAGTGAATCCTCTGCGCCTCCGCAAACCACAACACCACAGATGCAGCCTCAATCCGGTTCCGGCACTGCCACCAGCTATGCAGTGACTGATTTATAAGAAAAGCCCGTCATGGGCTTTTTATTTATCTTTCAGCAAAAAATATTCACTTCAAGAGAAGGATTAAAATCAATTCACCTGTCGAATTGGCTGGCCATTTTTAAAAGCCTCAACATTTTCGACCATCTGATTCACAATGCGCTGCCGTGCATCAACACTGCCCCATGCATTATGCGGCGTCACAATCAGGTTTGGAATTGTTGCATCGAGTAGGACATTGCCTTCTTTCGGTGGCTCCACCGTTAAAACATCGGTCGCTGCACCGGCAATCTGACCCTCACGCAGCGCCTGCGCCAAGGCTGCTTCATCGACAATTCCGCCACGCGCACAGTTAATTAAAAATGCGCTTGGCTTCATGGCTTCGAGTTCAGCATGACTGATCAAATGCCGGGTGTCTTCAGTGAGTGGACAATGCAGACTGAGAAAATCAACTTGAGCAAGCAACTCGGCAAATGCTACACGGGATGCATCTGCTGGACGGTTTGGCAGCGCCGCAATCAGAACTTTCATGCCAAAAGCTTCAGCCAGTTTCGCCACCGCATGGCCCAGTTCACCATAACCGACAATGCCCAGTGTTTTTCCGGCCAGCTCGACAATTGGCGCATCCAGCAAACAGAATTGTGAAGATTTTTGCCACTGGCCTTGTTGTAGCGCATGTTGATAAGACAGAAATGAAGTGGCCAGATTGAGCATTAACATTAAAGTATGTTGCGCAACCGCAGACGTTCCATAGGCCTGACAGTTACAGACCACAATGCCGCGTGCTTTGGCCGCAGCCAGATCGACATTATTGCTGCCGGTCGCAGAAATCAGGATCAGTTTCAGTTCAGGAGATTGCTGAATGGTCGCAGCATCAATCAGTACTTTATTGCTAATAATGACCTCAACCTCGGCCACGCGGGAAGCAATCTCGGCAGCCGAAGTCGTTGGATACAACACAAGCGGATCAAAGGCTGCATGCAGTGCCTGAAAGTCCAAATCCTGTTGGTCTAGAGAAGCATAGTCTAAATAAACGGCTTTCATGGCTGTTCCCTCAATCCTGTTGAACCATTGATCTTTATCATTTAAAACAAGTCATTGAGGCTTTTCAAGCAGTTTCCGCTCTGCCAATCTTAATCTAGCGGTTTATCGAGATGATTGCGCAATGAACGCCGGATTTTATAGATCACATACACCGCCAGAATGATCATGAAAATAATCGATGCACTCATCATAATCACGGCTGGATGTACACTTTCTGCATGTGCCAGATTGGGCAGCGCTAAACCGACCATGAAACAGACTTGTATCATCTGGGCAGATTGCATCATATAGAGACCCCCTGGTTCGTTTCAACTATCGGGAGCAGTACGGGTGGATATTATTTGTACCGCCTATCTCTATATTATGCCTAGCCAATCACATGTCAAGTAATTGTTTTTTATTAAAAAATAAAGCTAGTTTATCTCATTGTGCGTCACAAACTGCGTATTTTTGTCACTTTCATCGATAAAGGCCGCAGCGCCATACTCATTGGTACTTAAATTCAAGTGCTTATAGCTGAACATATAATAATCGCTATAACGTTTCATGAGAATCGGGTGCATGCCCAGACTGAGTTCATCCTGCTCCTTGATCAGTTTCATGACATGCCGGTCATTCATCACCACCAGATAACGCTCATCATTCAAGCTGATGCTCAATAGGCCATTGCCTTTGGCATAAATCGGAATCAGGAATTTATGGTTCAGGGCAATCGCGCCTTCTGCATAACTTTCGATTTTATGACTGATGACATTAAATACCAGACCATGTCCATATTGATCCAGAAGCAACTGACGATTTTCCTGCGGCAAATTGACATGAATGCCGAGCTTGAGCAGGTCATGCTGATCGACCTGTTTATTTTGCAATAATTCTCTTAAGATCACCTGTTTCTGGCTGGCATCAAAAAACTGATTATCCAGTTGCAGATCATTATTTTTCAGGATACGCCCCAAGGCCATACGATGGCGTGGCAAAACATTTTCAATGACTTTGCGATAATAGAACTTGCTGTTTTTCTTGACCCGACGCATTTTCTGGTAAAAATAACTCGGTTCGTAATCATGTACCAAAAAGTCATACAGCAATTCGGAACTGGCCAGAACGGCAATGGCATCATGTCCGGTAAATGGCAAATGCAGCACATGATGCTGCGGAATCAGGGCCTGTAATTTCAGATAATGCGCACGGTCTTCGGCACAATACGGATCATAGACAATAATATATTCGCACGTGCTATCGATATCTTCGGCTTCAACCCGCATTCCTGCATTCAGCTCTGGTTGATAGAACATATTATAGCGGGCATCGTGTACATCATCCGGATTGATCGAATATTGCGGCACCATCGCCACCACGCGCTGCACGCCTAAGGCGCGGGAATACTTGATCGCGGCATAGCCACCCATCGAGCCACCATAGGCAACCCGCTGCTGAAACGGCGCAATCAGTTCAGCCACTGCCTTTAACATGTTCCACATGGAACCTTGCGGGAACCAGGACTTGTGCTTGGGCATAATACCCAGAACATTGAATTCAAATTTCTGTAGCGACTTTTCTGCATTGATGTTGAGGCCCTTGGCACGGGTAATCAAATCGCCAAATGAAAAAATCAATTCTGAAGATGACCCCGGCATAAAAATCGCGCGTATATGCTCATCTTCAAAAACAATCTGCTTGTCCATAACTTTCCCGTGCTGGTAAATCGAACCCTTCCACAACAATTCAATCAATGAATGCTGTCAAAAAAGTGAATATGCTATTTTATATCGATCAAAAAGATTAAAAAGCGCAAAATATGACACAATCATTACATCCGGCAGCAAAACGGGGTTTTAGTGCATCTGCCGAGCTGTATCAGCAAGTGCGTCCCGATTATCCGGCAGAGATCAGTCAGTGGCTGGCCGATACTTTGACTTTGCCTGTCGATGCGCGTCTTTTGGATTTGGGCAGTGGGACCGGCAAGTTTATTCCTTATTTACGCCCGCTCAGTAAAAACATCATCGCTGTCGATCCGGTTGCGGAAATGCTGGCACAATTAAAACTGGCCCATCCGGACATTGAGGCTGTTGAAGGCCTGAGCCATCAACTCCCCTTGCCTGATCATAGCCTGAATGCGGTATTTTGTGCACAGTCATTTCACTGGTTTGCGAATGCAGAGACCTTACAGGAACTCAACCGAGTCCTAAAACCCGATGCTTATCTGGTTCTGGTCTGGAATCAGCGGGATACCCGGGTAGACTGGGTTCAGGCACTGGCAGATTGTATCGCCCCATTAGAAGGTGATACCCCGCGTTATCATAGCGGAGCGTGGCGCAAGGTGTTTGAACAACAAACCCTGTTTCAGCCGTATGCAGAAACCAGCATGACCCGGCAACACCATGGCAGTGTGGAGCAGGTGGTATCAAAACGGCTACTCTCGACCAGCTTTATTGCAGCCATGCCGGCATCCCGGCAAGCACAGCTCAAACAACAGTTTGAACAGATTATCTGGGACTATACAGCCAAAGGTATAGAGGAAATGATTGATTTTCCTTATATTACTCATATATACGTATTTAAAAAAACTAATTAAAAACAGGAGTCAATCATGCATAAAATATCAGGAATGACACGCACTGCCCTGTTTGCAGCAGTCATGCTGCTCATGGCATGTGACCAGAAAACATCGGAAAGTACCGAACCGGCTGCAGACAGCACGGTTTCAGATCAGGTGATGCAGGAACTGAAAACCGAGCCGCTGAAAGACTTTCCCAAAACCACTGAGGATCCACATGATATTGCAGTACTGACCGATTATGAGCAACGTTTTCAGGAAATGAGTGCGGAGCTGGAAAAAGAATTAAACAGCATGCGTGATGAAGATAGCTTGAGTCCGGAGTTTATTCAGCAACGCCAGCGCGATCATGTACAGTCAGCCCTGAATATGCTGAAGGATTTAGAACTGAAAACCGAACAGGGCCGTTATATTCAGGGCATGATGTATCAATATTGGCAACATCAGGACAAATTGGTAAATAGTCCTGAGACTCAAACCAAAACAGTGAATGAGGCCAGTGAAAGTGTCAAAGGTTTAGGGAAATATCTGCATGCGCAAGAGCAACTAGAACGCTGGCGTTCGCAATATCCGGATCTGAATGCCAACACAGCACCTGCCCGCCCAGCCAGTTAATTCCATGGAGCTCATTGCTTGCACCCAGCTTGACTAAAATACACAGCGAATATCTAAGCTCAATGGGTGCATACAGGCACCTTGAATAAGCATGATACTGTCCAGGCTTGGTCTGCATTTCAGAATAAGGGCTTTTTCTCCCTCAGCATAAAATGACTTAGCTGGCCTTTAGGAACTGATGCACCCCTTGACCTGCCGCCCGGCCTGTAGCAAAACAGGCTGTCAGCAGATAACCTCCAGTCGGTGCATCCCAGTCCAGCATTTCCCCACAAAGAAATACATACGGATTGGATTTAAGTTGGAGCTGTTCCGACAGCACTTCACGCTTGACCCCACCTGCACAGCTAATCGCTTCTTCAATCGGACGAAAGCCTGTAAGTGGAATGGTCAAATGTTTTATCTGCTTGGCTAATTCAGCAGCATCTTGCCACCAAGTCTTGGCCACCAGTTCACGCACCAAAGCCGCTTTGGCACCATCCAATCCGGCTTTACGCCAAACATTGCTTAAAGACTGCTTCTTAGTCGGCTGTAATTTTTTCGCCAATTGCCCCACACTTTGGTCAGGAAATAAATCCAGACTCAGTTGCATTTGCTGACCTTGTTTTAGCTGTTCGCGTAAACCTCTTCCCTGCTTATAAATCAAACCACTTTCAAGCCCATAATGACTGATCACAATGTCACCCGTGGTTTTTTCACCTTGCCCGACCCAGGCTTCTACACGCTTTAAAGGCTGACCAAAGATAGGTTGCATAAATGTGGACCACGGATATTCCACCCCGGCATTACTGGCCTGAAAAACCTCAATCTCATCGGGTTTTAACCAGGCTTGCCATGCGCCGTCACTGCCCAGTTCTGACCAGGATATTGCACCACAGGCCAAAATAATCGCATCAAATTTTTCAGTGCGAAGTTCATTATTTTTTAGATCGTGCAGCTCAAGCTGTTGTTGATGCAGGCGGCTGACTTTATGCCGGTAATGAAACTGGATGCCATGACTGGCCAAGCGCTTGAGCCAGGCACGCAGCAAGGGAGCAGCTTTCATCTCTGTGGGAAATACCCGACCGGATGAACCAATATAAGGCTCAATGCCGAGTTCCTGCATCCAGTTTTGAATCCAGACAGCATCCCACTGTTTGACCCATGGCGACAACCAGTCCACCTGATCATAACGCTGCACAAATTGCTCAACCGGTTCCGCATGAGAGATATTCAGGCCGGTTTTGCCTGCCATCAAAAATTTACGTGCAGCAGACGGTTTTTGCTCATAGACGTGCAGCTCATAATCAAACTGACTAAGGACTTCTGCGGCCATTAACCCGGCAGGGCCAGCGCCAACAATGGCAATACGTTTGCTCATCTGATTATTCCGCGATGCTAGCATTCTGCCCTTGCAAAGGCTGGAAATCATCAAACCGTGTCACATAAGCTTCAGGTTTAGTAATAATAAGTTGCTGACACAATTCCCCACGTTCCAGATATTTAATTTCAAAATGGGTGCGTGCTGAATCCTGGGCAATAACTTCTTTAATAAAAGGTAATTTCCACAGTTGTTCTGCCTGCTGTTCTGCTTCTTCGATATAGGCAGGAATATTACTGGCCAGTGTAATGGTTCCACCCGTCTTTAAACGGGAAAGTAAAAACTCAAAAAATGGCATATTGACCCAGCGCTGCGCCGGATTATGCGGTTCCGGATTTGGATACAAAATAAAGAATTGTTCTACCTGCTCTGGATACAATGCATGCACGATCCACGGCAAAGCATCGGCATGAACGGTCTGTAAATTGGCCTGACCTTCAATCCCGTGCTGTTTTTGCATGGCCAGGAATTTTTCGCGGGTACGTTCAATCGCAATCAGTTGAGTATCGGGGTGGGTCTTGGTAAATAACAAAGCATGTTTGCCTTTACCCGCCCCGACTTCGATGCAGACCGCTTCAGGACTGATGCTTTGAAAATCACGGGGTGCATGCATACGCTGTGCTTGAAATTGACGAATCGGCATAATCAGATCAAACTAATAAAAACCGCATAAGTCTACCAAGTGCGGCTATATTTGCCTAATCGAAGCTTTATTTTTCTTTGGAGTTGATCTCATGCCCACTACTTTAAACTGTCCGCGCTGTGGCAAACTGACGACCTGGGAAGAGAATGATTTCCGTCCTTTCTGTTCAGAACGCTGTAAGATGATTGACTTGGGCGCATGGGCCAATGAAGAATATAGCTTGCCCACTCAAGATGCACCGCAGGCGGACACTTCTGAGGATTAGAAGTTCTTTGCAGTAAAAAATATTTCTAAACTGAAGACTATGTAGAAAATTAGCCAAAAATCACATAAAGTTTATAAAATCACCCTGAAAAGCCAACACGAATTAACACCATTCATCGTGCCTTAGCATTATTGTTCTACTTTAAATCTTCACATTATTTTTAGAGCAATAATATGAGCTATATTATTTTAAAAGTCATATTAGTTGGGGTGGGTCTACTGGCACTTCTCTCTCTGGGAGTCGGTATTTTCCAACAAGATAGCTTATTTATTGTACTGGGTGTACTTTTTGCTTTTATGGCCTGGCTAATTCACATGCAAACTCGTCAATTTAGCAGTGATCCATTTTCAAAATAAAAGACCAAGGATACTTGGTCTTTTATTCACGTCGATATTTAACCCGCTTTGCCTGCAACAAAGGGATTATGCTGCTTTTCAAAACCAATGGTGCTGATCGGTCCATGTCCTGAAATAAACTGGGTTTCATCCGGCAGGCTAAAACATTCACGCTGAATTGAATCCAAGAGCTGCTGATGATCGCCACGCGGGAAATCCGTACGGCCAATCGAGCCTTTAAACAGCACATCGCCCGTCCATAACAGGGCATGATTGCTATTATAAAACATCACATGGCCCGGGGTATGCCCTGGCGCGAAACGCACTTCAAATTCTTCATCACCGAGCTTCAGTATTTCCCCCCCTTCCAGCCATTGTGTCACTTCAACTTTTTCTGGAATCGGAAAACCATAACGCGCTGAAACCTCCTGAATCATGTCCAGCCAGAAAGCATCTTCCTTATGTGGCCCAATTACTGGTACATTCCAGGCCTTTTTCAAGGCGCCTACTGCACCTGCATGATCCAGATGTCCATGGGTCAGCCATAAAGCTTTCACGGTTAAGCCCAGAGCTTCGACCTCAGCTTTGAGTTTTTCAGCTTCGCCCCCTGCATCAATCAAAATGGCTTCTTTCGTGTCCGTATCCCAAATGATCGAACAGTTTTGCTGAAAAGCAGTAACCGGAACAATTTTGACTTGTAACATAGGGCAAAAAACCTCGGAAAAATTAATGAGCAAGCGTTTGTGTCAATGCCTCCAGATTAGCCTGTAGCAAACTGTTCAGCAATCGCAAATGATCTTCACGGCTATTTAAAGCAGGAATATAACGATAACTGCCTCCCCCCAGAGATTTAAAAGTTTCGGCATTTTCTATGGCCAGTTCCTCAAGCGTTTCCAGACAGTCAGCCGAGAATGCCGGACTCATCACCTGCACGGATTTCACCCCCTGTTTGGCCCAGTCTTCCAGCACAACATCGGTATAGGGCTTAATCCATTCCTGTTTGCCAAAACGTGACTGAAAGCTAATCGCATATTGCTCTGCACTCAGCCCTAACGCCTGTGCAACCAGTTGTCCGGTAATACGACAACGATCGGCATAAGGATCGCCTTTGTCGGCATAAGGCTGCGGAATACCATGAAAAGACATTAACAGTTTTTCCGGCTGACCATGTACTGCCTGATAGTCACGCACGCTTTGCGCCAGAGCCTGAATAAATAAAGGATGTTGATAATAATCCCGAATGATGCTCAAACCAGGCAAATTGCGTTGCTTCACCACCCATTTTGCCAGGGCATCATAGAGAGGTGCAGTCGAAGTAGCAGAATATTGGGGAAATAGTGGAAATAAGATCACATGGTCCTGCGGCTGTTCAGACACTCGGGCCAAAACCTGCTGAATATTCGGATTGCCATAAGTCATTGCTGGCACCACATTCAACTCAAACTGCGGATAGAGCGGGGTCAAATGAGTTTTGACTGTATTGATCTGTTGCAACAGGATTTCACGCATCGGTGAATCCTCTCCCCAGACCTGTGCATAGGCCTGTGAAACCCGCTTAGGCCGAAATGGCAAAATGAATAAACGCAGGATAATTTGCCAAATGGGTTTCGGAATTTCAATCACCCGCTGATCAGACAAAAACTGCTTCAGGAAACGGCGTACTGCTGGAATCGTGGGCGCATCTGGCGTACCCAAGTTGGCCAATATAATCGTCACTTTAGCTTTAGCAGGAGAAGACATTCAGTTTATCCGTCATGGTATCAACCCCTGTACTTTAACAGTTTTTGATTGATTCTCTATATGGATTAATACACTGACTTAGATTGAAAAGTACGATCTAAATCCAGCAAACTGCTGTCCAGTAATTTTTGAGCTTTCGGCGTAATCTGCCAGAGCATGCGCTGGCGGTCATCCCGACCTGATGGCACAATCCAGTCATTCTGGCGCATCTGAATTTTCAAGCTATGCAAGGCACGAATATTCATCTGGGCACGAGCCACGGCATGTGCACGTGGCATTTCTGCCCGTGCATCTTCCAGACCGTTTTCATTTAAATATTCATTCATCCGCTTGGAGAAAAACTCTTCCGGTGTCGGATTGACAAAGGTAGAGCCCAGCAGGGCCAATAATTGCGCCCAAGTCAGCTTCTTCTGAACTTTAATTTCCTTAAAGTTTCCATCCTGATAAGCCTGCATCCGGTATTCAAAAGAAAAAACTTCATGCATGGATACTTTAGGCAGGCTCAGGAACGGATCTATTTCCGCCGTTCCACCATCACGCTCCAGTTGGCTCACTTTAGCCTTAAGCTGATCAATCTCGTCATGCAGCGCCTGGGTATTTTGCGGACGCACCCATCCGGTCACCGGATAACGCTCCAGCATTTGCGGCATATTAAAACGTACTGCCATTTCCAGATCGCGCAAGCTGCGATAAGTAAAGACCTGGTCTACTTCCTGCTGCAGTAATTGACGAAATTCCTTAAACTTTTCCCGTAATTCCGGCTTGGTATCATGTAATGAGCTTTCACGTGATGCCGGATCATCATGCATAAACACAATAATCGGTTTTTGCTTGGTCACTGCATAGATGTATTCGAGGTGCATATAACCGACACCCGAGACAGACTGTTCCCCATACTGACTGCCTAGCAAAATCACTACATAGTCACAATCATCAATCTGGCGGCGTGAAAAAGCAGTATTCAGCGGCGTACGCTGTTCCAGTCCCCAAGAGAAGAACCCCATACCCACTAATGTTTGAGACAAAATGATACGTTCCGGCTGCATTTCTGCCCCAGAGGTTGAGATGAACACTTGGTATCGTTTATCCAGCATGGGCTATCCTCTTCTCCTGTACATTTGCATAAAAAATGCATGAATTCATGCATTTTGACACAATATGACCACCCCAAAATGAAAAAATATCGTTCTTTTAAAATTATAAAAATGAGTTTTAAACTGCACTCATATTACTGATCTGCCATTTTAAACCGGCAGGAATCAGGTGCTGCAAAACCGGCCGGAGCTGTTCAGCATTCTGCCCACTCACCACCAATTCAATTTTCATGCTTTCTTTACATTCATGCTCAAATAATAACTCATTTTTAATTAAAATTCGGGCCGTTTGTCTCGCAACTGCGAATCCTGAGTCAATTAATGTCAGCTTTTGACCAAAAATATACTGAATTGACGCTTTTAGGAAGGGGTAATGCGTACATCCCAGCACTAAATAATCAGCGCCTTGATCCACAACCGGTTGTAAAATCTCTATTAATGTCTGTAAACAGGCTTCACTCATCTGCTCTCCGGCCTCAACAAAAGGCACCAGCTCCAGACTGGTGACCGGCAGGACTTTGACTTGAGCAGGTTCGGCAAAACGGGTAATCACATCTTTAATCAGCTGGCCGCGGAAGGTTGCAGGTGTAGCCAGTACTGCAACCGTTTTTGACTGGGTATTCAGGACGGCCGGCTTAAGTGCGGGCACCAAACCGATAATCGGAAAGTTTTCACCATAATGCTCGCGTAAATAATCCAGACTAAAAGCGGAAGCGGTATTGCAAGCCACGACTGCCACTTTACAGCCCTGACGATACAGCCATTCAATCGCCTGAGCAGTCAGGCTACGGATTTCCTGATCATCTCTCGGGCCATAAGGCACATGGGCAGTATCGGCATAATAGACAAAGCGTTCATTCGGCAGATGGCGGGCAATTTCCAGAGCCACCGACAAGCCGCCTACGCCCGAGTCAAAAATACCAATCGGCGCATCTGCTGTTGCGTTGGGCATCGGGTCTAATAGCGGGGAAATGGGTTGAATGGCGCTCATAACGGTCTGAATTGCGGTGTCAAAAACTCTAGCGACCAAGCTTAAACCTCAGGTGCTCAAATGCAAGTCTAAATCGCCACTTTTCAAACTTAAAACGGCTTCACCTGCCGGATTTTCATCAAGCTCTCCCATCTCGACCAGATGCAAAAATGCGGCACGCTGGATCAGGGCATTGATTCCAAAACGTACATGCACATAAGGTCGCAACTCATCTTTATATTCACGCATAAAGATCGGATGTTCAGCATCCACAATAATCAGGTCTTGGGTTGTGGTGCCCAGTTGCAAATAGCTGAGTCCATTAATCTCGACCTGATCGACCTGATTGACCAATAAAGGTTCATCTTCCACTTCAATTTCAATCATTTCTACCGGTGTTTTTAGGTAGAATTTTCCCTGCTCTTTCCAAAGGACGGTTGCAAACAGGTCAATCATGGCTTGGCGTTTGATCAATTGACCTTCGTGCCACCATTCTCCATTGGCCAAAACCTTCAGATCCATTGTGCCACAATGCTTTGGCTGCCATTGCTCCAAAGGGGGAATTGACCTTTTGTGACCGCCCTGTGCATCTTTTAAGTATTGCGCGATATCCATTAAATTTTTATCATCAGGAGAAGTTACTTTTTTCGTCAGATGTTTGCTGGGTACTGGCTTATCCATAAAAGAAGACCTTAATGACGGAAAAATAATATGTTTCAGCCAATTGGCTAAAACTCGGTTTAAAACTATACTAGCCCAGATTATCAAAGACACCAGTATTTTTGTGTCTAGGAACCAAGAACACTTATGGCAGCACCCAATCATCCGATTATGGTTGCCACCGAATAGTAATATGAGGAGTCCTACATGGAACACATCGAACGTGAATCGATGGAGTTTGACGTCGTCATCGTCGGCGCAGGCCCTGCGGGTCTATCTGCTGCGATCAAAATCCGTCAACTTGCAATTGAAAACAACTTAAATGATTTGTCCGTTTGTGTCGTAGAAAAAGGCTCCGAAGTTGGCGCACATATTCTGTCTGGTGCTGTGCTAGAACCGCGTGCCATCAATGAATTGTTCCCGGACTGGAAAGAACAAGGTGCGCCGCTCAATGTGCCGGTGACTGAAGATAAAACCTTCTTCCTGCTTTCAGATGAAAAATCACAAGAAGCACCACACTGGATGGTGCCAAAAACCATGCACAATGATGGCAACTACGTCATCTCGCTCGGCAATGTGGTGCGCTGGTTAGGCCAAAAAGCAGAAGAACTGGAAGTTTCAATCTTCCCGGGCTTTGCCGCCTCAGACATTCTGTATCATGCAGATGGTACGGTAAAAGGCATCCAGACCGGTGACATGGGCATTGGTAAAGATGGCGAACCGACGCATAACTTTACTCCGGGTTATGAACTGCATGCCAAATATACGATTTTTGCTGAAGGCTGTCGTGGTCACCTCGGTAAACGTCTGATTGAACAGTTCAATCTGGCCAAAGATGCAGATCCACAGCATTACGGGATCGGCATTAAAGAACTCTGGGAGATTGATCCTGCCAAGCACAAACCAGGTCTGGTGATGCACGGCGCCGGCTGGCCATTGAATGAAACCGGTTCTTCAGGCGGCTGGTGGCTGTATCACGCTGAAAACAATCAGGTGACTTTGGGCATGATCGTGGATCTGTCCTACACCAACCCGCATATGTATCCATTCATGGAAATGCAGCGCTGGAAAACCCATCCTTTAATCAAGCAGTATTTAGAAGGCGGCAAGCGTATTTCTTATGGCGCCCGTGCCGTGACCAAAGGTGGCTTTAACTCGTTACCGAAGTTCACTTTCCCGGGTGGCTCTTTAATTGGTGATGATGCCGGCTTCCTGAACTTTGCCAAAATCAAAGGCTCACATACCGCAATGAAATCCGGCATGCTCTGCGGTGAAGCGGTATTTGAAGCGATTGCGGCTGGTGTGAAAAAAGGCGGTGATCTGGCGGTTGCACGTGTGGTTGAGGGTGACGATTTCTTTGTTAAGGAACTCACCGCTTATACCGACAAGTTCAACAACAGCTGGCTCAAAGAAGAGTTATACAATTCACGTAACTTTGGCCCGGCGATGCACAAGTTCGGTCAATGGATGGGTGGTGCATTTAACTTTATCGACCAGAACGTGTTCAAAGTACCATTTACCCTGCATGATCTGGTGCAAGACCATGCTGCACTGAAAACCCAAGCCGCTGAAAGCTTCAAGCCAAACTATCCAAAACCGGATGGCAAGCTGACTTTTGACCGTTTATCTTCTGTATTTGTATCGAATACCGTGCATGAAGAAAACCAGCCTGCGCATTTAAAGCTGACCGATGCCTCTATTCCGGTTGAAGTAAACCTGCCTAAATGGGATG
Source organism: Acinetobacter sp. YH12100 (assembly GCF_013419135.1). Classification (NCBI taxonomy): domain Bacteria; kingdom Pseudomonadati; phylum Pseudomonadota; class Gammaproteobacteria; order Moraxellales; family Moraxellaceae; genus Acinetobacter; species Acinetobacter sp. YH12100. The sequence continues at coordinate 107,510 of NZ_VPAQ01000002.1, read as the reverse complement.
AACCGGCGCAGCGTTACTGCCCGGCGGGTGTCTATGAAATCATGGAAAATAATGACGGTTCAAAACGTTTCCAGATCAATGCAGCTAACTGTGTGCACTGCAAGACCTGTGACATTAAAGATCCGTCTCAGAACATCACCTGGGTAACACCAGAAGGTGGCGGTGGTCCTAATTACCCTAACATGTAATTAGTATCCGAATATGTAATTCGGCTAGTCCTTGCGCGAGCTCATACCCTAACATGTAATGTTAGGGTAATCTTGCGAATGAGGAATATATTCCGCAAGTTCTCATATCCGAATATTTAAGCTCTCATGAGAACAAAATAAACCCGCTTTCGAGCGGGTTTATTTTCTGGAGAGTGACGATAATATTATTTTTAAGATCGAATAAGAACTCTTATCAGATCATAAATTTCAAAAAAAATTCGGCCAATTTAGCCGCCCTTTTTCACCAGATAATGAAATTCTTTATTGCCGTTTTCATCCAGTCGCTCTTCCTGCAACAGCAACTCATGTCCCAAGTGCATGCAAAATTTTGGAATATCCCAAGAGGTTGAATTATCGGTAGCAAACACCTCAACCACATCACCGGCTTTAGATTTACGAATGGCCTGATGCAACATCATGACTGGCTCAGGACAGCGTAAACCTCGGGTATTTAATTGCAGACTTGGGATAATTTCAGTTGGGGACATCGATAGACTCAAGAGTGGAAGACTGAAAATATTTTAGCATAATCCCGCTCGGGCATTGCGGCTTTGCCAAAGTACACACGACTAAACGCAGCCCTGACTGATACGATCATGCCTGCACATCATATTTACAATAGACAAGCGTATTTTCTGCGGTATGATAAAACCACGTTTTTTTAGATATTAAGAGTCTTCAGGAAAAATCATGCACGAGGAATCAGGCCCGTCGTGGGGTATGCGCGGCTTACGTAAATGGCTGGGAACTGCACCCGAAACTCGCGACGAACTGCTAAAATTAGTACAAGATTCACGTCGATTTTTAGAACCAGATACTGTTGCCATGCTTGAAGGTGTACTTGACCTTCCGGCAACCAAAATTCGCGAAGTCATGACGCCTCGCACGTCGATGATCAGCTTACAGGAAGATGACCAACTGCTGGATATCCTGCATGTGTTGGTCGAATCTGCGCATTCGCGTTTTCCGGTCTTTTCCTCCGATCAAACCGATAATGTGGTCGGCATTCTATTGGCCAAGGATTTATTGCCTTTTCTGACCGAACCAACCTCCAAAGTCGATATTCGCGCACTGATGCGTCAACCCTTATTTGTACCAGAAAGTGCCCGTTCGGATCAGGTGCTACGCATGCTGAAAAACACCCAGACCCATATTGCCGTGGTGATTGATGAATACGGCACCACATCCGGAGTGGTGACGCTAGAAGATATTCTGGAAGAAATTGTCGGTGAAATTGAAGATGAACATGACAATGCCGATGAAGAAGCACAGTTCATTGTTCCGGATAATGACCCGGCTACTGCCAATACCTGGGTAGTACAAGCGCTGACGCCGATTGAACATTTTAATAACATGCTGGGTGCAACTTTCTCTGATGATGAAGTAGAAACCATGGGCGGCTTGTTATTACAGGAAATTGGTCTGGTCAATGATCTTGAAGGTCAAACCATCGAGCTGGAAAACTGGCAATTTACCATTCTTGAAGCAGATTCACGTTCCATTCACCTGATTCGAGCTGTGCGCCAATGAGGGCGTATTTCGATAAGCTGTTGAGTTCTTCTCAACAGCAAAAACCGTTACCGCTCATCTATCCGGTCTTAATTGCCTTATTCGCAGGTGCGATCTTCAGTCTGGCCTTGGCTCCCTATCATTACTGGTGGCTGGCGATTCTGTCTCCGGCATTGCTGTATGCCTGTCTGCGCGGTCGTACTGCCAAACAGGCCTTTGGCATTGGCTGGGCCTATGGGATCGGCTTATGGTTTGTGGGCGCCTTCTGGCTGTATACCTCAATCCATGTCTACGGCGATACCAGTGCTTTCCTCAGTGTGATAATGATTTTGATCATGGCGCTGGTGATGGGGCTGTTTACTGCGGTGCAAACCTTCCTCTATCGGCGCTTTTTTCCGGAAACGCCTTTGACCTTTGCCCCGCTCTGGGTGCTGTTTGAATGGTCTAAAACCTGGGTCTTCACCGGTTTCCCGTGGTTATTTGCCGGTTATGCCTTTACCGAACGCTACCTCGATGCCTACGCGCCGTTATTCGGGGTGTTTGGGGTATCTTTTGTGGTGATTATTCTGGCCTGTGCGCTGGTCGAGATCCTGAACCGACGTCTGTTCTGGGCCGTGCCAGCCGTAGTTTTACTGCTCGGTGCCTGGGGTGCAGCACAGCTGACTTTTGTGGAACAAAAGGATCAGAAACCACTGACAGTTTCACTGATTCAGGGCAATATTCCGCAAGATCTGAAATGGCTAACCGAATATCAGGTAAAAACCTTATTGATCTATGCCAATCTGAGCAAGACCGAATGGGGCCGTGACCTGATTGTCTGGCCGGAATCTTCGATTCCGATGTTCCAGACCGATATTGAAGCCTTTCTGGAAGCCATGAAAGTTCAGGCGGAAAAATCCGGTACTGCCTGGGTCACTGGGATTCCTTACTGGGATTTGCCAGAGTCGCAAGCTGAAGGTTATCCAAAATATTACAACAGCATCATGGCCAGTGGTGATGAGGCTAATGGACTGTACAAGAAGCAGCGTCTGGTACCCTTTGGTGAATACATTCCACTTTCAGGCTGGTTAAGCTGGGTTCTGCCGGCATTACAAAATGACCCGTCAATGAGCGGTTTTTCCCGTGGGGCGGACAATCAAAAGCCCTTGAATGTGAAAAACCATCCTTTAGGTTCCGCAATTTGTTATGAGGTTGCTTATCCAAACCTGACACGCCGCAATGCCAGTCAAAGTGACTTTTTAGTTACGGTCTCGAACGATGCCTGGTTTACCGGCACGGCAGGACCTTTGCAGCATCTACAAATGGTGCAAATGCGCGCCAAGGAAAATGGCCGCTGGTTTATCCGTGCCACCAATACCGGCGTGACCGCCTTTATTGACCACAATGGCCATATTGTGAAAAAAGCCCCGATGGATCAGGAAGCGGTACTGCGGGGTGAACTTCCAGCCATGCAAGGTGAAACGTTGTATATGAAACTCAGTGATTGGCCGGTGATGATCTTCTCGATTCTGCTCTTGCTGGTGGGCTGGCGCTTCCGTCCCCGTAAAGTGGATGTCAGCTTTAAGTCGAGAAGATAATTTCTCCAAGTCCCTCTTTTACAAAAGGGGATTTAGGGGGATTACTAGATATAACATCTTATCAATCTCTCCTAAGCTCCCTTTACGAAAGGGACGGACACTCAAGGCAATAAAAAACCGAGGTCAATGCCTCGGTTTTTTATATTTCAAATTTTAGGACTGAACTGCTAGATAAGAAATCATACTGGCGAGGGATAACATCGGAAGATAGCGGTAAGTTTGCACCATCATATTTTCGAATACAGACATCTGCCGTTGTTTTAATTGCAATACCGAGGCTTTCAATGCCGACCAGAAACACAATGCAAATAATGAACTCATCAAACTGATGGCAAAAAAACCTACCATAATCTGGCTGCTACCCTCGGTAGTCTGCCATAAATGCAGAATGCCCTGACTAATCGGTAACATGCTTAAAACCAAAAGAATAGATTTCAGCATCGACCAATGAAATTGGTTTATTTCATCCCCTAAGATTAATGCTTTCATATTCTTCTCCGTTGGCTCGTCAAGTGCCGTTCAGATCATTATGAGCCTTTTTGAGTAAATAGAAAGTCTATATTTATTCATATTTTATGATAATTGTAATAGATAAATATGGGAATAATTCTTATTATAACTCGCATATACAAATTATTAATTAATTACAATAAATATCAAAAACTTAGATTATAATTTATAATTAAGAGTTATTATCACTTCACTTAGTCTTGAAAACGTCTATTAAGTGAAGTGATATATTTCATCTATTGAGAGTTTATATTGATTCTCAATCAAGGCTGATAATAAATATCAGCATCGGTGCCTTCACCACCCGACTGACCATCTGCACCGAATGAATACAGATCAAAAGTACGACCATTGGTGCCCGGCATCACATATTGCAGATCATTATCCCAACTGTCTTTAGGATAGCCGCCCTTGACATAGCCGCCCGGCAACCAGTTTTTCGCAGTCGCTGGCTGATTCACCAGTGCATCCAGACCACCTTCCTGCATGCTTGGATATTTGCCATTGTCCAGCTTATATTGGTCCAGTGAACCAGCAATACTCTGTAACTTGATCACAGTGGTATCCACTTTGGCCTTTTCACCGCGTCCCATCACGTTCGGTACAATCAGTGCAGCAAGCACACCGAGAATCACAATCACCACCATCACTTCGATTAAGGTAAAGCCCGTCTGTTTATTTAATTGATTTCTTTTCATTCAATCTCTCTCATTCATTTGCATCATTCACAACATTCAATTTAATTTTAATACCACGAGAATTTTAACTTGATTCTGTTTAAATCATATTATTCATATTGACGATTGGCAGCATCACCGCAATCACAATGACCAAAACAATACTGGCCATTAGCACCAGCATTAAAGGTTCCAATAAGGCCAGTAAAGTCGAAATCAGCGTGGTGACTTCCCGATCCTGCATCTGTGATGCACGCTCCAGCATGCGATCCAGTTCGCCCGAGGCTTCGCCACTTTTGATCATTTGTACCATCATCGGCGGAAAATAACCACTGCGCTCCAGCTGGGTTGCCAGGTTGCCGCCTTCGGTGACTTTTTCCGCTGCCAGATTGACCGCATCACGAATCACCCAGTTATTACTGACTGCAGCGCCAATCCGTAGGGCATCGACCAAAGGCACGCCTGACTGGGTCAAAATGGACAAGGTACTGGCAAAACGTGCGGCATTAATCCCGCGTGATAATTTTCCAAATAAAGGCAGTTTCAGGGTTAAACGGTCGAAGGCATAATGCCCGGCTGTGGTTCTTAAGAATCGTATCAGCAGGGAGATGCCCAAGAAACCGCCAACCAAGAGAAATGGCCACGCAATACGAATAAAATCACTGGCTTTCATCAAGGCCACGGTAATCCACGGTAAGGCATCTTTGCTTTGATCAAAAGTCTTGACGATATCTGGCACCACATAAGTCATCAGCCCCATCACGATGGCAAAAGACATCAGCATCAGAATAATTGGATAGACCATCGCGCCTTGAATTTTTTTCTGCATGGCAAAACGGTTTTCGGTATAGTCAGCCAATTGATCCAGAATCAGATCCAGATGCCCGGAACGTTCACCGGCCGCAATGGTGGCAATATACAATTCTGGAAACCGCCCGGACTGTTGCAGACCCTGCGCCAGACTATGCCCTTCCAGCACCTTGGAACGCACCGACATCAGCAGATTTTGTACATGTACTTTTTCGCTTTGCTTGCCGACGGCGCGGATGGCTTCTTCCAATGGAATCGCGGCAGCGACCAGCACGGATAATTGCCGGGTCATGAGGGCCAGATCATAGGCGGTGATGCTTTTTTCAAACCATTTTCGACGACGATGCTGATCTTTTTTTTCGACAGGATCAACAGAGACCGGAATAAGTGCTTTATCCCGTAATTGTTGCCGGATCTGACGTGCAGAGTCCCCCTCCAGCACGCCTTTTTGCTGCTTTCCTGAAGCATCAAGCGCAATAAACTGATATGCAGGCATTGTAATGCTCTAATTTTCCAAAATTTTGCTCAACGCTGTTGCGTCAGACCACCGAAATCATTCATATTCTTTGATATAAATTATCTGCTCACTCTAACATAATCGAACTTTAAGCACGACGAAATTTCTTCAGGATCTCCACCCCAAGATATGCAAAATTCTCACACCGATTCAAGTCCACTTTATCGCGTACGCATTGCTGTACCTGTACATGTATTTGATTGTTTTGATTACACGATGAGTGCAGAACAATTTGAACAGGCCCAGGTCGGCGCACGCGTACTGGTGTCGTTTGGTCGGCAGAATCTGGTCGGGGTGATTATCGAAAAGCTCTCCGCAGATACTCCGGTCGACCCACGTTTTAAACTCAAGCCCGTCACTGAATTGCTGGATGAACGTGCCATCATAGACCCTAAAGTTTTAAGTTTGTTGACATGGTCGGCACAGTATTATCAGTTTCCGATGGGTGAAGTGGTGCACAGTGCCCTGCCAACGCTGTTACGCCAAGGTAAGCCTTATAACCTGCTGGCCCGCACCTGGAAACTTCTGAACCCTGATGCTGAAGCTAAAATACGCCGTTCGGAAAAGCAGCAGGAAGCCTACCGGATTTTAAAACTGCATCCGGTTGGCACCACTGAAAATGTATTGAATTTGGCCGGAATTGAAACTGCGACCTTAAAAGCACTGGAGAAAAAAGAGATTTGTACCTGTGTGCTGGAGCCACAAGATTTCAGTCCACAGCCGATGCAATTGGCGCAAATGCCGCTGACCGCTAATCCTGAACAGAAACATGCCATTGATCAGGTATTAAAGTATCGCAATCAATATCAGGCTTTTTTACTGGATGGTCTGACCGGCAGTGGTAAAACCGAAGTCTATCTACAAATCATGCAACAGGTGCTGAAACAGGGCAAGCAGGTTTTGGTGCTGGTGCCGGAAATTGGTCTGACCCCGCAAACGATTAGCCGTTTCCAGTCGCGTTTTCAGTGTCATATCGCGCTATTGCATTCAGGCCTAAACGATACAAAACGTCTGCAAGCCTGGCAGGCAGCAGAGACTGGCAAAGCTTCAATCATCCTCGGCACACGTTCCGCCATCTATACCCCCATACCGAATTTGGGTCTGATCATTCTGGATGAAGAACATGATTTGTCTTTTAAGCAGCAGGAAGGTTTCCGCTATCATGCCCGCGATGTGGCGCTGTACCGCGGCCATTTACAGCAATGTCCAGTGCTGCTGGGATCAGCGACACCAAGTATCGACAGTTATGCGCTGGTTGAACATGGCAAAATGCAGGTGCTGGAGCTGAATCAACGTGCCGGCACAGCCTTAATGCCGAAAATCCATATTCTGGATTTAAAGGTGGCACAGAAAAAGCATGGCATCAGTCTGCAACTGATTCAGGACATCAAAAAGCGTCTGGAGAAAAAAGAACAGGTACTGATCTTTTTAAACCGCCGTGGCTATGCCCCCGTCCTGCTTTGTGGCAGTTGTGGCTGGCAGGCACAATGTCCGCACTGCGATGCCAATTTTACTGTGCATCGCCAGCCTTATCAGCATCTGCATTGCCATCACTGTGGCACCATTCACCGAATGCCAGAGCACTGTCCGCAGTGTCAGCATCAGGAACTGGTCACACTGGGTATGGGCACTGGCAAGGTCGAAGAACATCTGAATGAACTTTTTCCAGATCATGAAGTGATTCGGGTCGATCGCGATTCCACCAGTCGGGTGGGTAGCTGGCAAAAAATCTATGACAAGATTCAAAAAAGTGAACCCGCGATTCTGCTCGGCACCCAGATGCTGGCCAAAGGGCATCATTTTCCTTATGTGACGCTGGTGGCGATTCTGGATATTGATTCCGGTCTGCTCAGTGTGGATTTCCGTGCCACCGAACGTACCGCACAACTGATCGTTCAGGTCGCAGGCCGGGCTGGACGTGGTGAACACAAAGGCGATGTCTATTTGCAGACGCTCAGACCGGATCATGCCCTGCTGAATACCTTGGTCAATGAAAATTATCGTGTGTTTGCCCAGCAGACCTTAAAGGAACGGCAAATTGCCCAGATGCCGCCTTATCGTTATGCCATCCTGATTCGCTGCGAATCCAAGGATCAGGCACAAAACACCGAATTCTTACAGAAACATGCGGCATTCCTCAGGCAATATCCTGATCTGGCGCTGGACATCTGGGGGCCAATTCCTGCGCCGATGGAACGTAAGGCTGGGCGCTATCAGTCGCATATGGTGCTCTTGTCAGCAGATCGTCCACGTTTGCATTACTATGTGCGCAGCTGGTGGCAGAATATGCTGCAGGACAAACCTTCAAGCATGAAGCTGACGCTGGACATTGACCCCCAAGAACTCAGCTAAGAGAAATTGCATCTGAGTCCATGTCCGGGACATACGCATCAACGTCTGGATCAAGCATAAAATTTAGGACAGGAAAATGTCGATACTGTTACAAATAACACTGGTTTTGGTGGTCGCACTGTTAATAGTGCCACTGAGTAAAAGGCTCAGACTACCAAGCGTACTGGGCTATCTGTTAACAGGACTGATCTTAAGTCCGGGTGTTTTGCATCTGATTCAGACTCCAGACCTGATGAACAGTTTCATGAACGTCAGCCTGCTGGCACTGCTGTTCTGGATCGGGCTGCAACTCAGACCACAACGCATCGCCCAGATCAGTCAATCTCTGTGGATGACGGCTGCTTTGCAGGTACTAATGAGTACCTTGATTTTTAGCCTGCTGGCCTGGATTTTTCTACAACAAAGCCTGCTTGCCAGTATTGTGATTGGACTTGCTGGCAGTCTGTCAGCCATGACCTTGGTGATTCAACAACTCCACAATCAGGAACAGTTTGCCACCAGCTATGGTCAAAAGACCTATTCAATCCTGCTGCTGCATGCCCTGCTGGCCATTCCTGTGATTGCCGCCATTCCTTTATTTGCCGGGATTCGTTCGACCGAACACGGAGTGGCTTATTTTGCCGCGATGATCACTACTTTTACCGGCTTGTTCCTGTGTAATCGCTATCTGATGCAGCCACTATATCGCTGGATTGCAAAAAGTGGCAGTCACGAACTGCATGCCATTGTGGCGATTGCGGTAACTTTGGCACTGCTGCTCTTGATGAATACGCTTGGACTGAATCTGTTTCTTGGCGCTTTATTTGCCGGGATTTTACTGGCAGATTCAGATTTCCGGCCCGCGGTAGAAAGCACCATTCGGCCTTTTCAGGGCTTATTGATGGGCCTAGCCTTTATCAGTCTGGGCATGTCATTACAGCTATCTGATCTGTTGAATTTCCTCTGGATCATTCTCGGTGGCACTTTCACTTTGATCTTGGTCAAGTTTGCAATCAGTTTGGTATTGGCGCGTTATCATCAAAATAGCTGGCGCAACAGTAGCTTGCTGGCAGCCAGCCTGGCACAAGGTGGCGAGTTTGCCTTGCTGGCGCTGGTGATTGCGGTATCCGACCAGATCATCGCAGCCAATCTGCTGTCGCCCTTGCTCTGGATGGTGAGTTTCTCATTGTTACTTAGCCCGGCATTTTACTGGTTATTACACAGTCAGGTTTTACCGCGTCTGGATCAAAACAATCATCTGGCTGCGACCTTTGAAACCGATTCCAGTCCTCAAGCCAGCCCCCCTATTTTGCTGATTGGATTTGGCCGCTTTGGACAAATTATTGCCCGGATTTTACTGCAACAACAGCATGCATTTAGTGTCATGGACAGCAATGTGCCAGCCACTGAACTGCTTGCGCAGTATCAAATTCCTTTCTATCAGGCCGATGCGACAGAGCCAGAAACTTTGGCACATGCAGGAATTGCGATGGCCCAGCAAGTGATTATTGCCATTGATGATATTGAAGATTCGATGCTGATCGTGCGGTATATCCGGCTGAATTATCCTGAAACTTGTTTATGGGTACGCGCGCGTGATCGTCATCATGTGCATCTGTTACAGGATTTAGGTGTAGAGAAAATCTGGCGTGAAAACTACTTTTCAGCACTGGAAATGAGTGAGGCTTTGTTAAGCCAGTTGAATACTGCTCCGGAAGAAAGTCAGCAACAGATTGAATACTTCCGCGCACATGATGAAAAATTACTCAACAGTCAATACCATCTAGATTCGGATCAACACGCAAGTTATGAACATCACCGCAGTAGCTTGGCAGAACTCGAACATCTGTTTGCGCAGGATCAACGCAACAAAGTTCAAAAAACAGATACACAGCCGCAACAGGATACAAACGGCGCAGGAATTGATGCGTTAAGAGATGATCTGTCATAACTTGTGTTTTACAATAATGACACCATTAAAGCAGGGTTATGGAGAATTTTATGTCTGATTTACGCCAACGCTTTTTTATTGAAGATAGCCCTGTTCGTGGTGAAGTGGTGCATCTTGAAGAAGCTTTACAAACCATTTTAGCGCAACGTGACTATGCACCTGCGGTCAAGATTCTGTTGGGTGAAATGCTCACTGCGACTGCACTGCTTGCCAGCACCTTGAAGATTAAAGGGCGTATCAGCCTGCAAATTCAGGCATCGGGCACATTTAAATGGGCAATGGCTGAATGCAACCACCTGGGTGAAGTTCGCGCTTTGGCGGACTATGAAGAAGATCCGCACTTTCTGGTGGGTGAAGACAGCAGCACCATCTTAAAGTCACTGGTTTCTCCAGTGCTGTTTATCAATATCGAACCAGAATTTGGTGAGCGTTATCAAGGTATTGTGCCGCTGGACAAAGAAAATCTGGCTGGCTGCCTCATGCAGTATTATGACCTGTCTGCACAGATTCCAACGCGCATTGTACTGGCAAGCGACCATCAGCGCGCCGGTGGTTTACTGATTCAGCTATTGCCACGGAATAGTGAAGAAGAACAGCGCCGTGTTGATGAAGATTTATGGCCGCGTCTGACCATGCTCACTGAAACCTTGAAAACTGAAGAACTAATCGGCCTGCAAGCCACTGACATTCTTTACCGTTTATATAATGAGGAAGAGGTGCGCTTACCAGAAACTGAAGCCTTGAAATTTGGCTGTACCTGCTCTAAAGAGCGCTGTGCAGTGGCCTTACAACAGATTGGCGTAGAATCAATACGTGAAACACTGGAATTCCAGAATCCGATCAAAATGGATTGTCAGTTCTGTAATAGCCAATATACCTTTACAGCCGAAGAGGCCTTAGGTCTATGTGGTGAACATCTAAGCTAAACGGTGCTAAGCATGAGTTTAAAAAAGCATTCCTCAGGAGTGCTTTTTTATGTTTTAAAATTTACATGACGAAGCTCAACAGAGCATATTTACCTCCAGTAGAAAACCTGCCTATTCACTGAATCAGATCCTCAGATAAACCCCACCTCAAAATCCCATTTAAATTATAAGACTATTCACATTAACAAAGACCAAATAATCATCGTTTTAAAAAAATTATGAGAATACAATCACATTTTATAGTATTGATTTAATTATGCTTTTAAAATAAATTAGAGTAATAATTCTAAAATGAATACAGTATCAAATTTAACAGGTATGTTATGAAAAAATTATTGAACACTCTAGTGATGGGGATAAGTTTGGCTGCGGTTTCTAGCTTGGCCTTTGCCTATGAAGATCCATTAGTGGGTAAATGGAAAACCATTGATGATCAATCAGGCTATTCTCGTGCGGATGTAGAAGTTCGTAAGAAAGCGGATGGTAGCTATGAAGGAATAATTGTCGCAACACGTAGCTTGCCTGGCGCAGAGAAAATGGGCATCTGTCATAAATGTCCAGGTCAGCTCAAAGACAAACCGTTTATAGGCCTGCCGTTTATCTGGGATTTTAAAGCAGATCCGAAAAAGCCACGTGAATACCATGACGGCAAAGTGCTTGATCCGATCAGTGGCAAAATTTACAAAGGCAAAGCACGCCTAAGCGCCAATGGCAAACGTCTAACCTTGCGTGGTTATGTCGGTGTCTCAGTAATTGGCCGCAGTGTAACCTGGATAAAACATTAATTTCAGAAAGATTTTCAAAGCCTCTGTATCAGGGGCTTTTTCTTTGTCATGATTTGAAACAATAAGGTACAAATAAAAACTGTTTTGGCGCAGCTAAAGTCATAATAATGGATCGAAGACGGTTATTTTTTATCCATTTATGATGATCAATCTTCAGCCTTGTTCAATTCTGTCATCAGGTCTGCTTTGCCGTCCTCATAGGGCAGCGTATATTCAACACAGGAAAGTGTTTGAACACACTCGGTCAATAAAACATAAAACTATAAAAACAGCGTTCACTTTCACCTTCTCTTATTCGCGCGTTCCTGAGGCATTGAATACCGAAACATACCGATTTTTTTCTCGTGATCATTTGAGTCTGCATATCCGAAGAATAGAAAGCGTTTTACTTCAGCACCTTTTCATTCTCTCAATTTTGCACACTTGGCTGTTTAAGGAGTAGAGCCATGACTACAATTCAGTACCAAGAAAGCTTTTCACAGGACTATACCCCGTCAGAAATTATGGACGATCACTCATTTGACCTCATCCACTTCGCAGAAGCATGCGGACAAAGCCCGGAATGGGTCATGCAATTGATTGAACATGGAATTCTGCCCGATCGTTCTCCTATCACGCCAGCCAGCACTTTCCTCGGTGAGGATATTTCGCGTGCACAACGCGCCTATCGCCTGCAACGCGATTTTGATGCGTCATTTACCGCAGTCGCGATGATGCTGGACCTCATCGATGAAGTGCAGGAGTTACGCCGCGAGGTCAAACATTTGCATTTTAAGTAAGTCCTTTGATGCTCTGTCTATCTGCATCTTTCGCTGCAGATCAGGGCATATTTATTTTTAATTTGATGATTAGAGTATAAAAAGCGCTATGAAAACCAAAGATTGTAATAAAAAAATGAAATACATGTTTCCCGAATACCGCGACTTGATTGTACAACTTCGCGAGGAAAATCCATACTTTGCCAAATTGTTTGAGGAACATAATGAGCTGGACAGGAAAATTAGTCAGCTTGAACTCGACCCGGTCAATCATATCAACAATGATATTGAAGCGATCAAGCGTAAAAAGCTAAAATTGAAAGATGAAATTTATCGTCTGCTAAAAAGTTCTGAAGCCGATCCCCTGACCTAAGATCAACTGCTTAATACAGACTCAGATCGTGCGACAATCGTTGACAGCCTGTGGGCGATTCAAACATTTTGGCCAGATGTGCGGAGATTTTCCGAAGCATAAAAAAAGCCCTGAACAGCCAAAGTAAGCACTTTGATCAAGCTCAGGGCTTTGATATTTCATTCCCATGAGCTAACTCATGGGAATATTCAGTAGATTAAACTTGTTCGATGTCTTTCATGGTCAATTTGATACGGCCACGGTTGTCAACGTCTGCAACCTGTACCTTCACTTCTTGACCTTCTTTCAATACATCTGCAACGTTCGCAATGCGTTCGTTCGAGATTTGAGAGATATGAAGTAAGCCATCAGTACCCGGAAGAATATTTACGAACGCACCGAATTCAACGATACGAATCACTTTACCCACGTAAATTGTACCTGGTTCGATTTCAGCAGTTAATGCTTGAATTTTAGCAACTGCAGCAGCGGCTGCCGCTTTAGTTTCACCGAATACGCGAACTGTACCGTTATCTTCAATATCGATTGCAGCTTTCGTTTCTTCAGTAATCGCACGAATCGTCGCGCCGCCTTTACCGATTACATCACGGATTTTGTCCGGGTTGATGTTGATCACTTGGAATGTTGGTGCATGCATCGAAATTTCAGGACGAGCGCGTGAAATTACTTGGTTCATCTCATTAAGAATGTGCATACGACCGGCATAAGCCTGGTTCAATGCAGACTCCATGATCTCTTCAGTAATCCCTTCGATCTTGATGTCCATTTGCAGTGCAGTAATACCGTTTGCAGAACCTGCGACTTTAAAGTCCATGTCGCCAAGATGATCTTCATCACCCAGGATGTCAGAAAGAACTGCGAAACGCTCGCCTTCTTTTACTAGACCCATTGCAATACCCGCAACTGGTGCTTTAAGTGGAACACCTGCATCCATAAGTGATAGAGAAGCACCACATACAGAAGCCATTGAAGATGAACCGTTCGATTCTGTGATGTCAGATACGATACGGATCACGTACGGGAAGCGGTCAGCTGCAGGAAGAACTGCTTGAACACCACGACGTGCTAGACGACCGTGACCGATTTCACGACGCTTAGGACCAGATTCACGACCCGTTTCACCTACAGAGTATGCAGGGAAGTTGTAGTGAAGCATGAAGTTGTCAGTTTTAGTACCTGCAAGGGTATCAACCATCAACGCATCACGGGTATTACCCAAAGTTGTTGTAACCAATGCCTGAGTTTCACCACGTGTGAACAATGCAGAACCATGAGCACGACCTAATACGCCCACTTGTACATCGATTGCACGAACAGTTTTAGTATCACGACCATCAATACGTGGCTTACCAGACAAGATGTTGTCACGAACCGTGCGGTATTTAAGATCTTCGAAGAGTTCGTTTACTTCGTCAGCAATACCTGTTTCATCTTCTTCAGGAACGAATTGGGCAACAGCTTCTGCGTGAAGTGCATCAAGCGCCGCATAACGGTCTTGTTTCACAGCAATTGTGTAGGCTTCAGAGATTTTCGCTTCGAATGCATCTTTTAATTGACCAAGAAGCGCTTCATTTTTGCTTGGAGCAACCCAAGTTGACTCAACTGCGCCAGCTGCTGCAGCAAATTCTTTGATCGCTTGAATCGCGATTTGCATTTCGTCATGACCGAACAATACAGCGCCCAGCATTTGGTCTTCTGAAAGTTCTTTCGCTTCAGATTCAACCATCAATACTGCAGCTTCAGTACCTGCAACAACCAGATCAAGATCAGACTCTTTTAACTGTTCGTGGTTCGGGTTCAGGATGTATTCACCGTTGATCAAACCAACGCGAGCGCCGCCGATTGGACCACGGAAAGGCGTACCTGCAATCGACAATGCAGCAGAAGTACCCAGCATTGCAGCAATGTCAGCATCCATGGTTTTGTCAGATGAAATTACTGTTGCAGTCACTTGAATTTCGTTGAAGTAACCTTCTGGGAACAATGGACGAATTGGACGGTCGATCAGACGTGAAATTAAAGTTTCAGCTTCAGACTGACGGCCTTCACGCTTACCATAACCACCCGGGATACGGCCTGCAGCATATTGCTTTTCTTGGTAGTTAACAGTCAATGGGAAGAAGTCTTGACCGGCTTTTGCTTTAGGTTGCGCTACAACAGCAACAAGAACCTGTACGCCGCCCATGGTAATCACAACAGTGTTTGCTTGACGTGCAACGCGACCTGTTTCAAGAATCACGTTGTGTTGACCGAATTGGAATTCTTTACGAATAATATTAAACATCGACATGTTTTATTTTTTCCTAGTTCTTGTGAACAATTATTCTAGTGGAGACCCCTAAGGTTTGGCATTCACGACTATATAGACGAACAAATGACAAAGCTTAGAAGCCGACCTCACCAGATTAAATACTATTTTTAAACACAAAGAAGGAGCGAAACATTCGCCCCTTCCACTGGCCTAGCCAAAAGCTAAACCGACTTTAGTTTTCAGCAATAAAGCACAAAGCATGCAATAACCCGAAAATAAAGTTTAAATCGAATTAACGACGTAAACCTAAAGCACCGATCAATGCTACATAACGACCGTGGTCTTTACCATTTAGGTAGTCAAGCAGCTTACGACGTTGGTTAACCATACGGATTAGACCGCGACGGCTATGGTGGTCGTGTTTGTGCTCTTTGAAGTGACCTTGTAAGTCATTGATTTGAGCAGTCAAAAGAGCTACTTGAACTTCTGGTGAACCAGTGTCGTTTTCAGCGCGTGCGAATTTAGCAATGATCTCTGCGCGATCTGCGTTAGTTAAAGCCATTCGATTTCTCCGAGATGCTTATATATTTTGATAAAAATCAATGTAATGAGAATTCAAAACTTTGACTGCCGTGCATCACTACAGCAAGTTGTATATTTTAAGGGAAAATGCGCCAAATTGCAAAAATAGATCAGCACTTTTAAATGTTTTCAATCGGTGATTTATTTAAAGCGAAGCTGTTGTCCATTGATCCTGAGTTATTCAAGATCTGTACTGTTTTAAGCGAGATCGTCTAGACCACTTAAATAGAGAAATCGACCTAAGCAATTAGAACGCTTTTTCTATTGTTTTATGTACCGTCGTCTGTCTGAATAAAAAATAGATAAAAAAAAGCCCGAGTTTAGTCGGGCTTTTTGGCGCTGTAGTTCTTTCTCTTATCATTATTATTTATTGTGTTTTTTATAGCGTTTTACGCTTGTTATTATTTTCAAACATCCTGTTGAAAAATCACCTTCCTTGTGTGGTAGATTTTGCCATATTCTACAAAGACAAGTAGAGGCATTTAGCGTATCTTGCTGTAAGCTATTTCGTACAATAACTAGCCTAAAAGTTGCATAATATTACATTAATACCACTTTATTTAACCTAATTCGCTTAAATCCAGCCATTCCACAACAATATCCAACTTTAGAATTAAGGTAAATATCTAGTATTTTGAAATATAAATTAATTAAATATAAAAAAGCCTTGTAGTCTCTCCCAAAACTACAAGGCTTAGCGGCTGTAAGTTTCCTCTTTTTACTTACCTCACTGTAAGTTCGCTGTCTACTGACATTCTTTTTATAATTATACGATTATGCTCAACTTTCCGTGTTGAGTTATTTTGTATGACCAATCTTCTCAAAAACTGATTAAAAGCTCTATGCGGCAATTTCTTGAATCCGTGTAAGCTTTTACCTACAAGATCTGATTATTTTTTGCCAATAAACTAGTAGATTGTTCAAGTATTTTTTGACTTAAACCACTTTTACGTGTGGTTCGTACGCATAAGGCTTGTGTAAAAGCGTCACAATCTACCAATAAACTGACCACTTTTTTAGCACGGGTAATTGCAGTATAAATCAACTCTTTACTTAATAGATTTTGCGCATATTGATCCAGCACCACTGCGGTATGTGCAAATTCTGAACCTTGAGATTTGTGAATGGTCAGTGCAAAAGCGGTTTCTATACTCTTTGGCAAACGGGTGGCTAAGACCCATTTTTCCAGACTCGGAAAATAGACTTCAAACTGGCACTGACCAGACTGCTCACGTAAAAAACAGATGCCAATATCACCATTGGATAAACCCAGTTGATAATCGTTATAGGTCATCATGACCGGCCGCCCGACATACCAGTCACCCTGCTTCAGTTGACCTTGAGCTGCTAAAAAGCGTTGTTCAATCTGTAGATTGATTTTGAATAAGCCCAGATCACCAGAACGAATCGCAGTTAAAATACGGTAATCATCAAATGATCTCACCACCTGTTGTACATATTGCTCGAAATCATCTAAGCCTTGCTTATTTTTGACAGCCTGTGTATAGGCCTGATAACCATACATCAACTGATCATAATATTGATTCAATGTAGTGGCCGTCTGTTCAGCACTAGGCGCTAAATATTGCAACTGGATCTGGTCAATCTCAACCTGATCCAAGGTGATGGCTTGTAATTCACTGGTAGTGACAATCTGCTGCTCAAATTTTTGCAGGACATTGGCAGCTTCATGCTGCTGCTGAATAAAATCAGCCATTGCCCCAATCTTGGCCCCTGCTTTAAAACGTCGTGTGGTGATTAAGTTGACCCGATTATCCTGCAAAGTCGCAACCTGTTGCAGATCTGCCAGAACGGTGCCGACATCCACAGAAGCCAACTGGTCTGCATCGCCAAGTAAAATCAGACGTGCCTGAGATGGTACAGCGGCCAGCAACATCTGTGACAGACTTAAATCCAGCATCGAGGCTTCATCGACCACAATTACGTCATAGGGCAAAGGCTGTTTGGCATGAAAACGTGGCTGTCCGCGCGTGCCCAATCCCAATAAACGATGCAGGGTCACGGGTTGTAACTGTTGTAGTGCAGCTATTTCAAACTGCTGCAAAACTTCAGTCTGTAAGGCTTTTTGCAGCGCTTCTTTCATCCGCTGTGCAGCCTTTCCGGTCGGCGCGGCCATGGCAATCCGGATATTCGGCAGCGCATCATATAAAACTGCAATAATATGCGCCAGCGTATAAGTTTTACCGGTTCCCGGCCCGCCAGTAATAATACTGAAGGCTTGCTCTGCCACCATTTGCAGGGCTTTTTGCTGCTGTGGATCTGAGAGCAGACTGCGGTCACGTGCTGTTAACTCCAGGGCTGCAATAGACTGGGTCTTGATTCGTGCTATATGCGTTGCCACTGCCTGTTCCAGCTGCCAGTAGCGGTACAGATATAAATGCTGATCTTCAAACACCAAGGGGGCAATACCCGTGCCTTGCTGAGCATGATCACGCACCAGATTATGCAATAATGCCATTTGTTGAGGAAGCGCTTCAATGCAGCTATCGCCGGCCTGCATCGCCTCAAGCAATTGCTGAATCAGTAATTTTGCTGCCGGATCAAATGTAGCCGAGCTAAATGGAGGCTGACATAAATAGTCAATCCAGGCCATCAAACTGGCGTTTTGTTGCGACACGTGATTCTGCTCATTTTCCACACAGTTATCCTCAAAGTTATCCACAGGATAATTTTCTGTTTAATCTCTATATATTTTATCAGGCAGCAAAATTATGCTGTTTTTTTCTGCTCAAAATAGCCCAAAATCTGATCCAGTTTTTCAACGAATTCGATGTCTGGTTGCCAGTGATATACACCTTGTTCCATCTGCCCGTGCATACCGCGTAAATATAAATAGCTTGCGCCGCCCAGATGCTGCTGCATTGAATACGCCTGCATATTTGCGTTCAGATAACGATGCAGGGCCACCAGATACAAGGCTGCCTGCAACCAGTAACTGGACTGGCTCATATTCTGCTGAATCGCCTCAGTTGTATAATGCTGTTGATCTGGGCCGAGAAAGTTACTTTTATAATCGGCAATATGGTAACGCTGGCCATCAAAATACACCAGATCGATGGAACCGGTCAGATAACGTGCCGATTTGGCTTCATTAAAATCGCTCATGACAATGTCATGTTCAACAAAGAGCTGATGAATTTGTCGGATCTGCAAAGGCGCATCGGTCAGTGACAGATAGAACGGGAATTCTGACAGATACTGTTGATCACCCAGTTGTGCCAAAACAAAATCTGCCTGAATCGGAGTGACCAGAATGTCATGCACCCAGTCATGCATCAGATTGAGTAAAATATCTTCCCTAATTTCATCAAGCAATCCATCTAAAGCAGTCTGGAAGATGCTTTCGACATTGAGCTGTTCAGGACTTGCAAGGTGTGCAATCTGGGCCATTTCCTGTTCAAAAAACAGGATAAAGCTGTCATCATCCAGCTCGGTGAAATAACGCTCAAACTGGCTTAAAAAGAGCATCAAGGCTGATCGGTCTTGCTGTGCCGATTGAAACAACTCTCGCCATTGTTGACGATAAGCTTCGCTCTGATCATGCAGGCGAATGCCGCTCAGCAATTTATAGTTCAGGCTGGACAAAACGCGTTGCATACTCTGTTGCAACTCATCTGCTTTGAAATTTGCCTGCGCTGCGGCTTGAAAAAGGCTACGCAGATTCACCGCTGCGGCCTGATAATGCGGCGCAAAGGTCTGCTCCAGCACAGTACGCAGTTGAAAGGCCTGTTCAAATTTTTCTTTCAGTTCTTGCCAGATTTGCGGTGCAGTATTTTTAAAACGACGGCGAATTTCCAGATTCCAGTAACTGCTATCCTGAAAATTGACATGTTCAAAAATACTGTGCAAGAAAGTCCCGGCCACCGTACCTTTGGGGAAATTCAGCTTGATCCAGTCCAACGGTGTGACAGCCGGCTGATCTGCTAAAGCATTCAGATTGATTTCATCCGCTGCACTATCCGGGTGTTCCTGTGTATTGACCAGATCATCCTGCAAAACTGGCGCATGTGACTGGTGTTGCGACAATGCGGTAAAACTGGTTTTGGTGCGTGGATAGAACTGTCGCTCTGGCAAAGGTTGCGCCAGCATGTCGATCTTATGATGGTGTGACTGCTCGACCAGACGTGCCGGTTCCTGAGACAGCGGCTGCTCGACCAGAGATAAAGCATGTTCGAAGATGGCATCGCCCTGGCCACGCCAGAACGCCAAGCCCGAATCGGATTGTGCAGCGTGGTCTTGTAACATGGCATACACCCGATGACTGGCACGGGTCAGCGCCACATACCAAAGCCGGTGATTTTCCGCTGCATTACGCGCTGCATTCTGTAAAATCGCCTGCTCGTGCAAATGCTTATGATTGACTGCAATCACCCGGGATTGTTCTAAAATACTTTCAGACAGTGTGCCACTTAATGAAAAGTTCAAGTTGCCTTTATTTACATCAAAAGCAGCATCTGCGCCCAATAAAAATACCACTTTAAATTCCAGCCCTTTAGAGGCATGGATGGTCATCAGCTGTACCCCATGATCACCAGACAGCTTGCGTTCTTTTTCACTGTCTTTGCCTGAAGGGGACTGTAACTGACGCAAATACCAGTGATAGAGTTTTTGGGCACCCTGATAATATTCGCTTTGCTGGCTCAGAATTTCGGTCAGATGACGCAAATTCACAACCACCCGTTCATTATCCAGACTTTGACTGGCCACCAGATGAGTCCAGACCTGAAACAGGTTTAAGGCATAATTCCATGCCGTGAGAAAACCTTTTTCGAACCACATTTCCCGAATTGCATCCAGATCGGCAATATAGCGACTGAGCCCTTCACTCTGCGCCTGTAACTCAATCAGTTTTTTCAGGTTGAAACCCAGCAGGCGGGTCAGTAAGGCACGTTTGACCTTGGATTCATTAAAAGGATCCATGATTGCAGTCAAGACGGCCGCGACATCCTGCGCAATAGCACTGGCAAAAACACTTTGTTTGGACTCTTTATAACAAGGAATACCCATACGCTGTAGGCGCTGCTTGACCTGCTCAAGGGAAAAATGTCCAAACCCCAGCACTGCAATATCATCGGCTTTCAGGCTTTGAATACTGTTCTGCTGCTGAAAATATAACTGCTGTTGAGCAGACTGATTGAGGAGTGCACGGATTTTCCAGGCCACCTGATCGGCTTCTACATCCGACTCACCCAACTGAATCCAGCGTAAGGGCTGCGGATTGCAGACAGCGCTATCGATGAGATCCGGATGTGGCCGACTACCGGCCTGAATCAGGGTGTACTGCACCTGTTCACCAAAATCCATCTGGCATTGAAATAAAGCATCGACCACTTCGACCAGCGCTTTGACCGAACGATGGTTCTGCATCAGGGTATATTCGCGGCCCTGCTTCTGCCGCACGTCAGCATGTGCCTTGTTATAGGTCAGCATGTCGCCACCACGGAAACCATAAATCGCCTGTTTCGGATCGCCGACCATAATCATGCAGCCGGATTGAACCCGGCTGGCATCCCGCCAGATCTTGGCCAGCAGGTCATCCTGATCCTGATTGGTGTCCTGAAATTCATCCACCAGAATCAGCGGATAACGTGCCTGTACAAACTGGGCAAAGCGCTGGCCTTGTTGTCCTTGCAGTGCTTCTGCCAGTGTGCGGATTTGCTGGGAAAAAGTCGTTTCACCCTGCTGTTGCAGGGTTTGCGGCAAACGAGTTTGCACACTTTGAATAATATGAAATTCCAGATAGGTCGTGAGCTGCTTCAACTGCTCATCCAGATCCTGTTTGACCTCACA
Organism: Acinetobacter sp. YH12100; assembly: GCF_013419135.1. Lineage (NCBI taxonomy): Bacteria > Pseudomonadati > Pseudomonadota > Gammaproteobacteria > Moraxellales > Moraxellaceae > Acinetobacter > Acinetobacter sp. YH12100. The sequence continues at coordinate 85,933 of NZ_VPAQ01000002.1, read as the reverse complement.
CAGTGCATCAATTGCCACAATCAGGCTGTGTTGCAAAATCAGCTGCTGCTCCGCTTCCGGACAGCTCTTGTTAAAAACCTGAGTGGTCGGCTGGAAATCAGTTTTTTTACGGCGTAAATGGCACAGATTCAGTAAAATCGGTTGCAATTCCGCATCAAAGAAACTCATGCCACCCTGAGTTTTTAGGGCTGCGCTCCAGGTCATAAAGTTTTCACAAACGTCGGTTAACTTGGTCAAAAAACTCTTGTGAAAATACTTTGGACTTTCCTGACAATAGCGCCGCATGACTTCGAGATCATGCTCATGAATATTCAATAATTGGGTAATACAGGCTTCTAATTTACCTAGATCACATTCAGCCGGCTCGACCTTCTGGAATTGCTGCTTGCTAAAATTCAGAGCATCCCGAACCAGCCCGGTATAATGCTCGACCGGTTTCAGCAGATTCTGCACATACAAATGATTGACCATATATTGTGGCTGCTGCTGAATCCAGTCACGCAGCACATCATGAATCAGTTGCTGGATATATAAATCCTGATCTTCGGTCAGTTCAGCACGTTCAATCTTGCCACTTTCAAAAGCAAATTCACGTAACAGTTTCTGGCTAAAGCTGTCCAGCGTCCCGACAAACAGTTCATCCAGCTGGTTCAGTATCAGACGCAAGCGGCGACGGGCATAGTCCATCCGTGTGCCATAATCTTTCAATACCTGCTGAAATAAAGGATCAGTTTCGCTCTGAATCTTCGCTGCAATTTCCACAGAATTGAGCTGCTGATGACGCTGGATATAGGCCAAAGTTTCTTCGACCCGCAGCCGTACCCGGTTTTTCAGTTCGGCCGTTGCCTTGCGGGTGAAGGTGGTTGCAATCACCTGATGCGGATAATACTGATCCAGAAAAATCCGCACCATCAAACTGGATAAAGTATAGGTCTTGCCGGTGCCTGCCGAGGCCTCAATCCAGTGTAAGCCCCGGAACGTCATGTCCTGAATCGGATTGGTAGAAATGGCTTTTTGCATCTGCTGCTTTAACACGGTCATATTGCTATTTCACCCATTCCAGATGTTGGTGAATCGGCGCATACAGAGCATGGGCGAAATCATGACAGCAGCGCTGCAAGGCCAGATCCGGGTCCTGATCCTGCAAAATAAACTGCCAGTCCTGATGCAACAGGCTGGATTCATCCGAAGCCAAAGGCTTGGCACTTTCATAGCTATTATTCCAGGCTTTTAGCAGTTCCGGCATTTCCACAATGGTCATTTTGCCCTGTTCATTTTCGGCCCACTGCCACTCTTTTTTCATCAACAATTCCGCTGGCAACACCAGCGGCTGCTGTTGACCAATTTCCCAGGCTTTGAACCAGAACTGTAAATATTCTCGCGCTTTAGTTGAACTCAAGCCGGAAAATTTCAGGGTCTTATTACTGAAAATCACAATACGTTCCAGTTCCGGTGAGCGTGCATCATCATTCAGATAAGCCAGCCATAACAGATATTCCAGCCAGATCTGGGCACGGCGTTTTTCCGAGGCCGAAGAGGATTGCAGACTTAACCAGCAACTGCTGTATGAAACCTGAGGCACGTTAATATGAATGATCAGTTCAGGACTAAATTGCAGGGATTGCTGGGTCACCGGCGTCAGTTCTTTGCCGAGCTGTAGCAAACGTTCTTGCAACAACTGCTGTTCCTGCTGACTGCTGAGCCAGGTGGCTTGCTGGGTTTTGCCTACTGGCAAACGGTCTAGCATCAAGCTCGGCTCAATCTGCTGATCTTGTTGTAATAGAAAATCCCGCACCTGATATTGTTCCAGCTTGTTTAATAACAAGGGCTCACGGGAACTCGGCAAATCTGCATAGCGAATTGTGGAAATTCCGACACTTTTCAGAAATAAACGTGCCGGGAAAATCATGTCCCGAATCCACTCATCCCCTTTCAGCACCCGTAGTTCTTTTTGTTCAACTGCCGGATAATGCGCATTGATCCAGCTGCTGCGCTTGCCTTCGGCACTTCGGATATATTCTGCCACCGCAAACCACTGATCCCGATAACGCGGTGTTTGCGCATCTGCAAATCCGGCTGGATCAAAAGGCTGCAAGGGATGTACATGATAAAGCTGCTGGATATGTTGGGCGACTGACAGACCATTGATTTCCACCACAGGATCGACTTCGGCATCCGGCTGTTCCGACTGACAGATGAATGCGATATGCTGAATCAGTTCCTGCAAGGCAGTGGATGGATCTCGGGCCTCGCCATCGTCCAGATCAAAGCCATTATAAAACAGCCATAAATTATCCTGCGCCAATAGCAAGGCATCCAGAAAAGCGCCCTGCTCATCATCCAGACGCGAACGATCGCCGAGTTGCGGCTTCAGGCTGCGCATCAGATCAAACGGCACCTGTTGATTCCGGCTCGGAAACTTACCGCTATCCAGATTCAGCATCACCACCAGCTGATAAGGGAGTGGCCGGATCTGGCCAATCTGGCTAAAAGTGATCTGTCCGGTTGGCTCGGCCTGATCCAGCTGCATTTCTAGCATATTCTGAATTTCTTCCAGCACATAAGGCAAAGGCAAACTCAGTGCCACCAGCTCCTGACTGGCATGTGAATCATCCTGCTCATGATAATCGGCCAGGGTCAGCATCCGCATCTGCTTGTCGATAATCTCGGCAACAGTTTTGAGCGATTCCACCCCGGCATCACGAAATTCATTCAGGTCAGCCCGCAAATATTCCAGCCAGGTTTTCACCGGTGTGCGCTGTCCGGTCTCATGCAAAGTCAGCCAGTCACGGCGCTGCACCAGATCCTGATAAATCTGGATCAGGGTCGAAATCAGTGGGAAATCACTGGTCAGAACCTTGGCATAACTCAAGGTATCCTCAAACATTGTATGTTCAGGAATGGCCAAGCCCAAAGCCAGACGGTCTAGCGCGAATTTAAAACTAAAACGGTAATCATCATCGCCTGCGCTCAGGCTTTGCTGTAAATGCTGCTGGTCCAGACCACGCTTGAAGCCAGCATCCGTCAGCAACTGCAACATCCGTTCTACCTGACTATAGTCCAGCGCATAACGTTGCTGGGTGGCATTCAGGCTGAGCCAGTCAGCAAAGTCCTCAATACTGAAACGGCGACGTACCCACTGGATCCGGCCCAGTACCGCGCACCAGGCATTGCTAACATCCAGACGCGACACCCCGGCAATCTGGATCGGTAAATACAGGTTATCTTTTTGCAACCGTTGGCTGCCGATCTCACGCTCACGTGGTGGCGGGGCAAAGACACTGCGAATCGCCGGTTCCAGTTCTTTCAGATTCGGACTCAGCACCAGAATGTCGCTCGGTTGCCGTGGCTGCTGTTCCGTGCCTTGTGCCAGCCAGTGAATGACCTGTTCTTTGAGTACTTCCAGCTGACGCAACGAGGAATGACAGACATGAATCTGCACCGAATCATCGGCCGGACTTAAAGCATATTGATGCTGTTCAGGTTCGAGTAAATATAAAATATCTGACTGGATTTTTGCCAGCAGCTTGTCCTGATAGTCATCGACAAAAACATCGGCCCAGAGACCTTCTTCTCCAGAAGACAGTTTGGAGAGTAAAGAGAAATGATCCCGCGCCTGCTTGCCAAATCGGGTCAACAGCGGATGCCGCGATTCACGATCTTCGGCATTAAAGTTAAGCTGCTTGATTCGAAATTCTTTCAGTTCAGCATCATTCGGTTTACGTTGGCGAGTTTTTTCAAAGCGCTGAATAAAGCGCTCTTCCCGTTGCAGATCAAATTTGGCTTTCCAGTCTGGATCGACACTGTCGGCCCAGTATTCCTGCGAGGGGTTAAAATGAAAGATATAAATGTCTATGTATTGCCCCAGCCGGCGTAAAAAGTCCAGCTGGCTGGGCGAAAGTTCCAGCAGGCTAAATACCACTATCTGTGCCGGCAAGCGTTTCAGGGCTTCGCTTCGTGTTTCCGGATTCTCCAGCCGTTCCCAATACAGGCGCTCAATCTCCAGAATTTTGGCATAATCCTCCTGAAATACATGCTGCCACAACCAGCGTTGCCAGGCTTCCAGCTCACGCGCCTGAATTTTGACGAAATCGGCCACCTGCATTTCGTGACCATTTTCATCTTTGGGACTATAAATCATCTGCTCGATATCCAGCGCAATATCCTGTCCCCAGGCCTCTAGCCAGTTGGTCGGACAGCTGCAGCTTTGCGGTGGACAGTTACGTGCACAATAACCGCGATAATCCATATAATGGCTGAACAGGCGCGATACCTGCTCGGCCACCCAGTACAGCATGCTCTGTTTTTTCAGCTGTTTTTCCGTGCCCTGCTCCAGCCGGTCGGCACTGTCGTAAATCCGCTTTACAATTGAATACAGCGGATGATCGACGTCTAAGGGAATATGTTCTGGCAGAATACATTTACGCAGTGCCTGAAACACGCGCCATTTGATGATAATACGCGGAATATTGGCTTCTCGAACCTGTTCGACTTCTTTAGGCGCATTCAGCACCCACTGATAAGACGTCCACTGAAAGGCACGAATCCGGTGATGGAACTGGCTATTGGCACTGATGCCTTTCTTCTCGGCAATTTTTTGAGTCAACCAGCTTTCTACGGCCGGAGACGGCACAATAAAATGCCGGGGCTGTAACACTTCAAACGGATGCCGGGCAGTTTGATTGACAATACGCAGCATACTATCCAAAAGCACATCAATGCGTTGACTCTGAATAACATGGATTGCCATCGTTTCCCCTGAACTGCTGAACTAGTTTTACTACAAAATGATAAAGATTAGTTACTATACATCTCGAGCGCTGTATGACACTTTAAAATCACACTTCAGTCGAAAAATTTCTTTGAAAAAAGCATCTTAATGATGCTTTCATAGAAAAAAATAACATAGAGCTTAGGTAGTGCCCATGAAATTAGATAAAATTCCTGAACGTATCGATCCAAGCTTAGATTTGGAACAAATTCGTGCCGAGTGCCTGGAACTCACCAAAAAACGTGCCTACTATTCTGCGGGTGCCGCCATTATTCCAGTGCCGTTTATGGATGTCGTCATTGACATCGGCATCTTGTCGCAATTGATTCCCGAGATCAATGCCCGCTTCGGACTGGCGCCTGATCAGATCAGTGTCTATGATCCCAAAACCCGTCAGGTGCACTGGAATGAGCTGCGTAAACGCGGCGTAGAATTTTCTGGTCTGGTGGTCGCGCGAACTGCTGTCAAAAAATCTTTGAACAATGTTGCAGCGAAAGTGATCACAAAGCAAGTGACAAAATTCATTCCCCTGGGTGGTCAATTGATTGCCGCCAGTCTGGGCTATTTTGTCATGAAAAAAATTGCCGAAGCCCATGTCGAGGAATGCTACCGTGCGGCTAAAAATATCCAGCAAAAACAGGTCGCTCAAGGTTAAGCACATTTGAGCTCAATATTTTAAACAGCTGAGCCCGTGCTACTTCAGGCAGATTATTCTGCCTGAAGCTGTTTTAAAATGGCCTTTAACACCTCGACCCGTGCGGTATTTTTATCATCGGTCGCAATAATATGCCAAGGCGCATAATCGGTCGAGCTACGTTCAAACATGTCGGCTGCCGCTTTCAGATAATCCTCCCAACGTTCCCGGTTACGCCAGTCATCCTCAGTAATTTTAAAACGCTTATGCGGTGTATCTTCGCGTGCCTTGAAACGTGCGGCCTGTTCATCTTTGGAAATGGCCAGCCACAGTTTGATCACCACGGTTTGATGCTTGACCAGACTTTGCTCAAAACGGTTAATTTCCGCATACGCACGTTGCCATTCTGCGGCACTGGCAAAACCTTCTATCCGCTCTACCAGCACCCGCCCATACCAGGAACGGTCAAAAATACAGATATCATCATCGCTTTGCAGTTTGGTCCAGAAGCGCCATAAATAGGGACGGCTCAGCTCATATTTTTCTGGTGCGGCAATGGTATGAATTTCATATTCACGCGGATCCAGTTTTTTCACAATGCGCTTGATCGCGCCGCCCTTTCCAGCAGCATCCATGCCCTCAAACAGAATCACCACATTCCGCGGATCGGACCGCATCGCCTTGGCCACCTTAGCTGTTAATTTTTTCAGCTCCGGCTTGTAATCCTCTGCCTTGGCTCGAGTTTCGGCAGGATGTTTTAACAGTTCGGGAATCTTGGCCTGTTTCCATCGTCCACTGGCTCTGGCCGGATGATTGGGGCAATGCTTGAGAGCACCCAGAATATGCTGGGCAAATTGCTGGTCACGCTGCTGCTCATCCTCACCCTCAATAATGAACCAGTCTTCGGTAAAATGCTGACGCAAGCGCTGCAAGGTGTCGTACTGTTTTCTGTTGCGCCAGTCCAGACCATGCAGCTGATGCCAGTGCGCTTCACTCGGATCCATGGCATCCAGCCGTTTTTGCAGGGCTTTCCAGGACAGGTCAAACCAGACCTTGACCACATCGACATGATTATTTTTCAGGTCCTGTTCAAAGGCCTGCATCTCTTGCAGATATTCATCAAACTGTGCATCACTCAGCGGGCTTTCAGCTTGCATGGCGCTGCTCAGCAGGTCGCTGTACCAGTTGCCAAACAAGACCATGATCTGTCCTTCGGCCGGAATAAACCGCGCATAAGGCTGCCACAAAGTCTGTTTAGGCCCGGCCACTTGCGGTGCATCCGCTTTCACGCGCAAATAGCGCGGATCGACCCATTCACGCAGCTGCTTGACCGCTTCACCCTTACCGGCCAGCTCAATCCCGTTGACCAGAATCAACAGGCTTTTGGCATTTTTCTGACCACGTGTTTTTTTTAAATCATATTGAGCATCAATCAGCTCGACCGATAACTGATCTTCATCCATTAACTGAAATTGTGGTTGTTCCATGCGTATCTTCAACCCTGATGTTTTATTCTGTTTGCAGTATAACGATGAGTTTTGGCGCAAAAATAGCTCTGGCAACGTTTTTCACACGATTAAATTGGCTATTTAAACAACACATTGACAGACAAATGCCCGATCTCTGTTCAATTTGTCATAGCAGGATTGCCCGGCAGCCTCTAAGATTCTTGCATTCTCAAACTATAATTGAAATCTCATGTCCAAACTTGCCGTTCTCGATGATCTGTTAGCGCATTATTATCAGCTGAGCTATCATACCCAACCGGATATTCTGAGCCGTTTACAGGATGTACAGGCCTGGCAGAAAGTTCGCATGCAGCGAACTCATCGCGCGCATTTTGCGGAAAAACCCAATCAGTTGATGGCCGAATATTTCCTGAACCGTCTCTATGGTGGTGCCGAATTTGATGCACTGGCAGCACAGATTGCCCGGCTGATGAAATATGCCCATAAAGCAGAAAAAGTGATTCCTGAAAATGCCATCAAAACCGGGACATTGGGTGTAGAACTGGCGATTCTGGCGGTACAGCTGGATGAGCAGGTCGCGATTCAGTTATTACAGGATTATCATCCGCATGAAACACTGACCGATGAGATGATGCGCCTGACCTATCTCAAACTGGATCAGGGTCAGGCACGGTTAAAACAACTGGCCTTGCTGGATCAGCTCGGTATGAGTCTGGATAAATACATGCGCTCCTTTGTGGTCTATGCGGCCTTCAAGATGTGTAAAGGCGCGGCCAATAAATATAACTTTCAGGTGATGTATGCGTTTATGCAGGATGGTTTCCTGGCCATGAAGCCGCTGAAATCGGCAGAAAAATTTGTCCGTGAATTTACCGCAACCGAACGCCAGATTATTGATAAAGTGCACTCTGGCGATGCGTTGCCATTTCAATAAATAGTAGTGCAGTATTTCTGCCAAGCGCACATTTTTCTGTATATTATTCATAACAATTGCATCATGATTGCTGAATAAGCCTTTAGAATCTGTCATGATGCAGACAATGCAAGATTAACCCGATTGATATGTTAGGAGTGACTCCAATGTCGAATGAAAATACAACGCCTACCCCTACCCCTGAGTCGGCACAACAGACAGACAAAGTGAGCCCATTCTTAACTGAACCTCTTCCACAAGGTACGCCGCAAGGTCAGCAACAATCCCTCGAACAACGCCTGACTGATACGCCAGTCACAGGCTCGGTGCCGAAATATAACCTGCCACGCGGTGCCAATACCGGCAACGTGGGTTCAACCACACATTTTGGTTATCAAACCGTAAACAGCGAAGAAAAGGCCCAGAAAGTGGCTGAAGTGTTCCATTCGGTGGCCAGCAAATACGACATCATGAATGACCTGATGTCTTTCGGGATTCACCGTCTGTGGAAACGTTTTGCAATCAATATGTCCGGTGTACGCCGTGGCCAGCAGGTGCTGGATATTGCCGGCGGTACCGGTGACCTGGCCAAAGTGTTTAGCCGTGAAGTGGGCCCGACCGGTCATGTGGTGCTGTCTGATATTAACGAATCGATGCTGAATGTCGGTCGTGACCGTCTGATCGATGCCGGCTGTACCAATGTCGATTTCGTACTGGCCAATGCTGAAACCTTAGAACCATTTGCAGACAACAGTTTTGATCTTTTGACGATTTCTTTCGGTCTGCGTAACGTGACTGATAAAGATGCCGCACTTGCATCGATGTATCGCGTACTCAAGCCAGGTGGTCGTTTACTGGTGCTGGAATTCTCTAAACCGGTGTTTGAGCCATTCTCTAAGCTTTACGATCTGTACTCATTCACAGCCTTGCCAATCATGGGTAAAATCATTGCCAATGATTCTGAAAGCTATAAATATCTGGCTGAATCGATTCGTATGCATCCAGACCAGCGCACCTTAAAAGGCATGATGGAAAATGCCGGCTTCCAGAATTGTGACTATCACAACCTGACTGGCGGGATTGTTGCAGTTCACCGCGGTTTTAAACTTTAAGGTTCACTCCCTATGTGGTCAATTCTGGCACTCGGTGCTGTTGAACGCGTGATTCACCATGTGATTGATCTGGATGCGATTACCCGCATCCAGCTAAATGCTTTGTCTGGTAAAATGCTGCGGGTGGTGATTGCTTCGCCGCAGCTTTCGGTCGATGTGTTTTTTGATAAAGACAAGCTTCGTCTGGAGCCGACCGCGACTGGTCATAGTGAAGCATCTTCAATCTTTGAACAGCGTCCATTTGATGCTGGCTCATCTACAGTCACCGAAGCGACTGCAACCTTGCAGGTCAGCAATGTGGTGGAATTACTCAAGCTGCTGCTGTCCGATGAAGTCGGCAATATTCCACTGCAAGGTGACTACAAGTTATTGCAGGAAATCCAGCGCATCATGCAACAGGCAGAGCTGGATCTGGCGGCGCACTTAAGTCCCTGGATTGGCCCGGCACTGGCACATGAAATTGGTAAATTTCAGCTATTACCCAAACAGCTGAAACGTACCCTGCAAAGTCAGCTATTCTTTGCCGAAGATGCCTTAAAAGAAGACAGTGGTCTGTTTGCCCCACGCTGGCAAATGGATGACCTGAATCAGGACACCCGTATCCTGAATCAAAATTTAGATCGGGTTGAAGCGAAAATCCAGCAGCTTCAGGCCCAGATCGATACCTCAAACAATTCTACTCAAGACTAGGTACGCTGCTTTATGATTCCGCATGTTTCACGTTTACTCGAACTTTGGCGCATCGCCGCGCACTATCGACTCGACACGTTGTTTCCTGCGGAAGAATTACCAGAAAAGGCCCGGCATATTCTGTCTTTGATCCGTATGCATCCGGCCGCCTGGTCCAGTCGTGAACGTAAAAACCCGCTCAAGCTAAAACTGGCTTTAGAGGAAATGGGTCCGCTGGCCATTAAAATGGGTCAGTTACTCTCTACACGTCGCGACCTGATTGCACCTGAACTTTTACAGCAACTGGTCTTGCTCCAAGATCAGGTCAAGCCCTTTGACAATGACGTGGCCAAGATGCGCATCCAGGAATCACTGAAAGCCGATGTGAATACCCTGTTTGCCCGTTTTGACACCCAGCCTCTGGCTGCTGCCTCGATTGCACAGGTTCATACCGCTGCCCTGCATGATGGCCGTGAAGTGGTGGTCAAGGTGACCCGTCCGAATATTCGCCAGCAGATTTTGCAGGATTTTGAAATTCTGCAATGGCTGGGGGACTTTCTGGAAAAACGTCTCGAAGCAGCGCGTGCCTTACATTTATCTGAAATCATTCAGGATTACCGCCAGATCATTTTAAATGAGCTGGACCTGACCCTGGAAGCGGACAATACCCGCCGCATGCGCCACCACTTTACCGGCTCCAGCATGATGTACGTGCCGGAAGTGTATATGGACAGCAAAGATGTGCTGGTGGCCGAGCGCATTACCGGAGTGCCAATTTCAGATATCGCGACCTTTGACCGACTCGGCATGGATCGTGCTGATCTGGCACGTAAAGGCCTGACTATTTTCTTTACCCAGGTCTTTCGCGATAACTTTTTCCATGCCGACATGCATCCGGGCAATGTTTTTGTCGAAACCATCAATCCGAGTAATCCGCGTTTTATTGCGCTGGACTGCGCGATTATGGGCGAGCTGTCTAAGCATGACCAGATGACCGTAGCACGCATGCTGCTGGCTGTCATGAACAGCGACTTCATGCAACTGATTCAGGTGGTGCATCAAGCTGGCTGGATTCCACCGGGTACCGATCAGGATGCTTTGGCTCGTGAAATGCGCCGCAGTGTCGGGCCGATGGTCTCTAAACCAATGCATGAACTGGATTTCGCCGGTATTCTGATTGAAGTGATGGACATTGCCCGTCGTTTCCATCTGGAAATTCCACCGCAACTGATGCTGCTACTCAAAACACTAGTGCATGTCGAAGGCTTGGGAACCGACCTGTATCCGGAACTGGATATCTGGAGTCTAGCCAAACCGATCCTGACGGACTGGATCAAGGCACAAATGAATCCGCAGAAAAACCTGAAAGAACTGGGACAAAAAATTCCGGATTTGCTATTAGGGGCACAGGATCTACCAACCTTGATGATTGATAGCCTGAACGGTCTGAAAAACCAGTCAGCCTGGCATGCCAAACAGCTCAATGAACTGCAAAGCATGCGCCTGCAAATGGAACTTCAGCAAAAACGTAGCTGGATGTTTGGCAGTATCATGGCCATTCTGCTGTCGATTGCGATTATTTCACCATGGTTTGTGTCGGTGCTTCTGATTGTGCTAGCGAGTGTTCTTGCCGTCTGGCGAATTGCGAAATAATTTTTTAAATAGCCTGATTCGTCAGGCTTTTTTATGCTTAAATTATTGAAAAAATAAAACAAGAATATCCAAATGAAATATAGTTTTTTATGGGCACTGTATCGCCAGAATAGACAAAAAACCTTTCTCACTGCACTACTTTACAGCTTCCCAACATGGATAGATATTTTTTTCTATATCAACCAAACAGCCCATTGGCTGGCATGGTCCTCTGCTGCCAATACCACATTCTACCTCCTGATTCATAGTGACTATTTCTGGCTCATTGTCAGCTTTAACCTGCTTCCGTTGTTATTTCTATTCTGTCTACGACAAACACAGCTAATACTAGCTTTAAAAATATGGATAGGTCTTGCAGGTAGTTTGTTTCTAATTCATGCTTTTTACTGGCCAAGCTATCCTATAACCACGCTTTTGATTATTTCATTTAATCTACCTTTTTTAAATTTACGCAATAAAGAACTCATGCACACTTACATCAACCCGATGCCATGACTCTCAAGTCACCTTAGGACATATCTTGCCATTGGGTCTAAAGACGCATCGATTAAAATAAGCACACACTTGGCTGGTATGGGTTGAATCATGGTACAGATTTTACAAAAACGGGCGCCTGCGCTGACGATTCGTGCTGGCCATCTGGCACGTGAGCTGATTCTGCAACAAGGATTACAACCTGAACAGGTCGATATTATCCCCGGTGCTGCGGGTGGCCCAAAAGGAATCGGGATTCAGGGTCTGGATCAGGCGATTTTTGGCGAGTTTTTCCCACGTGCCCCACAACGGCGTACTCTCGTTGGTTCCTCGATTGGTAGCTGGCGTTTTGCCAGTATGGCTGCACATGGGGCTCAACAGGGAACCGAGCGTTTAGCTGAGCTGTATACCAACCTTTATTTCCATAAAAAAATGACCCGCCAGGAGGTCAGCGAAGTTTGCCGCGGCATGCTACTCGACCTGGTACAAGGCAAGGAAAATGATCTGGTCAATCATCCGGATTATCATCTCGCAGTCATTTCAATTAAAGCCCAGCACATTTTCCAGAGTGACAAAGTGCTGCCTTTGCTGGCCTCTGTAGCCGGAATTGTCGGAACGACTGCTGTTGCACGTAAACACAGCCGTCATTTTATGCAACGTGTGATTAGCCAGCCGAATATGGGGGAACAATTTCAAATCGCGGAAGATGGATTTACTACACATTATCATGCCCTGACCGAGCAGAGTGTATTGTCCTGGCTGATGGCCTCGGCGTCGATTCCCGGGGTAATGGCAGCGGTGAACAATATTCCAGATGCACCGCAGGGTTATTACCGCGATGGTGGTCTGATTGACTATCACATTGACCTGCCCTTTCAGAGCAAAGGCATTGTGCTCTATCCACATTTTACTGACAGCATTACCCCCGGCTGGTTTGACAAGTTATTTAAACGTACCTCAAATCCGGAAAATCAGGCACGCACCTTGTTGCTTTCTCCATCGCAGGACTATCTGCAAAGTTTGCCTTTAGGCCGCTTACCGGATCGTAAGGATTTTACCCTGAAGGGCCTAGATCAGGCAGAGCGGATCAAATTATGGAAAGCCTGTATTGCTGAAAGTCAGCGTTTAGGCGATGAATTTTTGGAACTGGTCGAGAAGCAAAATTTTGCTGAGGTCATGAAAGGCTTGTAATTGACCGAGAGTGCCCGATTATTTGTATAATTGCCTTCATTTTGTGAACTGTTGAGATTTATGCAGAAGTTTTTAGTGGTCCTGCAATACCTGTGTCTGGCCTTTGCCGTCTATCTGACTTATAGCGTGAGCATGTCGCTGTATAACCAAGATTTTGTCCTGATGGAGCTGGTCGCTGATATTGGTACGATTCTGATCTGTATTGACTTGGGCGTGTTTTTATTTAGCAGTAAAACCAAAGCAGGCATTAGCATGGAAGAATATGCCAAACGACTGGAACAGCCACCGTCGAAACTGGTTTATGTGACACGAAAAATGGGGCATCTGGGTATTTTGCTGATTATTACCAGCTGGATTGTACCGATGATCAATTCATAAAAATCAGATATAAAAAAACCTCCCGATGGGAGGTTTTCTTTTAGCAATTAAAGATTACTTTGAACCTTTAATCCCTGCTTGTAATAACAATGCGCCTAAACCACCAATTTTTTGCTCTTGTGGTTTAGCCACTTGCGGTTTCTTGCCCTGAGGACGCTCACCTTGCGGACGCGCTTGCTGTGGACGTTTGCCTTGAGGCTTACGCTCACCGCGCTGTTCATTGTTTTCACGACGTGGCTGACGTGGTGCTTTTGCCGGCGCTTCAGAACCTTCAGGACGCATCGATAAGTTCACACGATTACGTTCAGCATCCACATTCAAGACCCGCACTTGCACGATTTGACCCGGTTTCACCACTTTATGCGGATCCGCGACAAATTCATTGGCAAGTTCAGAAATATGTACCAAACCGTCTTGATGCACACCGACATCGACAAATGCACCGAAGTTAGTGACATTGGTCACCACACCTTCAAGCTGCATGCCTTCAGACAATTGCGCAACTTCAGTAATGTCATCACGGAACTTCGCCGTACGGAATTCTGGACGCGGGTCACGACCCGGTTTTTCCAGTTCAGCCAATACGTCTTGAATGGTCGGCAGACCGAATTGCTCATCTGCAAATTCTTCAGCATTGACCTGGCGAATGATTTCAGTATTGCCAATGATGTCTTTTACAGTCGTGGCTTTTGCTTCAACAATTTTGCTCACCAAAGCATATGACTCAGGGTGAACTGCAGAAGCATCCAGTGGTTCTGTACCATCTTGAATACGCAAGAAGCCCGCAGCCTGCTCAAAAGTACGCTCGCCTAAACGTGGTACTTTCTTCAAAGACTGACGATTGTCAAAACGACCATTTTCCTTACGGAATTCCACAATTTGCTGTGCGATCGATTTGTTCAGACCCGCGATATAACCCAAAATCGCCGCAGATGCCGTGTTGACATCGACACCGACCGAGTTCACACAATCTTCTACCACTGCTTCAAGGGTTTTCGCTAAACCGGTCTGGTTCACATCATGTTGATACTGACCCACACCAATCGATTTCGGATCAATTTTTACCAGTTCAGCCAATGGATCCTGTAAACGGCGTGCAATTGACACTGCACCACGAATCGACACATCCAGCTCTGGCAGTTCTTGAGAAGCCAGTTCTGATGCTGAATATACCGACGCACCTGCTTCAGACACAGATACACGGGTCAGGTTAAGATCGCTATTCGCCGCCATCATTTCAGCCACTAAAGCTTCAGTTTCACGGCTTGCCGTCCCATTACCCACTGCAATCAGGTCAACATTGAACTCGCGGCATAAACGTGCCAGTTCAGCCAATGAACCTGCTTTATCATCTTTGGGTGCAAATGGATAAATCGTGCTGTGTGCCAGCACATCACCCGATGCATTCACCACAGCCAGTTTCACACCGGTACGGATACCCGGGTCAACGCCCAGAGTGGTGCGCGCGCCTGCAGGAGCAGAAAGCAGTAAATGACGCAAGTTTTCAGCAAATACGTTCATGGCTTCTGTTTCAGCAGCCAGACGTTTTTCAGTCAGCAATGAATGTTCAATGCTTGGACGCACTTTGCCAAGCCAGAACAGTTTTGCAGTTTGCTTCAAGAAGTCCTGACGTGCTTGCGGCTGAATCGTTTCTAAATTGTATTCAGTCTCAATGCGTGCCAATGGTGCAGCATCTTCGCCATCCACTTTCAGGCCCAGGACGTTTTCTTGACGGCCACGCAGCATCGCCAATAAACGATGTGAAGGCACTTTGTTCAGGTTTTCAGAGAAATCGAAATAATCACGGAATTTTTTACCGACTTCTTTCTTTTCTTCAGAAGCAACCAAACTTTTCAGCACTGCAGTTTTGGCAAAAGTGGCTTTCAGTTCAGTGGTCAGCGCGATATTTTGTGCCCAGTCATCAATCAGGATGTGCTGGATCGCATCAAGCTGGCTTTCAGTATCTGGATAATCGTCATGGCTAAAACCGGCCAATGCGTCGCTTGGATCTACCGCTTCAGCAAAAATTTTCTCGGCGATTGGGCCTAAACCGGCTTCCTTGGCCTTAAATGATTTACTGGTACGTTTTGGACGGTACGGCGCGTAAATTTCTTCTAATGCATTTTTGGTTTCAGCTGCATTCACACGCGCCAACAAATCATCAGACAATTTATCTTGTTCTTTGAGTGATTCAATCACCTTGTCACGGCGCTCATACAAATCACGCAAGTATGATAGACGCGTATCGAGTTGACGTAATTGCGTATCGTCTAAGCCTTGCGTTACTTCTTTACGGTAACGTGCAATAAAAGGAACACTGGCACCTTCATCAATAAGCTTGATGGCAGCTTCAACTTGGTTTGGACGTACGGCAAGTTCTTTTGCCAACTGCTGAACTAAGTCAGTCATCGTGTTTGATCCCACAAGGATAAGTACTAAATGGCATGATTATAAAGACCGGGCCTATAAAATCCACCATTGTTTTTATTAATTTGTCTCAACTTTATATTATGAAGTGCGACAGTTTTCAGCTTTTCTGAATATAGTTTGCATGAACTTTGCTTTTTATGTTGCTCCAAATCATATTTTTTGTCCATTTAGATGTATATATTTGGTATCTATGTCTTGATTTTAACTGCAATATTTGGTGCTTTAGAGCATAGTCAATTAATATCAATGAATCGTATACTCAAAGCATATTTCATTTTTTGTTTATGACGACAATAAAGAATAAAGGAGCATCTCATGAGTTTAGTTGTACCTGCTGAAAAAGCCGATGCCGTACATACCGAAACAGACCGAGTCGAACGCATCTTGGTTGTTGATGATGATGTTCGTCTGCGTACCCTATTGCAACGTTTCCTCGAAGATAAAGGCTTTGTGGTGAAAACTGCACACGATGCCACGCAGATGGATCGACTTTTACAGCGGGAACTGTTTTCTCTGATCGTGCTCGACTTTATGCTTCCGGTCGAAGACGGTTTAAGTATCTGTCGTCGTTTACGCCAATCCAATATCGATACGCCTATTATTATGCTGACCGCGCGCGGCAGCGATTCTGACCGTATTGCAGGGCTTGAAGCCGGTGCGGACGATTACCTGCCTAAACCGTTTAATCCGAATGAATTGCTGGCGCGTATTCGTGCGGTATTGCGTCGTCAAGTGCGTGAAGTACCGGGCGCACCGAGCCAGCAAATGGAAGTGGTCTCATTTGGCCCCTGGTCACTGGATTTATCAACCCGTACATTGACCCGTGAAGGTCAAGTCGTGACTTTAACCACAGGTGAGTTTGCGGTATTGAAAGCTCTGGTTCAGCATCCACGCGAACCGCTCACCCGTGACAAGCTGATGAATCTGGCGCGTGGTCGTGAATGGGGTGCCATGGAACGTTCGATTGATGTTCAGGTGTCACGTTTACGCCGTCTGGTTGAAGAAAATCCGGCGCGTGCGCGTTATATCCAGACCGTTTGGGGGGTGGGTTATGTGTTTGTTCCAGATGGTGCGGAGTAAATTAATACCTTGATTCATGACGGAGTCTGATGGTTTAAGCTCATTTATAGGGTTTAACCTGCGGTTCGCCTTACTTTTGTTTCGACAAAAGTAAGCAAAACCATTGTCATCCGCAAAACTCGACAACCTCCGTCATTCAAGCAATTCTCTCGCAGAAACATCATTGATCATCTTAAGTCTTGCCTCAAACAGTTGCGGATGACCTTAACGTGTATCCAACTACGGGGGAAGCCTCCCCTTTTGAGCAAAAGGACGCAGTGTGAAACTCGACCCCATCGACCCACAAAAATTTACCGATTTTGTTACCTACTCAGAAAAAAAACGCACCCGTGGGGAACGCTTTCTGGACAAGATCAAACCGCGTTCTGCCGCCATGCGTACCACAGTTCTGGTGGTCTTTGTGGTCTGTTTCAGCCTGTTCATGTCTTTGTGGTTCTTCTGGCGTACCTTATTTTTACCTGAAATCCAGCAACATGCGCGCTATCTGGCCATGGAACTGGAAATTCTCAATAATCCCGATCTGCGCCTGTATCATAAACAGCAGGAAGTCGATATTGATACCTGGTTAAAAAACCGCGTTGGTATTGAATATGTGACCAATCCGGCAGAGTATCCCACTGTCCGGGAAAAAGTGATTGCAGAATTTTTTACCCGGCAGATCGAAACCAAGCTGGCCAAAGAACTACGTATTGAAGAGGCCACGGTCTATTTCCAGTTTAAACCAAGCCCGCGCATCTGGATCCAGACCCCTGAAATGAATGGTCACTGGGTGCAAGAGCCTTTAAAAACCTATGCCAATTATAGTAATGAGCTGATTCTGGGCTGGTTACTGGGCACGCCGATTATTGTCGGCATTATTATCCTGACCTTGGTGCGTCAGCTCAACCGTCCTTTACGCCGCTTGCAGAATGCCGCCAACAGTTATAGCCGCATTGGTTCAGCACCTTATCTGGACACCAATCATGGCCCACTGGAAATCCGTCAGGTCAATCATGCCTTTAACCAGATGATTTATACCTTGGACCAGACCGAGCGGGAACGCCGCATTATGCTTGCCGGTATTTCACATGACTTGCGCACGCCTTTAACGCGGATTCGTCTCAGTGCCGAAATGATGCCCGATGAAGACTTTCTCAAAGAAGGTCTGATTTATGATGTGGAAGATATGGACGCGATTCTGGATCAGTTCATTTCCTATATGCGCGATGGTTCCGATGAAGAACCACAGGACACCAATGTCAATGTATTGCTTCAGGAACTGGTCAAGCAGTTTAAACCGCTCGACATCCGTTTCAGTCCGCAAGAAATACCGATGATTCAGGCGCGCAGCATGTCGCTAAAAAGACTGATTGGCAACCTGATCAATAACTCGAAACGCTATGGTTCAGAACCGATTGAAATCTCTGCACATGTCGAGGAAAACCAGCTGTTAATTTGTGTTACAGATCATGGCGAAGGCATTCCGGAAGACCAGATTGAAGCGCTGATGCAGCCTTTTGTACGGGGAAATTCAGCACGAACCGTCCAAGGCAGTGGCTTGGGACTGGCAATTGTGAAACGGATTGTCGATATTCACCAAGGTCAATTACGCATTCATAATCGCCCTGAAGGCGGACTTGAAGCCATCATCTCACTCCCCTTGAATCAGCTTAACCCAGAGACGCCTCCCCCAGCCACCACACTTGATAAAATCCGCCAAACACTGACTGATCGCTTTTAAGAAACGATCAGTCAGTGAGCAAATGATTTTGTAGTTTTTCTATACAATTCATTTTATATTTCATTAATTCAATCACTTAAAAATCATCATTTTTTATTATACCTACATTTAGCTAAAAAATTAGACCTTAGCCTAACACCTATGCACAATACATTTTTTGAGCGGTACAATCCGTCTCATAGTTTAAGAATTAATGAGAGTTAAAATGTCTTTAGATCGTATCCGTTTAGCCTCCCTACACAACAAAGTCATTAGCCCAGAACAAGCGGCTGAATTCATCAAAGATGGCATGACTGTGGGTATGAGTGGCTTTACTCGCGCGGGTGAAGCGAAGGCGGTTCCTTTAGCTTTAGTTCAACAAGCAAAAGCAAATCCATTAAAGATCACGTTAATTACTGGTGCATCACTAGGAAACGATCTAGACAAACAACTGACTGAAGCTGGCGTACTGGCACGTCGTTTACCGTTCCAGGTCGACAACACTTTACGTAAAGCGATCAACAACGGCGAAGTGATGTTCATTGACCAGCATTTGTCTGAAACTGTTGAACAAATGCGTAACCAACAGCTGAAAAAACCAGATGTTGCGATCATTGAAGCGGTTGCAATCACTGAAGATGGTGGCATCATTCCAACCACATCTGTAGGTAACTCTGCAAGCTTTGCAATCTTTGCTGAAAAAGTAATTGTAGAAATCAATACCAACTTAAGCCCGGCATTTGAAGGCTTACACGATATCTATATCCCGTCATACCGTCCAACGCGTCAAGCGATTCCTTTGACTCAAGTGGATGAGCGTATTGGTACGCATGCGATCAATATCGATCCATCTAAAATTGTTGGTATCGTATTTAACAGCGAATTGCACGACTCTCCATCTACTGTAACCGCACCAGATGATGAGACTCAAAGCATTGCCAACCATTTGATCGCTTTCTTTGAAAAAGAAGTAGCTGAAGACCGTCTACCGAAAAACCTCGGACCTCTTCAAGCAGGGATCGGTTCAATTGCAAACGCCGTATTGACGGGTCTGAAAGATTCAAACTTCGAAGACTTGATCATGTACTCAGAAGTACTACAAGACTGTACCTTTGAATTGATTGATGCAGGCAAAATGAAGTTTGCTTCAGGTTCTTCGATTACCCTGTCTGCTAAATATGGCGAGAAAGTATTTAACAACCTGGAACAATACAAAGACAAACTGGTATTACGTCCACAGGAAATTTCGAACCATCCTGAACTGGTACGTCGTTTAGGTATTATTGGTATCAACACGGCACTTGAGTTTGATATTTACGGTAATGTGAACTCGACTCACGTCTGCGGTACCAAAATGATGAACGGTATTGGTGGTTCAGGTGACTTCGCACGTAATGCGCACCTGGCGATCTTCGTGACCAAATCTATTGCGAAAGGTGGCGACATCTCTTCTGTAGTGCCTTTTGCTTCACATATCGACCATGCGGAACACGATGTAGATATTCTGGTAACTGAACAAGGTTTGGCAGATCTTCGTGGTTTAGCGCCACGTGAGCGTGCCCGTGCAGTGATTGATCACTGTGCACACCCCATGTATCGTGATGCCCTGAATGATTACTTTGACCGTGCTTCTGCAAAAGGCGGCCATACGCCTCATCTGCTTCGTGAAGCGCTGTCTTGGCATTCAAACTTCGAAGAAAATGGTCACATGCTGGCTGTTGAAGCTGCAGTAAAAACTGCATAATTGACTGCATTCGAAAAACGCCCTACGGGGCGTTTTTTTATGGGATTTTTATCTTTCTTGAATAGCCATAAGCAGACTCTCTGGACAAAATCATCAGGCTATCATTCATATTCTCGTCCAATCTTCATGCTGCCAATATGCTGTAGAAATCCCCTTCTGATGCTCAAGGACTTTAAATTCTGATTCTTCACCCTCATACTTAAACACAAGAGTAAATTAGAGACATGACATGCGCGTAGATATCTGGTCAGATGTGGTTTGCCCCTTCTGCTATATTGGTAAAAAACGTTTAGAAGCAGCTGCACAAGAAGCAGGCATTGAACTTGAAGTGCATTGGCACAGTTACCAGCTCGACCCTGAAGCACCAGTGCGCCAGGAAGTGTCCAATTCTGAGCGTCTGGCACAAAAATATGGTCGTAGCGTAGCTGAAGTCGAAGAAATGCAGCGTAATATTGCCGAGATGGCCAAAGCTGAAGGCATTGAATTTAACTGGGAAGGTGCCAACTCAGGCAATACTTTCAATGCGCATCGTATTATTCATCTGGCGCAAAGCAAAGGTTTGGGTACTGATGCACAGGAAGCTTTCTTCTATAGCTATATGACGCAAGGCTTGGCCATTGGAGAGCGTGAAACACTGGAAGATGTCGCAGCACGTATTGGCCTGAATCCGGTCGAGGTCGATGACTTACTGGACTCTGATGAATTTTCCGATTTTGTCAAATTTGATCAGGAAGTGGCACAGGATCAGCTCAAAGTGACTGGTGTACCTTTCTTTGTTTTTGATCAACGTGTGGCCTTGGCAGGCGCGCAGCCTAAAGACGTGTTCTTGCAGGTTTTTGAGAAAGCGCTGGAGACTGCAGCAGAAAATCCGGCTGAATAATACTCAACAGAGAGTTGCAATACGCCTAGGCAATCGAACTCAGAAAATTTATAAAAACATCCCCATTTCAGATGGGGATGTTTTTTGCATGTCATTTACACTCATTGACTTAGTCGACCAGAAAACTAATTTTTAAATTTACACGATATTCCGTGATTTTATTTTCTTTGATGACCACCTTCTGTTCATTGATCCAGGCACCTTGTACATTTTTGATGGTTTCTGTGACTTTTTGAATACCGGTTTGAATCGCATCTTCAAAGCTTTTCGTACTGCTTGAATTAACTTCCACCACTTTTGCAATTGCCATAATGAAACTCTCATTGTAAACATGAATGAAAATCCATCTTAGTTCATTCCCACAGGATTGCAGCAGCGCGTAAACAAGCGACAGCAAAAACTTACATGGATTGAACAAAGCTTTCATCTGAGCAGATGAAAATCTGTTGACCTTATTTTAGCAGTTCATGATATTCAAATTTCCATTGTGACTAACAACCATAAAAGCCCCGTAAACAGCCGAAATCCAGACTAGAGCAAATACACTAATATATTGTTTTGTAGAATAATTTTTCTAATTTTTAGGTGCTGCTTTTGCCGAATCTATCATTTTCTATTCAGCCTTATTTGCTATGATTTCACCCGAATCAAGTTTAAATACTCTCCCCTCTGTTCAAGTTGTTGAACACCCTGATATTAAAGGTCGTCCCATGAATGCTCTTAAATTTGCTTTCGCAGCAACTGTTATGGCTTTTTCTGTTCAAGCATCAGCGCAAATGGCACAAGTGGTTTATCTGCCAGACTTTCCGGCAAGCAAAGCACCTGCTGAAACTGTAAATACAGAAACTGCAACGCCGGCAACTGAAAAAACTGCTTAATACCCAACAAGTTTTTATGCAAACAGGCTGATTGATTCAGCCTGTTTTTTTATATCGATTTAATTTAGCTGCTCTCTGAAGAAAATCTGTATTTTAAAAATTATCGATCATTTCATATTTTGTTATTTTCCATTGATATTGATCGCTTTTTTGTCATTAAATTTACTAGTTTATAAATATAAAACAGTTAAAATAAATCACTATTTCATGTGATCTACGCATATAATTGTAGCAATATAAAAATACTGATAATACAAAAGCATTGTTATGAACAGACTTCAGGCATTGGTGCAGGGCAAAATTTCACCTCAGTCCATTTCTATTGATTTTCTGTTTGAAATGGCAGAACGCCATACAGATCCTCATTCTGCTGAATACAAATTAATCGAGTTGGCGCTGAATATGGTGCTGGCCCAAACTTTGGATAAAGCGCTAAAACATATCTAGAGATATAAAATGAACGCTTTAAAAAAAGCACACTTAGTCAAGGAATTACATGAATTGATCCAGCAACTGGAGCATCAGGCTCTACCTCTGTACGACGTGGCCCGTTTCAAAAAAAGAATTCGTGATATCTTTAATCTTTGTGATGAACCTATTTTTAAAAATCAGATTTTAGCGTTTAAAGCCCAGACCCAGCCTGAACTTGCTGCCTATCAATTTTCCGCCAGTACCCCCTATCATCTAAGTTTTTGTGGTTATTTCACTGAAATTCCAGCTCTGGAAAAGGCACTGTATACCCAGCCAGATATAGGCTGGGCAATTCTACATCATCCTGAGCGTGGCTGGCAGGTCTGGCTAATTCCGGCACCGAAGCATCCTGCACTAAACAGTGAATGGAATGAGTTACAACAATGTTCTATCTGGCTGTCACAGCAACAATTGACAACCGGTCTGCAAGCGGCTCCTCCATTGACTGTACCGGCCTTATCCCTGAATGAAGCAGAAGCCAGCTTAAAAGCGGCGGCAACGACTCGATATCATCGTGGCCGACAAAAAGCAAAAATCAACCCATTAAGCTTAAATCATTCAGATGAATCACACATTCAGATACAGGCCACGTCTGAGTATCTAGATCATCCATTACCCACTGAAACTGCGGTTGTGCAGGAAAAAATTATTGTCCCAGAAGTGATCGATTTTCCCACCGAGATTCAACTGGGAGACGTGATTGCGCAGGTTCAGCCTTTGACTCCGGAAGATACCAATCTCCAGCGGCTTTGTGCTTTAGAATTGGAACCTGATGTCGGGCATCCAGCCTATCTGGATATTGTGCTGTACTATGCCGCAGAAGATCACTGGCAGGCACGCCAAGTTTATTTGGTGGAGCAGCTGAATCGGCAAGGCCAGTTTATTAAATATCTGATGCTTTTGGGTGCATCAAGTCAATTACAGGCGCACTATTGTATTGAGCATTGGTTGAGTCAGCATCAGTATCAGGCTGCTGCGATTAAATCGCTGTCGTGGCCTCAATTAAGTACAGGTTTCACGCAATTGCATCTGTTGTCAAAAGCCTATTTGCAACAAGCAGAAATAGTCTGGACACAACCCGATTATTATCCTTATATTCCGGCAGATTCGATTCAGAAACAAAAATTTATCTCATTTGAGGAAGCCCTTGCGGATTTCTCTACACCGATACTCTTATTGCAAGAACATCAGCGAATACGCGTGATTCATGGTGAAAAACGCCTGTCTCTCGCAGAGGATGAACTGGCCTATCCATCTATCTTGCTGCAACGTGATCAACAGCTAAACTGGCAAAAAATTCACACGATTATTTTAATGATGTCGCAACCCATTCAGGTCATGGAGCTTTATCAGGCAATTCAGACTCAAATCATTGAATAATTGCTGTTATTTTGTAGCTTTAACTTGCTTTTTATCGCTATATTTAAGAAAACTACAGCTGAATAAAAGAATACAAGAGTAATAAATATCTCATGCAAATAAATCGAATTACTCAGATCTTCCTGCTCTCTCTTGGCGTGGGAATCAGCAGTAGCATGTCTTGGGCAAATTCAGTAAAAGATGCTTCTTCAGACCAGGAAAAAAGCTCGGAGAATGTTGAGCCGGTACGTTCAGGACTGCTGGATCAAATTCCGCGTTTGATTGATGCAACACCAACCATTCTTCCAGAGCAGTCGAATACCGCCATCGTCCCGCCAACGCTAGAAACGGAAAATCATTCATGGGCCGATCAGAAACAGAAAAGCATCCGAGAATGGGCAGATCGTACTGCGCATAAAATTGATAACTGGTTTGGTGAAACTGATCCGGATCAGCCGGCTGCCGCCACACTGCGTGTCATTTTGGATAATCGCTGGGATGAATATGAGGGCTATGAGATTAAGCCCCGTATCCGTGGCAGAATCAAACTTCCCACCTTAGAACAAAAGCTGAGTCTGGTCTTCGGTGATGACAGTCTGGACAATGAATTAGACAGTAATGTCGCGATTACCAATGAAAATCCGGCAACATCTGGAGATAAGCGTCTCGATACCAAGCGCGCACGCCAGGATAACAGCTCATTCGCCTTACGCTGGTCGGAATGGTCAGACCGGATTCCTTTTGAAACCGATCTGGATCTGGGTTTACGCTCCGGAGATGATATTTACCTGCGCGTCAAAGCCAGTAAAGATTGGACACTGGAAAATAACTACTTTTTTCATGCCGAACAGATTTATCGCTACGGGATTCAAAGTGAAAACTATTTGCGTACCAATCTGGAACTGATCCATGCCCGTCCCAATCAGGCATTTTTTTCCAATCAGCTCAGCCTGACCTATGCAGATGATCAAGATGACGATCTGACCTGGGACAATTATACCTTTAGGCAACATCAGTTTTTTCAGGACAACCGTTTTAGCTATGGTATTTATACTGGCGGTTATCTAAATGACAAGGATCTACGCCTCAATCGCTGGGGACCGTATGTGTCCTGGAGACAGCCTTTTTTACGTGAATGGTTTTTTGTCCAGACCGACCTCAACTATCTGAATGACCATCGCGAAGATCGTGATCATTATGTTGGTGCTTTGGTGCGTTTAGAGGCATTGTTTTAAACTCAAGCGCTGTGCAAAGCTAAAAAATCCCTCCGTAGAGGTAATGCTGACCAGTTAAAGAGTTTAGAAATAGACTCTTTAATTTTTTAGTCATTCACGGCGGAGTATTAATGTCATAAATCAAATTCTTGTAAATTATTTGTTACTTTGGTTTCGCCCAAATGAGAAGCGAAGCTTCGCAAGGAAGGCATCTTGCGGAGCAACACTCCTCACCGCAAAACTCGTCAGCCACCATCGATTAGTAAATTTGTCGCAGAAACAATCATTTTTAAATCTTACGGTGCAATACACCTCATGCCTCAAACAGTTGCGGATGACTTTTCTATCTATCAGATATAATCATGAATTTGAAAAAGAAAATGCCAGTCAATTCCTTAACTGACTGGCATTACTCCGTAGAGGGATTTTTTAGCTTAGAGCATCATGTATTAAGCAAGCAACAAGCTATTGATACGCTTCACATACTCAGCAGGATTTTCTGGTAATCCGCCTTCTGCAATCACCGCCTGATCAAAGATCACATTGGCCAGATCGTCAAACTGCGCTGAGCCATCCAGTTTTTTCACCAAAGGATGTTCCGGGTTGATTTCCAGAATCGGCTTCATATCCGGTACAGGCTGACCTGCATCTTTCAGCATACGAATTAATTGTGGAGATAATTCCCCTTCTCCAGTCACCAGACAGGCCGGTGAATCGACCAGACGCGTAGTCACGCGCACTTCTTTGGTCTTGTCTTTGAGTGAATCAGTCAGCTTCTCGACCACCGGTTTAAACTGGGCTGCGGCTTCTTCAAGTGCTTTTTTCTCTTCAGCATCCTGAAGATCGCCCAAATCAACTGCACCCTTAGACACGTTTTGCAACGGCGTGCCATCGAACTCATTCACAAAGTTCATCGCCCATTCATCTACGCGTTCGGTCATGAGCAGAACTTCAATGCCTTTTTTCTTGAACAGTTCTAACTGCGGTGAATTCTTTGCAGCATTCAGGCTGTCTGCAGTCACATAATAGATGGCTTTCTGACCGTCTTTCATGCGTGCTTTATAGTCTGCCAATGAAGTGCTGACTTCATCATTGTTCGAGGTTGCATAACGCAGCAGTTTCAAAATACGTTCACGGTTGGCAAAATCTTCGCCTAGGCCTTCTTTCAAGACTGAAGCAAATTCCTGATGGAAAGTCTTGAATTTTTCCTGATCTTTTTCATCTTCAGATTTGGCCAGATGATCCAGAATCGTCAGGATACGGCGGGCATTCCCGTCACGAATGGTTTTCACATCGCGGCTTTCTTGCAGCAACTCACGGCTGACGTTCAGTGGTAAATCCGCACTGTCTACCACGCCTTGTACAAAACGCAGGTAATTCGGAATCAGATTATCCGCATCATCCATAATAAAGACGCGTTTCACATACAGCTTGATACCAGCTTTGGATTCGCGGGTGAAAATGTCATGTGGGGCTTTGCTTGGAATATACAATAACTGGGTATATTCAGTGCTGCCTTCCACCCGGTTATGCGCCCAGGCCAATGGCACCGTGAAATCATGGCTTAAGTTTTTGTAGAACTCGACATATTGTTCTTCAGTAATTTCAGACTTGCTCCGTGTCCAGAGTGCGCTGGCCGAGTTAATCGCTTCCCACTCATCAGTCTTGACATACTGGCCACCTTTCGGTGTTTCCCCTTCAGCTGCTTCTTCTTCCTGCCAGACTTCTTTTTGCATCTGGATTGGCAGGCTGATGTGGTCTGAGTATTTATTGATGATCTGTTTGACTTTATGGCTTTGCAAATAGTCCAGCGCATCGTCACGCAGATGCAGAATAATATCGGTACCACGACCTGCTTTTTGAATTTGTTCAACTTCAAATTCACCAGTACCACCACTGATCCAGCGTACGCCTTCAGATGCATCTGCACCGGCACGACGTGATTCTACCGTGATCTTGTCTGCCACAATAAAACCGGAATAGAAACCGACCCCAAACTGGCCAATCAGCTGGGCATCGGCCTTCTGGTCACCGGTCAGTTTAGACATAAAGTCTTTGGTGCCCGATTTGGCAATGGTGCCTAAATTATCAATAGCTTCCTGTTCGCTTAGACCAATTCCGTTATCTGAAATGGTAATGGTCTTATTCTCTGCATCAAGGCTGACACGAACACGTAAATCCGGATCATTTTCATAAAATTCGGGATGATTGATCCCTTCAAAACGCAATTTGTCACAAGCATCCGAGGCATTCGAGATCAGTTCGCGCAGAAAAATTTCAGGGTTTGAATAAAGCGAATGGGTCACGAGATGTAGTAACTGAGCCACTTCAGCCTGGAAACTATGTTTTTGTGCGTTAGACTCTCTCATTAATCACTCCTTTTATTTTAAATACAG
This sequence comes from Acinetobacter sp. YH12100, assembly GCF_013419135.1. Lineage (NCBI taxonomy): Bacteria > Pseudomonadati > Pseudomonadota > Gammaproteobacteria > Moraxellales > Moraxellaceae > Acinetobacter > Acinetobacter sp. YH12100. The sequence continues at coordinate 58,518 of NZ_VPAQ01000002.1, read as the reverse complement.
GTCAATACTGTTGCCTATATGAATGGAGTGAGTTCCTCAATTTTCAATAGTCAGTTGTATATTTTTTCACAAGATATTTTTGAGCACTTGATCTGGCAGGGTTTTAATCTTTGCCAGACCGACTGTCAGACTTAATAAGGCCCAAGCTTATAAATGCGCTGAAACTGCAAGTCCAGTTGCTGTTGCCGCATATTATAGACTTGGTTCAGGCAAGAGACCGACTCCAGACACTGGTCGCGAAACTGCAACCATTTGACCTGATCGCGCTGAATCACTGAACGCGTGCCCATCGGAACCATACGCCGTAAGATATGATAGCTGGTACTCATTTTCACATCAGCATCATTGAGCAGACGATGTTCACAAATGGCTTTTTCGGTCACGGTTTCAGCTTTCTGACAATCAAAACTTGCGGCATAGGCAGGTGCGACCAATAGGCCGCAGAAGATCACAATACTCTTCATTAAAAATCTCATGCTGATCTTCCTTATTATTCAATTATTAAGTCGTATTCAATTAATATTTACTTTATTCGCTTTAATATATTTGAACATTGCCAATCTGCTCAATTTCAATAGGTTATAAATCGTTGTTATTTTGAAAAAAAGCCTCATACAAGATGAGGCTTTTGGAAAATCAATCCAGAAAAATGCAAGCTTAGAATTTATAGCTATAGCCGACTGTATATACCCAAGGATTTACCTTTAATTCACCCAAGTCGACTTTTGTACCATCAGGCTTTGTCAAAGTAAGATCTGTTTCAACTTGAGCGTAGCGAACATCTGCAAATACACCCCAGTTTTTAGCATCGGCTGGCTGGAAGTTAAAACCAACCTGACCGGCTACACCATAAGCGACATCTGCATCAAGCTTATGACCTGGTAATGCAATTTCTTCATCCCATGGAACAACTACGGTAGCACCCACACCAATATACGGGGTAAAGCGGGTTGAGTTTTTAAAATTGTATTTTGCTGTAAGAGTTGGCGGTAAATGCTTAAAAGATGCGATATCCTGCCCTGCTGAAGAAACATCATGCTTAAAAGGTGTTGCCAGTAATAATTCAGCTGAAAAATTATCATTAAAGAAATATTCTACAGATGGTGTAAAGCCATATTCTTGAGATGCTTTGACATTATCAAATGCACCGCCTGCCAAAACATTTTTGTCTTCTGATGGTGCTAAAGAGCTAGCACCGACTTTCACTTGCCATTGACCCGCCATCGCTGATGCAGAAAGACCCATTAATGCAATTAGAGCAACTTGCTTTAACATTTTTAAATACCCCACTGGAAGATTATTTATTAAGAATTTAAATATTAATTTAATGATAAACATGGAGGGATTTAATATGCAATAGTTATTATAAAACTAAATTATAAATATTATTTAAGTTATTGTTTTTATATATTATTTATTTTAAATATACTAAATTGGTTGGTTTTAATACCAACCAATCCAATCAGAATTAAATAGCCATATTTAGATAAAATTAATTCATTTTTATATTTAAAATCATTAAAACATGTATTTTAAATATATATTATAAAGCCATTTAAAATACCCTTGAGTGAATTTAATATTCACTCAAGTCCGTATAATTAAATTACAGCACCATCGCCGCGATCCAGCCAAAAATCATCAGCGGGATATTAAAATGAATGAAGGTTGGAACCACACTATCCTTCATATGGTCATGCTGACCATCCATATTCAGACCGGATGTTGGGCCTAGAGTTGAATCTGACGCTGGAGAGCCGGCATCGCCTAAAGCCGCCGCAGTCCCGATAATGGCAATGGTCGCAGCCGGGCTGAAACCAAACTGGATACACAGCGGAACATAAATAATCGCCAGAATGGGAATAGTCGAGAAAGACGAACCAATGCCCAATGTGATCAGCAAACCAATCAACAGCATCAGAAATGCGGCCAGTGCCTGACTATTACCAATCCAGTTTACTGATGCTTCAACCAAGGTTGGTACCTGATTAGTCGCTTCAATCACCGCGGCAAAGCCTTGTGCCGCAATCATGATAAAGCCAACTAGCGCCATCATGCGCATACCGGTAATGATCACATCATCCGCTTCTTTCCATTTAAAGATCCCGGCACAACTCAGGATTGCGACACCGACCAGACCGGCCAGAATCATCGAGTCTGAATAAAGCTGTACCGCCAATGTGGCAATAACTGCAAGGCCGGCCATCCAGATGGTAAATTTGGCAATCTGCGGTTTAACCTGCTCAGCCACACCCAATTCAGCGGAAATACTTTGCTGTTCCTGGACATGAATATCTTGATATTGACGTGGTTTGCGATAGCTAATAAAGATCGCCACCAATAAGCCCACAAACATACCGAATACTGGAATTGCCATCGCAGATGGAATCTGGTCATAGCTAATTTCAAATCCATATGGCTTACCAAAAGTATTGATGTTATGACCCAGAATGTCATTCAGGAAGATGGCACCAAAACCGACCGGAATCAGCATATAGGTGCCTACCAGACCAAAGGTCAGCAAACAGGCAATCAAACGACGGTCGAGCTTTAAATGGTTAAATACAGTCAATAATGGTGGAATCAGGACTGGAATAAAGGCGATATGTACCGGAATCACGTTCTGGGAAAATACCGCAGCAATGGCTACTGTAAAAAAGATCAGATATTTCACCCGGTTTTGTGCTTTAAAATCAGCCTCACCTTTTAAGGTGTTGATCATTTTATACGCCAACAAATCCGGCAAACCTGAACGTGCCAACGCCAAAGCAAATGCACCTAAAATACCGTAAGCCAAGGCAATTTTGGCACCGCCGCCCAAGCCATTGTTAAACGCGTCCAAGGTTCCCTGAAGGCCAAGACCTGCCAGTAAACCACCCGTAACAGCACCAATGACCAGGGCAAAAACCACAGGTACACGTGCCAATGAGAGTCCGAACATGACTCCAATAGCAGCAAGAATTGCGAACATAATGAATCGGAATAGAGAGAAAGCGGCTATTTTATCAGAAAATTCGGATAAAAATTCCGCCACTTTTCCTTTCAGCAGTCATGTTCAGTGCTGGGGCTGATTAAACGACTTCAGCAGATTGACGCTGAATAAAGTGATCAATTAATTGAGCCACTTGTTCTGGCTGGCTCAGAATTGCCCAGTGATTGGCGTCCAGTTCCACTTTAGATAAATTATCGACCCATTTTGCCATCTCATCGACCAGATCAGGCCCGACAAACTGGTCATATTTCAGTACAATCGCTTGTACCGGACAGATGGCAAAGCGCTGCCGTGGTCGGGCCAAACGCGGTAAAAAATTGGCCCGATATAGGTTTACCCCATACTTGCCATCTTTGACGATCTTCGGGTTCAGCGGCAGATCGTCCCGTCTTTCTAATTGCCGGACAATCTTGGCCCAGCGCTGCGGATTAAAAAAATTCCAGGCCAAGGGGGCTAGTAAAGGTAACTGAAATACCGCGATATACCAGGACTTGCTCATTTGCTTTAAAAATTTTGCTTTGTCTTGATTGAACTGCTCGCGCATCCAGAAAGCAGCATGATCCAGACAAGGGCCAGACAGCGTGCTATAAGACAGAATTCGGCCTTTGAATCTTAAATCTGTGACAGATTCCCAAGACTGAATTGAACCCCAGTCATGCGCTGCCAGATGAAAACCACGATTCGGCAATACCTTGCTCACTACCTCTTCCAGATCCTGACTTAAGCGTGCCAGGCGGTAATCCGAAATTTTTTGAGGAATACTGGACTCACCTGCGCCGCGCACATCATAGCTCACAACAAAATAATCCTGACTCAAATAAGCAATGACTGGCTCCCAAACTGCTTGATGATCGGGGTAGCCATGAACCAGTACCAATGCCGGCCGTGTGGGCTGTCCGTAAGTTTTAACGCAAAGACGCTGCTGATCCGTGGTATCGACCCATTGCATTTCCATGTTTTGATCCTGTTGTTGTTATTGACCGCATAGTTTATAAATCGGAATAATTTATCAATGCCAGCGCATTTTTGTTGCTCTAGTATGCATAACTACACAAGAAAAAAGAATGTCAGCATGAGCCTATTCCAGAAAATTCAAAAACTGCCCTTGGTTTCAAAATTTATTCTGAACCGCTATGCCCCCTATCGTGGTGCAGGCATCGAAATTGATAAAATTGATTTTAATCATTATCACATTCGGGTCAAAATGCCACTGACCCGTAAAAACCAGAATATTGTCGGCGTCCATTTTGGTGGCAGCTTATATTCAATGGTCGATCCATTTTATATGCTCTTACTGATGCATCATTTAGGGCCGAAATATATCGTCTGGGATAAGGGCGCGAGTATCCAGTTTTTAGCACCGGGTCGCGGCACCGTCTTTGCTGATGTGCGCATCTCTGCTGAAGAAGTCAGTACTATTATTGACCTGGCTGCTGACTATGCACCGGTATATCGCCATTACCAGCTCAATATCTATGATGAGGCTGGCGTTCGAATTGCCGAAGTACAAAAAACGGTTTATATCCGGCGCAAACAAAGCAAAGGAAAAATTCAAAAAACTGGATAAGGTAAAAGCGCCACATGGGCGCTTTTAGATCTGAATCGATTTAAAGTCAGTGCAGACTTAACGACGGCGGTTATCCTGTTCGATCGCAGCACCTGCGCCACCACCGATTGCACCACCAATCGCAGCACCAGCATTCCCACCGAATATGCTTTTACCTACAGCTGAGCCTACAGCACCGCCGACACCACTATAGGTCGCATTACGGTTTGAGCCACCTTGGGACTTACTTCCCACGGCTGCGCCTGCACCACCACCGACTGCAGAACCAAGACCACCCCCGACACTATTACCTACACCACCACCGACTGCACCACCTAAGGCGGCAGCACCGATACGCTGCTCATTGGCAGACATACTTTCACAACCTGCCAGCATAAAGGTGGAGAGAGTTGCAACTGCCATCACACCCATTAATTTTTTCATGACTTTGGCCTTCCTTTTCATACTTTAATTTAGCTTATCTTCATTTTATAAAACTAAAACATGGAGCGTGTTACTTCTCTCGGTATTCCTGCTGAGTTTTGTAAGTATCAATGGATTATTCCGCTGTTTAGCCTTTAATTAGCTTTTAATTTTTATGTATTTAAGACAAAAAAAGACGCCCGAAGGCGTCTCTTTTTTAGCTTTAACTTGAATTAGAATTCTTCGTTAAATGCCTGACTTAAAGCTTGATCAACATCAGAGAAGTCATTGTGCAGTTCAAATTCTGCAGCTTCTGCTTCTTGACGACGACGCTCGAGATGGTAAGCCAAACCTGTACCCGCTGGGATCAGACGACCTACAACCACGTTTTCTTTCAGACCGCGTAAGTCATCTTCTTTACCTGTTACAGCCGCTTCAGTTAACACACGAGTTGTTTCCTGGAACGATGCAGCAGAGATGAACGAGTCAGTCGAAAGCGACGCTTTGGTAATACCCATCAACAGACGTTCAAACTTCGCAGGGAACTTGTTTTGTGCAAGAACTGCTTGGTTTTCTTGTACAACACGGATGTAATCCACTTGTTCGCCTTTGATGAAGCTGGTATCGCCACCATCAGTGATATCCACTTTACGCAGCATTTGACGTACGATGACTTCAATGTGCTTGTCGTTGATTTTTACACCTTGCAGACGGTATACGTCCTGAACTTCGTTCACGATGTAGTTGGTCAGCGCCACTTCACCTTTCAGACGTAAAATGTCATGCGGGTTCTGTGGGCCGTCAGAAATGGTTTCACCACGGTTCACATGTTCGCCTTCGAACACGTTAATGGTACGCCATTTCGGAATCAGCTCTTCGTAAATCTCAGAGCCATCATCCGGTGTAATCACCAGACGGTTCTTACCTTTGGTTTCTTTACCGAAACTCACAACACCCGATACTTCTGCAAGGATTGCATGCTCTTTCGGCTTACGTGCTTCGAACAAGTCAGCTACACGCGGTAGACCACCGGTAATATCACGGGTACGTGAAGATTCTTGTGGTACACGACCAATAACGTCACCGACACCAATCGTTTCGCCATCACGGACAGAAAGAATAGTGTTTTGTGGCAAGAAGTAGAACTGTTCAGTGCCTTCAACTGTGTCTAACACTACAGCAGGACGCAAATCTTTACCTGACGCAGGACGTGAAGTCACTGGCAAGATTTCGATGGTTGACATACCTGTTGCATCATCAGTTTTCGAAGTCACGGTCACGCCATCAGCGATCTGGCTGAAACGCACTTTACCTGCAACTTCTGTTACCAATGGATGTGTATGCGGATCCCAAGTCGCCACGATACCGCCTGCTTCTACAGCTTCGCCATCTTTTAGCAAGATAGATGCACCGTAAGGCAGTTTATAGCGCTCGCGCTCACGACCTAAATCATCCGCAATACCGATCTCACCTGAACGTGAAGTCGATACCAAGTGACCTTTGGCATGTTGTACTGTTTTCACGTTGTGGAAACGCACTGTACCCTGGTTACGAACTTGTACGCTGTTTGCAGCAGACGTTCGGCTTGCAGCACCACCCACGTGGAAGGTACGCATAGTTAACTGTGTACCTGGTTCACCAATTGATTGAGCTGCCATGACACCAACAGACTCACCCGGGTTCACCTGATGACCACGCGCCAAGTCACGGCCGTAACATTTCGCACATACACCGAAAGTAGACGCACAGTTTACAACCGAACGTACTTTAATTTCGTCGACACCTTGGCTTTCGATAAACGTCGCCAGTTTCTCGTCAATTAAAGTATTACGTGGAAGCAGAACTTCGTCTGTACCGACACGTTTCACATCTTCAGCAACCACACGACCCAATACTCGTGCACCCAAGTTCTCGATGACATCGCCACCTTGAATGAATGGTGTCATTACTAGACCGTCGAAGGTGCCACAATCTGGCTCGGTAATCACCAAGTCTTGCGCAACGTCTACCAGACGACGCGTCAAGTAACCAGAGTTCGCAGTTTTCAGTGCTGTATCGGCCAAACCTTTACGCGCACCGTGTGTCGAGATGAAGTACTGTAGTACAGTCAAACCTTCACGGAAGTTCGCTTTAATAGGCGTTTCAATGATCGAGCCATCCGGCTTCGCCATCAAACCACGCATACCCGCCAACTGACGAATCTGAGCTGCCGAACCACGGGCACCCGAGTCAGACATCATGTAGATCGAGTTGAATGATTTTTGCTTCTCGTCTTCACCCTGTTTGTTTTTAACAGTCGTGAAAGACAAGTTGTCCATCATCGCTTTAGCAACCTGGTCATTGGTACGCGCCCAAATATCGACCACTTTGTTATAACGTTCGCCGGCAGTTACGAAACCTTGTTCGAACTGTTGTTCGATTTCACGAACTTCAGCTTCCGCTTTACCAATAATGACTTGTTTTTGCGGTGGAATAACCATGTCTTCCATACCGACAGATACACCTGAACGCGTCGCCTGACGGAAGCCTAGGTACATCAATTGGTCAGCGAAGATAACAGTATCTTTCAGACCCAATTTACGGTAGCAAGAGTTAATTAACTTAGAGATGTTTTTCTTGGTCATCTCAACGTTAATTTGCTGGAAATCCATACCTTCAGGCACAACTTCCCAAAGTAGGCAGCGACCAGGTGTGGTATCTACAATAATGGTTTGATGTTCACGGTTGCCATCTTCATCGATGACAGTCTGGTGTACACGTGCTTTAACGCGAGCGTGTAGATCAACCTGACCTGTTGCCAGTGCACGGTTTACTTCGTGAGTATCCGCGAACACCATGCCCTCACCTTTGGCATTGATTGCATCACGCGTGATGTAATACAAGCCCAAGACCACGTCCTGAGACGGTACGATGATTGGCTCACCGTTCGCTGGAGACAGAATGTTGTTCGTCGACATCATTAACGCACGAGCTTCAAGCTGAGCTTCAAGTGTTAATGGTACGTGTACCGCCATCTGGTCACCATCGAAGTCGGCGTTAAACGCAGCACATACAAGTGGGTGTAGACGGATCGCCTTACCTTCAATCAGGATCGGTTCAAATGCTTGAAGACCTAGACGGTGAAGTGTTGGCGCACGGTTCAACATCACTGGATGTTGACGGATCACGTGAGCAAGAACGTCCCAAACTTCTGGCGTCTCGCGCTCAACCATTTTCTTCGCAGCTTTAATGGTGGTTGCTTGACCAGATGCTTGTAGTTTCGCGAAAATGAATGGCTTGAACAGTTCAAGTGCCATTTTCTTCGGAAGACCACATTGGTGCAAACGCAGGTTTGGACCAACGGTAATGACCGAACGACCTGAGTAATCGACACGTTTACCCAATAAGTTCTGACGGAAACGACCTTGCTTACCTTTGATCATATCTGCCAAAGATTTAAGCGGACGCTTGTTTGAACCGGTAATTGCACGACCACGACGACCGTTATCTAACAATGCATCGACAGACTCTTGCAACATACGTTTTTCGTTACGTACGATGATGTCTGGCGCTGCAAGGTCAAGAAGACGCTTCAAACGGTTGTTACGGTTAATCACACGACGGTAAAGATCGTTCAAGTCAGAAGTCGCGAAACGACCACCTTCAAGTGGTACCAACGGACGAAGGTCTGGTGGCAGAACTGGAAGTACAGTCAACACCATCCATTCTGGCTTGTTGTTCGAATCGTTGAATGCTTCCATCAACTTCAAACGCTTAGAGGCTTTTTTCAGCTTGGTTTCTGAAGTTGTCACAGGAATTTCTTCACGAAGACGCGCAATTTCAGCTTCAAGATCGATGTCTTTCAACAAGTCTTGAACCGCTTCAGCACCCATTTTCGCTGTGAATTCATCACCGTGTTCTTCCAACGCATTGAAGTATTCTTCATCGTTCAGAAGCTGGTATTTCTCAAATGGTGTCATACCAGGATCGGTAACCACATAAGATTCGAAATACAATACGCGTTCGATATCACGTAGCGTCATGTCTAATAATAGACCGATACGGCTCGGCAATGATTTCAAGAACCAGATGTGTGCAACTGGAGAAGCTAGCTCGATGTGACCCATACGTTCACGACGAACTTTCGCAGTTGTTACTTCAACGCCACATTTTTCACAAATGACGCCTTTGTATTTCATACGCTTGTATTTACCACACAAGCATTCGTAATCTTTTACTGGACCAAAGATTTTGGCACAGAATAAACCATCACGTTCAGGTTTGAACGTACGATAGTTAATGGTTTCTGGCTTTTTAACTTCACCGTGAGACCATGACTTAATCATTTCTGGTGACGCAAGACCAATACGGATGCGGTCAAACTCTACAGGAGCATGACCGTCTGAATCCGTCTTTTTGCGCATGATATCGAGCAAGTCTTTCAATTTTTTTCTCCGTGTGTCGAGGAGATTTTCACTTCTCGACTGGGTCACAAATATTGTTTTTAACTGAATTGGGAATCCCAAGAATCCCCCTAAATCCCCCTTTATAAAGAGGGACTTTCCCCTCTTTCTTAAAGAGGTGAGAAGCACTGCTTCGCAAGGGAGATTCAATGGAACTAATTAGTCACCATTTTTCAGTTCAATGTTGATACCTAAAGAACGGATCTCTTTGGTCAATACGTTGAACGATTCAGGCATACCCGGGTCCATATAATGGTTACCATCTACAATATTCTTGTAGATACGGGTACGGCCTTCAACGTCATCCGATTTCACAGTCAGCATTTCTTGTAGCGTATATGCTGCACCGTAAGCTTCTAGTGCCCAGACTTCCATCTCACCGAAACGCTGACCACCGAATTGTGCTTTACCACCCAGCGGCTGTTGCGTGACTAGAGAATAAGAACCAGTTGAACGCGCATGCATCTTGTCATCAACTAAGTGGTTCAGTTTCAGCATGTACATATAACCTACAGTTACTGGACGGTCGAAACGCTCACCAGTACGACCATCATATAATACTGTCTGACCAGTACTTGATAGACCTGCAAGTTGTAACAATTCTTTGATCTGACCTTCTTCAGCACCATCGAATACAGGTGTTGCCAAAGGCACACCAGCACGCAAGTTACCAGAAAGTTTCAAGATTTCATCATCAGTCAAGCTGTCAAGATCTTCTTGCTCGCCACCAACTTTGTTATAAATCTTGTCCAGGAAATCACGAAGCTCAAGTACAGTACGCTGTTCTTTCATCATCTTGTCGATTTGATCGCCAAGACCTTTGGCAGCCATACCTAAGTGAGTTTCAAGAATCTGACCCACGTTCATACGCGATGGTACGCCCAGCGGGTTCAGTACGATATCAACAGGTACACCATTGGCATCGTGTGGCATGTCTTCTACCGGCAAGATGTTTGATACAACACCTTTGTTACCGTGACGACCCGCCATCTTATCACCCGGCTGGATGCGACGTTTTACAGCAAGATAAACTTTAACTACTTTCAATACGCCAGTCGTCAGTTCATCGCCTGTAGAAAGTTTGCGTTTTTTCTCAGCAAATTTCTCGTCAATTTCGAAGCTCTTCTCTTTCAAGAACACTTGAATTTGAGTTAAACGTTCAGCAATTGCTTCATCAACTGGTTGAATTTCAAGAAGATCAACAAGCTCTAAACCAGACAACACGTCTTCAGACAGTTTGTCGCCACGTTTAGTTGTACCGCCACCATTCGACTCTTGGCCATTCAGTAGACGGATTACACGTTCACGTGCAGCTTCTTCGAAGATTTTGAATTCTTCTTTCAAGTCTTTACGGTATGCATCCAATTGCGCTTTTTCAATTGCTTGAGCACGTTCGTCTTTTTCAAGACCGTCACGTGTAAACACTTGAACGTCAATGACTGTACCTTTAGTACCTGATGGAACGCGTAAAGATGAATCTTTAACGTCAGCTGCTTTTTCACCGAAGATTGCACGAAGCAATTTTTCTTCCGGCGTTAGCTGCGTTTCACCTTTAGGCGTCACTTTACCAACAAGAATATCACCTGCTGTTACTTCAGCACCGATGTAAACAATACCTGATTCATCAAGTTTAGAAAGCGCTGCTTCACCCACATTCGGGATATCGGCCGTGATTTCTTCAGCACCAAGCTTAGTATCACGTGCGACACATGACAATTCCTGGATATGAATCGAGGTTAAACGGTCTTCTTGAAGTACACGTTCTGAAAGTAAGATCGAGTCTTCGTAGTTATAACCGTTCCAGGTCATGAATGCGACGCGCATGTTTTGACCAAGCGCTAGCTCACCGCCATCAGTCGATGGACCATCGGCCAATACATCACCACGACCCACTTTATCGCCCAGGTTCACCAGAACTTTCTGGTTGATACAGGTGTTTTGGTTTGAACGGGTGTATTTGATCAGGTTATAGATATCTACACCTGCCTCACCTGCGATCATCTCTTCTTCGTTCACACGAATGACTACACGAGATGCATCAACAAACTCGATACGACCACCACGCTGAGCGATCACACATACACCAGAGTCATGTGCTACGTTCGCTTCCATACCCGTACCTACGAGTGGTTTGTCAGCGATTAACGTAGGAACAGCCTGACGTTGCATGTTTGAACCCATCAATGCACGGTTGGCATCATCGTGTTCAAGGAACGGAATCAGTGACGCAGCCACAGATACAACCTGCTGAGCAGATACATCCATATGCGTTACTTTTTCCGGTGGCATGCGTACGAAGTCACCTTGGTGACGTACAGATACAACTTCTTCTAATAAATTACCATCAGCATCTACTGCAGAATCGGCCTGAGCAATCACAGTACCCACTTCTTCAATCGCAGACAGGTATTCAATGTCCATGGTTACACGGCCATCAACTACTTTACGGTAAGGCGTTTCCAGGAAACCGAAGTTGTTCGCTTTAGCATATACAGAAAGCGAGTTGATCAAACCAATGTTTGGACCTTCCGGCGTTTCAATTGGACATACACGACCGTAATGCGTTTGATGTACGTCACGTACTTCAAAGCCCGCACGTTCACGCGTCAAACCACCGGGACCAAGTGCTGATACACGACGCTTGTGCGTGATTTCAGACAACGGGTTGTTTTGATCCATGAACTGAGACAACTGGCTTGAACCAAAGAATTCTTTGATTGCAGCAGCAACAGGCTTCGCATTGATTAGATCTTGCGGAGACAGGTTGTCTGTTTCAGCTTGAGATAAACGTTCTTTAACAGCACGTTCTACACGAACCAGACCGACACGGAATTGGTTTTCTGTCATTTCGCCCACAGAACGAACACGACGGTTACCCAAGTGATCGATATCGTCGACTTCACCTTTACCGTTACGGATTTCAACTAATGTTTTCAATACATCAGTGATATCTTCGTTCGAGAGAATACCTTCAACTTCACGCGACTTCTGGTCTGTACCCACTTCATAAGGACGACCCAAACGACGGTTGAACTTCATACGACCGACTGGAGACAAGTCATAACGCTCAGAAGAGAAGAACAGGTTATTGAACAGGTTCTCAGCTGCTTCTTTGGTTGGTGGCTCGCCCGGACGCATGACTTTGTAGATTTCGACCAATGCTTCTTCACGAGTGGTCGTAGTATCTGCACGTAGAGAATCTGCAACGAATGAACCACGGTCGATATCATTGGTGAACAGAACATTAAACTGCTTCACGCCGCCTTCTGCAATTTTCACCATGACTTCATGGCTCAATACGGTATTTGCAGCAATCACGTCGCCATCTTTTAATGCGATGTCTTCAGCCGTGATACGCTCATACAAATACTCATCAGGCACTGCAAGTTTTTCAAGACCTGAAGCTTCCATCTGACGTACATGACGCGCGTTAATACGTTTACCTTGTTCAACGATTGCCTTGCCATCTTTATCCAAGATGTCAAATTGTGCCATTTCGCCGCGCAGACGTTCCGGCACCAAGTCAATTTGATAGCTACCCATGTCAAGATATACAGGGACTTTCTCGTAGAACATGTTGAGAATGTTTTCGTTGCTATAACCCAGCGCACGCAGCACCACAGTCGCAAGTAATTTACGACGACGGTCAATACGTACATAGACCAGGTCTTTGGCATCGAATTCAAAATCTAACCATGAACCACGGTAAGGAATGATACGCGCTGAATAAAGGACTTTACCACTTGAGTGAGTCTTACCTTTATCGTGGTCAAAGAATACGCCTGGTGAACGGTGTAATTGAGATACGATTACACGCTCGGTACCATTAATTACAAAGGTCCCGTTATCCGTCATCAATGGCATCTCGCCCATATAGACTTCTTGTTCACGTACGTCTTTAATTGACTTCGTTTCACGATCTTTCAGGATCAAACGAATTTTTACACGCATTGGTGCTGCATAAGTTGAGCCACGAAGAATACATTCGCGTACATCAAACTCAGGCTTACCAAGACTATACTCAACAAATTCTAAAGCAGCATTGCCAGAATAACTTTCTATAGGAAAAACTGAACGAAATGCGGCTTGGAGACCGATATCTTCGCGGTTTTTTGGTGATTTGCCATCTTGTAAGAACGTTCTGTACGAGTCGACTTGAATCGCGAGCAGGTACGGAGCATCCATAACGCTAGGCAATTTACCAAAATTCTTACGGATCCGTTTCTTTTCGGTATATGAGTATGCCATCTGGAGTCCTCGGAAAGTGTAAACCAAGCCCGCCTGCAGAACGGGCTCAGAAGGAATTACGCTGGCCGATATGGCCACCACTCTTTACAAATGCTGCAATTTTTAGTGGTATTAAAACGCTTATCAATATTTTTTTACTGAAAAATATTGGTAAACGTTTGTTCATTATGTTTATTTTTAATTTGTATGATTTTTATATCATGCAAACAAAAATCGAGCCGATTATTGTAACGCAAAAAGGCTGATGACCCAAGAGCCATCAGCCAATTTTTGGAGCTGATTATAAAAAAACCGGCTCCCTTAAGCTATTACTTAAGAGTAACTGTAGCACCAGCTTCTTCAAGTTTCTTCTTAAGTTCTTCGCCTTCTTCTTTAGAAACGCCTTCTTTAAGAACTGTAGGAGCGCTTTCAACCATGTCTTTAGCTTCTTTCAAGCCAAGGCCAGTTGCTTCACGAACTGCTTTAATTACAGCAACTTTGTTTGCGCCAAAAGAAGTCAATTCAACATTGAATTCAGATTGCTCTTCAGCAGCAGCAGCAGCAGGACCAGCAGCAACAGCTACAGCAGCAGCAGAAACGTTGAATTTCTCTTCGAAAGCAGAAATAAGTTCAACAAGTTCAAGAACAGTTTTTTCAGCAACTGCGTTTAGGATTTCTTCGTTTGTTAAAGCCATGAGATTAACTCCAAATGGGTATTGAATGATGTGTGTGTAAGTTTGAGCTTAAGCAGCTTCTGACTCGTTTTTCTCTTGAAGCGCTGTAAGTAAGCGGCCCAATTTCGAAATAGGAGCTTGAAGAACGTTTGCAAGCATAGTAAGCGCTTTCTCTTGGTTCGGAAGATTCGCGATAACGCTAACTTCTTCGCCTTGATAAAGTTTGCCATCAAATGCAGCAGCTTTAAGTTCAAATGCTTTATTAGTTTTAGCGAATTCTTCGAACAAACGTGCAGCAGCACCCATGTCGTCTTCAGAAGTCGAGAAAGCTAAGATTGTTGGGCCAACAAGGTTGTCGTTCAAGATATTGAATTGAGTATCTTGAAGAGCGCGTTTAGCCAAAGTGTTACGCACGATACGTGTGTGAACACCTAGTTTACGAGCTTCAACGCGAAGAGCAGTTAATTGCTCAACAGTTAAACCTTGATAGTCAGCAACAACAGCGGCAAATGCAGTAGAAGCAACTTCAGTTACTTCAGCTACGATCTGTTTTTTGCCTTCGATAAGAAGAGCCATTGTAAAACCTCCTAACGGTGATTTATGTACTTACGCGAAGTACACTCCCAATTCGTTAATCCATCACTGGACTAACACGCGGAGGATGAACAAATCACACCACCGCGTCTACGCAGGCTGGACGATTAAGAGCGAAGCATAAAACTCCCCTCGCCCGCGGTCTTTGACGCTGATAAATTTTCATTTATCAATTCAAAGTTTGCCTAAGTTTGCAAAATACGACGGAGCGTTTCTTGCGTAAGTTTTAAAGCAGTGCTTTAAAACTTACTCAGGGCTTTAAAATTCTGTATAAGTCGAGACTTATTTAGAAACGTTTGCTACATCAACGATCAAACCAGGACCCATAGTTGAGCTCAAAGTGATCTTTTGAATGTATACGCCTTTAGAAGTCGCAGGTTTCAAACGTTTCAAGTCAGCAACAAGTGCTTCAACGTTTGAACGAACAGCTTCAGCAGTGAAACCTACTTGACCGATCGCAGCGTGGATAATACCCGCTTTGTCTACGCGGTAACGTGCTTGACCAGCTTTTGCATTTTTAACTGCAGTTGCTACGTCAGGAGTTACCGTACCCACTTTAGGGTTTGGCATTAAGCCACGTGGACCAAGGATCGTACCAAGTTTACCTACAACGCGCATTGCATCTGGAGCAGCAATTACAACGTCAAAGTCAAGGTTACCCGCTTGGATGCTTTCAGCAAGATCATCGAAACCAACAACGTCTGCGCCTTCAGCTTTAGCAGCTTCAGCAGCAGCGCCTTGAGCGAATACAGCTACACGTACAGTTTTACCCGTACCTGCAGGAAGTGTAGTCGCGCCACGAACAACTTGGTCAGATTTACGAGGATCAACACCTAGGTTTACCGCGATATCCAAAGATTCTTTGAATTTAGGAGCTGGAAGGCTCTCTAAAACTGCAACAGCTTCTTCTAGCGTGTAAACTTTGTGCGCTTCTACAGCAGCTACGATCGCTTTTTGACGTTTAGTTAATTTAGCCATGTCTTAAAGCTCCACTTCCAAGCCCATAGAACGCGCAGAACCAGCAATGGTACGTACACGTGCGTCTAAATCAGCACCAGTCAAATCTGGTTCTTTAGTAGTCGCGATTTCTTCGATTTGAGCACGAGTCAACTTACCAACTTTAGTTTTGTTAGGTACAGCTGAACCCTTCTGGATACCAGCAGCTTTCTTAAGAAGAACAGCAGCAGGTGGAGTTTTCATGATGAATGTGAACGACTTGTCGTTGTACACAGTGATCACGACTGGAATTGGTAGACCAGCTTCAACTTTTTGTGTCGCAGCATTGAATTCTTTACAGAATGCCATGATGTTCACACCACGTTGACCTAGTGCAGGACCAATCGGTGGAGATGGATTCGCTTTACCAGCTGGAACTTGCAGCTTGATATAGCCGTCAATCTTCTTAGCCATTTCAAATTACCTCTGGGTGCAAACGCCGGTGAAGGCTCCCCAATGATTTCAAGTAACGATACCGTTACAACAACAATGCCTGATTTGCACGCAAATCAGGCGTTTTCAACCCAAACCAATTAAACTGATTTTTCGACTTGACGAAATTCCAGTTCAACTTGAGTTGGACGGTTAAATACATTAATGGTCAGCATTAAACGTGACTTTTCGTACTGAACTTCTTCCACCACACCTTTAAAGTCCGTGAATGGACCGTCAACTACGAGTAATTCTTCGCCTGGTTCAAACATCGTCTTAGGACGAGGTGCTTCACCAGTATTGCGTACACGCGCAAGAATCGCATCAGCTTCTTTTTGCGTAATTGGCGCCGGTTTTTCCGCCGTACCACCAATAAAGCCTAAAACTTTCGGACATTCTTTAACAATGTGCCAAGTGTCGTCATTCATTTCCATTTCGACTAGAACATAGCCAGGAAAGAACTTGCGCTCTGATTTACGTTTCTTGCCATCCTTCATTTCTACCACTTCTTCGGTAGGAACCAGGACTTCACCAAAGCTATCGGCAACAGCGCTACGCTGGATTCGATCATTAAGCGAACGCATTACTTGTTTTTCATAACCTGAATAGGCATGAATAATGTACCAACGTTTCATAGCTCTCTTACCCGATAATAAACTTGATTAACCAGCCTAAAATATAATCGAAACACCATAAAACAATGGAGGTAATTACGACTACAACAAGAACTTGCCAAGATGTGGACACAGTCTCTTGCTTGGTAGGCCAGGTCACTCGACGGAGCTCGATTCGTGCATCTTTCAGCAGACGAATAAAGCCTTTGCCTTGATGGGTGGCGTATAATAAACCGAATGCTGCAACGATACAAGCCAAAATCACCCCAACACGCACCCAAATATCATTCGCAGGGGCCCAGTATGCTGGTAAATATTGGTTTACCATCATTGCACCAACCAATAAAATCAAGGCGATAACCCATAGAACCATGTCTAATGGAGAACCAGAACTTACATCTACTGCAGGATTATTTCTTTGAGGAATTGCCGCTTCGCCTAATGCGTCGCGTGATTTTTCATTCGACATTTTTGTACTCGTCGTAGGTTTCGCGACTTATTATATGACCAATTTTGCCGACATCAAGCGTCTTTTTCAAAACTTGGCAGGTCAGGAGGGACTCGAACCCCCAACATTCGGTTTTGGAGACCGACGCTCTACCAATTGAACTACTGACCTGCAAAATAACAAGTTGGAGCCTAAACCCCAACCCGTTTATCTTATTCTATGATTATGCAGTTACTTTAGCAACTACACCAGCACCCACTGTACGACCGCCTTCACGGATCGCAAAACGTAGACCTGGGTCCATTGCGATTGGGTGGATTAGCTCTACTGACATCTCAACGTTGTCACCAGGCATAACCATTTCCACGCCTTCTTTAAGCGCGATCGCACCAGTTACGTCCGTAGTACGGAAGTAGAACTGTGGACGGTAACCGTTAAGGAATGGAGTGTGACGACCACCTTCTTCTTTAGAAAGTACGTATACTTCCGCATCGAATTTAGTATGTGGCTTGATCGCACCTGGTTTAGTCAATACTTGACCACGTTGTACGTCTTCACGCTTAGTACCACGTAGAAGAACACCACAGTTCTCGCCTGCACGACCTTCGTCAAGCAATTTACGGAACATTTCAACGCCAGTAACTGTAGTTACTTGAGTATCACGGATACCAACGATTTCAACTGATTCGCCCACTTTAACAATACCAGTCTCTACACGGCCAGTTACTACTGTACCACGACCAGAGATTGAGAATACGTCTTCAATTGGCATAAGGAATGGAAGGTCGATTGCACGTTCTGGCTCTGGAATGTAAGAGTCAAGTGCTTCAACCAGTGCAACAACAGCGTCTTCGCCATACTGACCAGCTTCACCGTTAAGTGCAGCAAGTGCAGAACCGCGGATTACTGGAGTGTCATCGCCCGGGAAGTCATAAGTAGAAAGAAGTTCACGAACTTCCATTTCAACCAGCTCAAGAAGCTCTTCGTCGTCTACAAGGTCGCATTTGTTCAAGAATACAACGATGTAAGGTACACCTACCTGACGAGAAAGCAGGATGTGTTCACGAGTCTGTGGCATAGGACCATCAGTCGCAGCACATACAAGGATCGCGCCGTCCATCTGAGCAGCACCAGTAATCATGTTTTTAACATAATCGGCGTGGCCCGGGCAGTCTACGTGAGCGTAGTGACGAGTTGGAGAGTCGTATTCTACGTGTGAAGTATTAATTGTAATACCACGTGCTTTTTCTTCTGGTGCAGAGTCGATTGCAGCGTAATCACGCGCTTCGCCACCGAATTTTTTCGCACATACAGTTGCAATCGCAGCTGTTAAAGTTGTTTTACCATGGTCGACGTGACCAATTGTGCCCACGTTAACGTGTGGCTTATTACGTTCAAACTTAGCCTTAGCCATGTTAATACTCCTCGTTTACGTCGAACACAATTCTGAGTAAAACCCAGTTCCGACATGTCGTTTTAAAAAACCAAATACCAAATACTTGAAAAGCAGACTAAATAGCCTGCTTCTGGAATATTGTGCAATAAAAATTGCTAAACTGTAATCTGGAGCTCTTATCGAGATTTGAACTCGAGACCTCTCCCTTACCAAGGGAGTGCTCTACCACTGAGCTATAAGAGCAAATATTAGCACTTCAATGGAGCGGGAGACGAGGGTCGAACTCGCGACATGCAGCTTGGAAGGCTACCGCTCTACCAACTGAGCTACTCCCGCACGATGTTGGTACAAACCACTTATTGAAGTATTAAAATTGGTGGTGAGGGAAGGATTCGAACCTTCGAAACTTTCGTAGCGGAGTTACAGTCCGCCCCCTTTGACCGCTCGGGAACCTCACCATTTTACACTTACATCAGTGCTGTTCTTTACTCAACCCTTGAAACTCTCTAAGATGGTGCCGGCACACGGATTCGAACTGTGGACCTACTGATTACAAGTCAGTTGCTCTACCAACTGAGCTATGCCGGCGTTTCTTAGTGTTTCGTACGTTTCGTATCGGAACGGTGTGCAGTTTAGCAAAACTCACAAACCATGCAAGTGTTTTTTTCAAAAAAAACCCCAAAAACTCATAAAATCAAACCATTTGATGATAATTCAACCGCTTTGATCACTGCGCGAGCTTTTATTTGGGTTTCATTCCATTCAGATTCGGGATTTGAGTCGGCAACCAGCCCTGCTCCGGCCTGAACATAGACCTTATTTTCACGGATCACACAGGTACGAATCGCAATCGACATGTCCATTTCACCATGCCAGCCTAAATAACCGACAGCGCCACCAAAAATTCCACGTTTTACCGGCTCAACTTCGTCAATAATTTCCATGGCACGAATTTTTGGTGCACCTGAAAGCGTACCGGCAGGGAAAGTTGCCTTGAAAACATCCAAGGCATCGACATCGTCACGCACTTCACCCTGTACATTCGAGACAATATGCATGACATGCGAATAACGTTCGATCACCATTCGATCAGTCACTTGAACTTTACCAATTTTTGCAATGCGTCCGACGTCATTGCGCCCCAAGTCAATCAGCATGACATGTTCGGCAATTTCTTTTTCATCAGAGAGCAAGTCTTGCTCAAGGGCCAGATCTTCTTCCTTGGTTTTGCCACGTGGTCGTGTGCCTGCTAAAGGACGCACTGTGGCAATGCCATTTTCCAAACGCGATAAAATTTCTGGTGATGAACCGACAATATGGAACGGTGTATTGTTTTCCAAGGTTTGCCCTTGTACCAGAAACAGATACGGCGAAGGATTCAGATGACGTAGCGCACGATAGACCTGTAAGGGATCACCATCGAAATCTGACACCATACGATGCCCGGGCACCACCTGCATCACATCGCCAGCACGAATATATTCTTTGACCTTTTCAACCGAGGCAATAAAGTTGTCATGTCCGGTTAGAGATTCAAAATGTGGCGGACTATGTTTTTCAGCTTTCAGGCTAATCGGTGTTGCCAGAATATTTTCCAATTCATTCAATTGTTCATGTGCTTTTTCATAAGCAATCGGGTCAGCTGCATCGGCATGCACAATCAGAAATAAGGTATCTTTTAAATTGTCAAAGACAATGACGGTTTTAGACAACATCATCCAGATATCAGGCAAGCCAACCGGATCTGCTTCAGGCACATTTTTGAGTTTGGGTTCAATATAACGTACAGCATCATAACCAAAGTAGCCCACCAGACCGCCAGTGAAGCTTGGCAATGCAGGCAAGTCCTGTTGGGTCGGCACTTTAAACTGAGCCTGAAAGTCACGAATATAGTGAAAAGGATCTGCACAGTGCTGCTTTTCAAGCGAGCCGTCCGCATGCTGTACCGTCAGTTCACCGGCATTACAGGAAAATACCGTAGATTCGCCCAGCCCAATAATCGAATAGCGTGCCCAGTTTTCTCCACCTTCGACAGATTCAAACAGATAAGCCTGCTGATGCTGCTTAAGACGCGCGAAAATAGAAAGTGGGGTATCCGTATCGGCCAGACGCTGACGGTACACTGGAATCAGGTTATAGCCTTGTGCAGCAAGTTGCTGGAATTGTGCTTGTGTGGTCATGCGGTTTTTCTCTTTAAATTGGGTTTACTCAGTGTATAAATAGACTTGAACTGAGCGACGCCATCGAAAAACCTGATCACTATTCATTTTATTTTCCTAACACCCTAATTAAGCAAGCAATTCACGTAGATCATCTACAATTTCTTGAGGATGACAGTCTGCTATATTTTCACCATGATTATAGCCATAGCTCACCACAATACAATCAATCCCGGCGCGACGCGCAGCCTCCACATCATTGGAAGAATCCCCGATCAATAATACCTGTTCTTTACTTACACCATACTGTTCGACACAGTGCAATAATTGACGCGGATGCGGTTTACGCTCGCTAAAACGGTCGCCACCAATGGTCTCGGCAAAATAATGTGCCATATCCAATGTCTCTAAAATAGCACAAGCAGGAAGCTCCGGCTTATTGGTGACGCAGATCAGGGTTTTGCCCTGCGCTTTGGCCCAGTCGAGAAACTTCAGAATCCCGGGAAATGGAACCGTGTCGACACAAGGATCGACATTATAAATATCCAGAAAAGTATTCAGCAGCTCCTGATGCTGTGCGGGTGTAACTTCACCGACCAGATGTAGCAATACACTTTCACAAAATATCGAGGTGCCCTTGCCCACCCAGGTACGAACCTGCTCTTCCGTGACCAAAGGCAATTGCAACACATTCAGGCTCATATTCATGGCACGATACAGGTCATGCGCCGAATCAACCAAAGTACCATCCAGATCAAACAAGATCAGTTCACGCTGTTCTAATTGTGCAATAGACATCCCGACCCTCTTTTATATTATTCGCAGCCACAAAAAAGGCATGCGCTGTGCATGCCTTGATTGTAACCAATCATCGGCTTATTTAAACATTACCCAAGCCATAATTGCCAAAATAATCAATACAATCACTGAAATCAAACCAACAGACACATTTTTCTGGGTTTCTTTTTCCTGCTCTACCCGTGACACAGGCTGCTCAACCGGCATTGGCGTAGGTTCTGGTTTCACTGCAGCAAGATCGACGCCTTCAGGAATCGGCGCTGGTTTTGGAATCCCGACATGGGTTGGCATGCCATCTCGGGTCAGCTGGACTGAGGCATCTCGCTGTGTCAGTTCCGGTATACCCTGCTCATTCATTTGTTGTGCTGGCGTTGGTTCAGTCACTTCAACCTGTGCCACGACTTTTTCTGCCGTGGCTTCTATTTCTGCTGGAACTTCTACCGCAGCCACAGGCGCCAACACGGAAAATTTCAGGCTGGCAAACTGAACGATATCATCCTGTTTTAATAACGTTTCCTGTGCAATCTGCACATCATTGACGAAAGTGCCATTCGATGATCCTAAGTCCTGTACCCAGAGCGCATCATCTTTGAGCAAGAAAGCAGCATGTTTGCGCGAGATCTCTGCGGCCTGCAACACAATGTCTGCGGCCTGATGACGTCCCACCAGCATATCACGGTCAATGCTAATCTCTTGCCCTGTCAAGTCACCTGTAATCGCGTGTATTTTCCAAGTCATGAATTTACTTCTCTTTTCTCTTTGACATTATCATAACATGCTGTTTGTTCATGCTACATCACTTAGCTTTTCGGTCTAAGTGTTGTGGTGGTCACGGTATTTTTACGCTTTTCGACGTGTTGTCCGGGTTGTGACTGCAACACAGGCTCAATCGCGACAGGCGTGACTACCACAGCAGCTGACTGAGTCGGCACTGGAGCCGTCGGCACAGTTTGATAAGACGAATTTTGTAAAGGTGTTTTCGAAACCGGAATACGCTGTTGATAGACATCACCGACCTGTTCCGGCAGCTTGGCAAAATTACCATCAGCATCCAGGGCCAGTTGCAGACTATACAGTTGGCTATAACGTTGCTGGGTCAGTTTACTGACCTCATTTTTATCACCCACAATCGTTGGATGGATGAAGATCAGCAGATTACGTTTCTGATTAGATTTACCTTCAGAACGGAATAAACGCCCAAGACCAGGGATTGCGCCCAGACCCGGAACTGCCTGACGGCCATAACTGGTGTTATCCGAAATCAGACCACCCAGCACAATGGTTTGCCCATTTTCGGCCAGAATCGAAGTTTTAATCGCACGCTTGCTGGTTACCAGATCCTGCGCTTGTCCACGATCCCGATTAACAGCCGATACTTCCTGCTCCACTTCCAGACGCACCGTACCATCTTCACCAATATGCGGCACCACTTTTAAAGTGACCCCGACATCTTTACGTTCAATCGTGGTATAGGGATTGGCCACCCCAGCAGCGCCAGTTGAAACCGAACCTGTCACAAAGGGTACGTTTTCACCAACCACAATATAGGCTTCTTCGTTGTCCATAGTCACAATGGATGGCGTAGACAACAGATTGGACTTGGTGCTTTCTTTTAAGGCCTGAATCAGCGCACCATACAGACGGCGTGAACCATCACTGCCTTCACGATAATCGCCGAGCACCAACGAAGTCCCAGCTCCCACGGTACTTGCAGCACCTGCACCACCGCCGGTGAGATAGCCGGCTGCCACATTTTTTAGACTGGTACCAAAATTATCAAAGTTAATCAGCCCAATACCGCTACTGATATCTCCCAAGGCCCATTGCACCCCAAGCTGATCGGCATCTGTACCTTCTACTTCGATAATGGCAGCTTCAATCAGTACCTGTTGACGGCGAATATCCAGCTGATTAATTGCTGATTCGATTTCCCGCATCAATTGCGGATCGGCCTTAACCACCAAAGAGTTTTGCGTGGCATCGGCAATAATACTCACCCCATTTGCGCTAAAGCTGCTAATTCCACCCTGCTCGGTGTTCATGCCGGTATTCAACTGAATAGCGGAGGAAGTATTATTTCCGCTGGTGTTGCTACTGTTGTTATTGCTTAAACTGTTATTCGAACTCAGGGAAGATGAACCCGAAGACGTGCTAGTGGAATTTGAACTACTGTTCACCGCCTGCCCTGTCACCAGTCCCTGCAAGATCTCTGCCAGATTCTTGGCACTGGCATATTTCAAACGAAAGACTTTCAAGCCGCCCAGACGGTCTGCCGCCGGCACATCCAAAGTTTCAATCATTTGACGCAGCCGCTTACGCGTTGTCGGATCACCTTTAATGATAATCCGGTTGGTGCGGGTATCTGCGATGACACGTACCCGCGAACCACGAACATCTTTGGCTGCACCCGTGGCTGTCATGGACTCGATCAGCTCGATCATTTCCTCGGCCTGACTCGATTGTAGACTGACCGCTTCCATATCATTTTGACCGGTGCCATCCAGATTACGAATGATGGTTTCCAGCTGATAAATATTATTGGCCCGATCTGATACGATCAGCGCATTGGTGCCCGGCACTGCTGCCAGATGGGCAAATTGCGGCATCAAAGGGCGCAGTGCTGGAATCAGATCATTCGGATTGGTATTTTCCAGCCACAATACCCGAGTCACGATCTGGTCACCACTGGCACGGCTTCTGGCATCATAGGGAATGCCCGAGCTTTTGACATTGCTGTCCGGTACCAGCTTGATGGTATTGCCCGAAGGAATCGCCACCACACCATTGACATTGAGCACACCTAAAAACAGGTCATAGACTTCATTTTTATTCAGTGCTTTATTGGAAATAACGGTAACATTACCACGCACCCGCGGATCGACTGCGAAGTTCTTGCCGGTAATGTCAGCCACTTCATTAATGAATGCGGTGAGGTCAGCATCCCGCAGGTTGATTTTCCAGGTTTGCGCATAACCCGTCGTACTGATCATTGCTACGAGCGGGGCGGCCACACAGCATGCCCATGCTGATCGATTATTATTAAATAAAGCCATAAACTTTTGTGTTTCCTAACCCTATGCGTGATGACACATCACTTCAAATCTTGTTGTATGGTCATCGTCTGATCACCACGTTTTATTTCGAGTTTGACCTGACCTTCACGTCGAGCCTGTTCCAGTAATTGCGCCTCGGTTTGCCCCTGCGATAGCGTCTGACCGTTTAAAGATAAAATCCGGTCTCCCGGTCTTAAACCGAGTCGATTACGCAGTGCAGCTGGTGTCCGGGAAGTGATTTCAAAGCCTCCATCCGACGCACTGACCCCCATATTCTGTAAATACTGATCCTTGTTTTCCTGCATCTGCTGGATTGCCCGACCGATTTCATTTTGCGCTGAAGGCAGATTTTGTGCTTCAGCTGCGCTATTCATAATCGAAGATGGAGCAGACATCGTATTAGATGCTGGGGTTGCCGGCACGATCGGCTGATTCAAGCCATTTTCCAGACCCTTGAATAACACTTCATGAGTGGCACCGGTTGCTCTGCGCAGAATGACCCGATCCCAATAGACCTCGGCCAGCTCAAAACCACTACTGCCCAGCATTTCTCCAACGCGATAACGATCCACCTGATCATTGACTTTCAGCACTGCAGAAGAGTTATAGCTTGGACTGGCAACCACCACGCCTTGCAAAAGAATATTGGCAGCTTCTGCTCCTGCTGCTGTTTGTCCACTTTCCTGAAACAGCGAAAATGCACTGATATTGGGGATTTGCGCCTGTTGTGAACCCAGTTCTACCCGATCCAGCTGCATAGCTTGAGGTGGTGCAATCAGCAACCAGAACATGGCCGCCAGTTTCCAGCATAAATATAGAATCAACAACAGCAACACGACAGGCGCAACACGATTGGCCTGTTTCAGATCGATATTTTTTAGATCGCCAAGAGAAATGGCCATTAGTTCAAGCCTCCCATTAGGGGTTGGCGGGTACTAATCACATAAGTATCCAGGCCAGCTTTACCTTCATAGGAGGGTGCATTCATTAAAAAGCGCTGGGTAAGCTGGATATCGAGCATCAGACTGGGATCAAGCTTTATATTCAGCATACGTTGCTCTCGGTTATCCCGAACGTTGAGTAAGAGCTGTCCGCTCTCATCTGCCAGTTGTCCGGTCATGGCCGGTACATTCATACGTTCCTGACGCTGGGCAAAGCTATAAATCAGCTCACCACCCGCCCATTGCATTTGCCCGGTCACCTGACTGAAGCCTTGTTCCTGTTTATATTTAAAATCCAGCTCTTTAAACTGAATAGCAGTCGCTGGCCATTGCCAGTCTGCCACTTTTTTTAAGGTTTCCGGCGCGAGCTGACCCTCAAGATTTTTGACGATCAAGGCTTTATTCAGCCCATAGCCCATGACCCCTGAAAGCTGAGTATTGCCGCTATGCAATTCAACATCTGCCCCAACTCGCAGCAATAGCAAGTCCAATGGCCGTACTTTCCAGTTCAGGCTGCCCCGCAAATTACCTTTTTTCCAGTCAGCACTGCCCTGCCAGATATTCCCGTTTACATTGTGCAAGGCCTGATTATTTTTATAAAATTTTGAAATCAACCAGGCAGCTGGCACTTGCAGGATCACAAAGACAAAAAACGCCACAAGAGCAAGGATGAACCATCTTAAAGTTTTAGGTTTATTGCTCATCCCACCACGACCAATATCTCAAGTCTAAATCCCCATTTATAATGTTTTCCTTATACAGACACATTATGCACACTTTTTTCCCAACGCCAATTCATAGATATAAAAAAACCAAGCAATCATGCTTGGTTCAGCAATCTTAGACTGTCTGTATGACAGCCTAATGACGAGATCAAATCGAGGCTTAGATCAAGAAATCTTCAAGCTTGGCACCTTTGTCCAGCTCTGCCACCAACCAGCGCGGCTGCTTGCCACGACCCGTCCAGGTGTCATCTGGGTTGCTTTTGCTACGATAACGTGGCTCTACCGATTTACGTGATGATTTCTTGCGTTTAGACGCGCCAAATTCAAGTAACTGTTCAACCGTCATACCTACTTTGTCAGCAACGGCCAAGATTTGCTGATAAGCATCTTCGATCTCTTGGTCTTTTTTTGAAGCAATCAGTGATTCTGCTTCGGCTTGTAAACGCTTTAACTCTTCTACTGATAAATGAGTAATATCTGGCATAATGCTCTCCGATTAAATAATATTATTTGTTTTGTTAAATAATACCCCATCATATTTATATTAAATAAAACATTCAATATAAATATTTAAATCAATAACAATAAAGTTTAGAAATAATGACAAAATTAAATAATCAATTCATTTTTTAGATTTCATGTCCGGCTGTTAATTCAAGTGCTTCGATTTTATTTCGGATATGTTCTGGAATTTGAGTTTTCTGCAGGGTTTTTTGATCAATACAAACAATAACCGCTTCAGAAGTTGCTACTATACTTTGCTGTTTTTCACTCCATAATAAATAATGCATGCGGAATGCACTATTTCGAATCTCTTCAATACGTGCTGCAATTTTTAAATGATCTGGAAAAACCACCGGTTTTAAATAACGGCACTGATTTGAAGAGACCACCGTAGAGACCGATTCATTCAGTAAATCCAATGCATTCAGATAAGCCAGACGTGCATTTTCTATGTAACGATAATACATGGCATTATTCACATGGCCCAATGCATCCATGTCTCCCCATGCCACGCTCTGTGCATAAACCACTGGATATTGTTGTAATTCTGACATGATGATTCTCAAATTTTAATTTCGATAAAGTTTACATTGGATTCAAATACTGCATTTAACTGCTGGAGCAAGTCTTCACGGTCTTGTAAGGCCGCTTTAATTCTCAAATAACTCATACGAATATCATCAGGATATAAGTCAAGCAAATGCTGGGCTTCCTCTGTATAACCGGTGGCCTGTAACACATGCCATTTTGCAAAACTCAAAATCGGTAATGCCGGATACTTGGTTTCCCAATGCGAAATCTGCTGTGCAATATGATCATAATCCGGGTTCTGCCGTAACAATTGCTGTTGAAACCACAAATAAAATACGTCCTGATTAAATTGTTGCTCTAATAAATGAATTGCCATTGTTTCATGTTCGGCACTCATTTCAGGTATTCTGAATAATAATTTCAACCATAATAACTTGACTGTATAGTCACGATCAAATACTTGCTTTTTTAAATCTAAATAACGCTGTTGTAAATAAATTAAATCATCTTGTGTGGCTTGATCATAGGCCAATAATAATTGTTCAAGCCATATTTTTTTTACTTCTTGTTCTAAATGTCCATATTTAGTCGAGCGTAAATATAACCAGGGAAACTGTAGGGCAAATACACCCCATAATGTGGTGAGTCGCTGTTCATAGGCTGGTTTCACCTGTATTAACCATGGTGATAATTCATGCTGATTTAAAAATTCTAAATGAGTCAGTGCTTGCTCACCGTGCTGTTGCGATAAATAAATTTCAATTCGCTGCAATTCTGCCAACTCAAATGCCATCGGGTTAGACTGATTTAAAGCAGTCAAGGCATCTGTATATTGCTGTTGCCCCCAAGATAATCGTGCATCAATAATATGTTTGAGTAAGCCCGACTTGCTAAAAGACTGCTGAATAAAATCCCGTTGATCCTGAGCTGCATTTAATAACCAGATTACAGCCAGTTGTTCATAAGGATGTAAATGGGCAAAACTAAATACGGTTTCATTTTTACGCTGTTCACGGCTGCGATACTGTTTGATCGCGTACCAGAGGCAATGAATCAGAAAACTGAACGTGACCAGTGAGGCCGCCAAAAACCACAATGTGGTTTGTAACTGCCACTCACGCCAATATAAATAGACATAGCCGGCCCCATGCCCATAACTCAGGATGCTCAGCCCCGCTATACCCAGTAGGCAGATAAATAAATAGGCCAGCAAAATCTGTTTCATAAGCAATTAGCCAACTAAGGTGCGTGTATTTAATAAAGGCGTTGGAGTGACCGGTGTGGCCTTGATTTGATGCAACTGCTGAATCCAGTACTGACTACGTGCATCCGGTAATTGCTCCAAGACATCAATCACCGCATTCAACGCTTGCTGAAAGGCGACAGATTGATCTTGCTGCAACGTATTTTGTGCAATGAGCAAGCGCAACTGAGCTTCTTTCAATACCAGATGCCGTTGCATTAATACGGTACTCGGCTGCTCTGCAGCTTCGATCTGAATCCAGCGCTGCCAGAAAGAGCGTTGAGTTTCCAAACTTTGAAGATGCGGAGCCTGAATTTCTTTTTCAATTTCAGCATCCATCTGCATCAATACTTCTTTTAATTTATTTTGCTGCACCAAGCGACTATTGACGAATTTTTTCAGCATGTCCTGATCTTTCGCAATCACTTGCTGCAGACTACTGACCAAGGCGGGCGCCAAGACATACTCATCCAACTCATTCTGCAGGTGGTTTAGTTTTTCAATAGCGGTGGCATATTGTTGCTGTTGCAGTGCAAATTCAATCAGATCCAGCTGCTGTTGTACGAGAGCAATATCATTCTGCGTGTCAGCAGTTAGCACTGCAGCTGCTGCCTGAGCTGAGGGAGTGCCTGCATTTTGCTGCTGGGCGGTAAACTGGCGTTTTAATGCCACAAACTGATCATTGAGATTGGCATTTTGCTGCTGCAACTGTTTAACACCTTGATGAAGTCCAGTCTGCGCTGCATTGAGAACATAAAGGTCATAGCTGAGTTTGATGAGCCACACCACACTCAAAATGAAAAATACAATAAATAGTTTCTTCATGCGTTCCCTAGTATCAGTCTCATTTTTTGCAAGATCGTATTCGCCTCTAAATCATCAATTTGCACAAATTCAAACCCTGCCTGATGCTGTTGTTGATATTCCCCAAGAAGAGTGGCCAAACGCGGCCCCAAAACCAAATAACGGGCCTGATGCATTAAATCCGAATTATCCTGCATTAATGTCAGCCAGTTTAACCAGCTTGCTTCACTGCTGATTAGCACGGCAAAGCGCTGCTGCGTCTCAAGCAATGCCAGGTTTTCTGCCAAAATCATTGCTGTGCTTGCGGGGCATTGCCGCCGATATAAAATAAAATTCAAAATTTTGATATTATTTGCGCGCAGATGATCCATCATAAATTGACGGCCGCCTTCTCCGCGCCAGAAGGCCACAGCTGAGCCAGCAGGCAGTTGCCTTAACACGGGTAATTGCAACATGCCTTCCGAAGTTTCAAGTTCAGGCACATGACTTTGAATACCATAACCAGC
This sequence comes from Acinetobacter sp. YH12100, assembly GCF_013419135.1. Taxonomy (NCBI): domain Bacteria; kingdom Pseudomonadati; phylum Pseudomonadota; class Gammaproteobacteria; order Moraxellales; family Moraxellaceae; genus Acinetobacter; species Acinetobacter sp. YH12100. The sequence continues at coordinate 28,470 of NZ_VPAQ01000002.1, read as the reverse complement.
CAGCGCCTGCTCAGTGGCTTTACCCACCGCCACCCATTGCACATCTGCCAAGCGCGATAAGATAATTTCCGCTTGCTGTAAATATTGCATGCCAATCTGGGCGGCAGTCGGACTGACCACCACAATGATTTTGGCCTGATCCAGCTGGCGACACAAGCGTAACAGCTCGTCGGAATAAGGCTGTGCGTGCAATTCCAGCAAAGGCAATTCTAGTACAGAAATCTGCGCTGCCTGTAACTGCTGAGTCAAACCCGCAGCACGCTCACTCGGACGGGTATTAATCAGTAACATCAGTTTGAATAAAGTGCTTTCAGCAACTCGCCTGCACCTTGATCGAGTAAATTTTTGGCCAATTCCACCCCTAACTGTTCAGCTTCTGCAATTTTTCCAGTGTGCTGTGCACGCAGCAAAACCGTTCCATCAACACTGCCAACGCGACCTTCGATTGAAATCGCATCATTCTGGAGCGTGGCATAGCCGGCAATCGGCACCTGACATCCGCCTTCCAGATAGGCATTAAAGGCACGCTCAGCACGCACGCAGGCATCCGTTTCTGCATGTAATAATGGCTGAATCAAGTCCAGTACCGCCTGATCATGGGTACGGCATTCCAGCCCCAGTGCACCTTGACCTACGGCCGGTAGACTGATTTCAGGAGTCAGAGTATGACGAATACGTTCTGCCAGACCTAAACGTTTCAAACCGGCACTGGCCAGAATAATCGCATCATACTGACCGGCATCCAGCTTGGACAAACGTGTACCGACATTACCGCGCAAATCAATGATTTCGAGATCAGGACGCTGTTTTAAAATCTGGGTTTTACGGCGCAAACTGGAAGTGCCCACTTTGGCGCCCTGTGGCAATTCATCAAAGCTGGCATAGGTATTCGAGACAAAGGCATCCAGTGGATCTTCACGCTCACAGATCACCGCAAGGCTCAGCCCTTCCGGCAATGCCATCGGTACATCCTTCATGGAATGTACGGCCAGATCGGCACGGCCATCGAGTAAAGCAGCTTCTAATTCTTTTACAAATAGACCTTTACCACCAATTTTGGCCAGCGGCGTATCTAGGATTTTATCGCCCTGTGTAACAAAAGTGACTAACTCGACCTGCAAACCAGCGTGCAAATCTTGTAGGCGCGCACGGATATGTTCCGCTTGCCAAAGCGCAAGTGGACTTTGTCGAGTTGCAATTTTTAGGGTCTTCATAAATTTCAATAACAGTAAATGAGAACAATAGTCTAAACTTAACCTGCTCACTTTAAAATGCAAGTGAATTTATACAAGTTTCAACTGAATGCTCTCATTGATTCCTGCTATAGCTTTTGAATCCGATCCCTTAAAAATGGCAAATGTCGCCGACTGACCGCTAAACGGTCGTCCAGCTCACGACAACGCACCTGATACTGACCTGAACTGACCACTTCCAGACCATCCAGATAATTCACCGAGATCAAGGCATTACGATGAATCCGGATAAACTGGTTCCCAAACTCCTGCTCTAGCTCCTTTAAGGTTTCATCAATCAGTACACTGCCGTTTTTATGACGTACAGTGACATATTTCTGATCCGCCAGAAAATAATAGATATTTTCAACTGGCACCAATTCGACACCACGATAGGTCTTTGCCGCAATCTGCTGGCGGCTGATATTGATTTCGTCCATATTTTCTTTTTGTTTTAGTTGGCTCATCTGAGCTTGGGTAAGTTTAGTTAAGTGCTCCAAAACCTGTGCCAATTCCTGTTGCATCACGGGTTTAAGCAAGTAGCCTTCGGCATTTGATTTAAATGCATCCAGCGCATGTTGGTCATAGGCCGTACAAAAGATAATTGCCGGCATCGGGTCCAGCTGACGCAAATACTGCGCACAAGCAAGGCCATTCATTTCAGGCATTTGAATATCTAATAGTATGACATCGGGTTCGTATTGGTGAGCCAGATCAATCGCTTGACGACCATGACTTGCAGTCGCCACCACATCATGCCCCAGCTGAGAGACTAAACGTGATAATCGCTCGACAGCCAAAGGCTCATCATCACAAATCAGGATGTCCATTGCTCCTCCTTACCCAGTTAACATGATCAAATACATGATAAAGCTAACTGCGATTTCTTTGATTTATTTTTATTTATATTGATATCGCACTACCGTCGTAAACATCCCTTCGCCGGCAAAGGTTTGAAAGGTCATACTGGGTCCGTAATAAGCTTGCAGACGCTGTCTGACATTTTCTATTGCAATACCATGCCCCTTTTTTAAAGTTTTATTATCCTGCGTATAAGGGTTAGTAATAATGATATTAATTTGATTTTGCAATATTTCAACCAATATGCTTATCGTACTCTTTGTGAGAATTTTTTCAACTCCATGGAAAATACTATTTTCTAACAAGGGTTGTAAAGTTAATAATGGGATTTGTACTTGTGAGTATAAGTCTTTGTTTTCTAACTTCCATTCGATTTGCAGGCGTTCACCCAAACGGATCTGCTCAATCTCCAGATAGCGCTGGCACAGATCAATTTCCTCTTGCAGACTGACCAGTTTCAACTCCTGAAAACTGGCACGAAATAAGCGGGACAGATTCAGCAGCATATGTTCGGCTTTATCCGGATCGATGCTGATCAGGCTAATCACACTGTTCATACTATTGAACAGAAAATGCGGTTGAATCCGCGCTTGCATGGCCTGAATCCGGGCATTCAGTTCACTATGCTGCTGCTGTTCCCATTGTTCACGCAAATACAGGTAGCGAAAACAAAACATACCGAGCAAAACACCCAAACTGAGATGTAACCCAACCTGATCCAGGGCAATTGCCAGGTTTAAGCCCTGAAAATTAAAATTCATTCCAAAATGTATCACAACATTCAGACTGATGGTGGTCAGCACCACAATGGCCTGTAGTAGCAAAAAACCGGAAATGAGCGCCAGCTTAATCCCCATATGCTGAAAGGCCTGATGGAATAATTCCACCAGTGCTGCAAAACATAACAGTACCCAGTTGATATACAGCATATATTGCAGCAGATGCATCGCATTTAAAGCTTGCCACGACTGTGCTTCTGCGAGCGCTAGAATCATGGCCAGAATATTGCCGCCGACAAACAGTTCCAGCAAATAGCGAAGATTGCCAATCTGGCTAAAAAAATAGGAACTTTGTGTTTGCCTGTTTATCGATGCGAAAGATTGAGCAGATGTGACTTCGGCAATAGGCTTTGAATTTGTTATACTCTTTTTCGTTCTACTGCTTTTAATCTGATTGAGCCGACATGACCACATCTTCTAATTCCTCTAATCCATCACAAGCCCAGACTTCGGGTATGTGGGGTGGTCGTTTCTCTGAAGCGACTGATGCTTTTGTTGCTGAATTTACAGCATCTGTTCAATTTGACCAACGTTTTTATAAACAGGATATTGCAGGCTCGATTGCCCATGCAACCATGCTGGCCAAAGTAGGCGTACTGACGGCACAGGAACGCGATGACATCATCGAAGGTCTGACTGCCATTCAAGCCGATATTGAAGCAGGTAAGTTCGAATGGCGCATTGACCTAGAAGATGTGCACATGAACATTGAGTCGCGCCTGACTCAGCGTATTGGCATCACAGGCAAGAAATTACACACTGGCCGTAGCCGTAATGATCAGGTCGCAACTGACATTCGTCTTTATGTACGTGATGAAATTGATGCGATTTTAAAATTACTCGAAAAATTACAAAAAGGTATTTTAAGCTTGGCGGCTAAAAATACCGATACCATCATGCCGGGCTTCACCCATTTACAAACCGCTCAGCCGGTGACTTTTGGTCATCACTTAATGGCCTGGTTTGAAATGCTGGTACGCGACTCTGAGCGTCTGATTGATTGCCGTAAACGTGTCAACCGTATGCCACTGGGTTCTGCTGCACTTGCAGGAACCACCTACCCGATTGAGCGTGCTTACACCGCTGAGCTGTTAGGTTTTGAAGCCGTTGCTGAAAACTCTTTAGACGCAGTATCGGATCGTGATTTTGCAATTGAATTTAATGCCGCTGCATCGTTAATTATGATGCACTTGTCTCGTATGTCTGAAGAACTGATTCTATGGACTTCAGCGCAGTTCAAATTCGTGAATATTCCAGATCGTTTCTGTACAGGCTCTTCAATCATGCCACAGAAGAAAAATCCGGATGTACCTGAACTGGTACGTGGTAAAACTGGTCGTGTCTATGGTGACCTGATGAGCCTGCTGACTTTAATGAAGGGCCAGCCACTAGCCTATAACAAAGACAACCAAGAAGATAAAGAGCCATTGTTCGATGCAATTGATACCGTTCGCGGTTCACTCATGGCATTTGCCGACATGATTCCTGCACTGGTTCCAAACATTGCTGAAATGCGCGAAGCAGCACTACGTGGTTTCTCAACTGCGACTGACCTGGCTGATTACTTGGTAAAAAACGGCGTGGCATTCCGTGATGCGCACGAGATTGTAGGTAAAGCTGTAGCACTGGGTGTTGCAGAGTCGAAAGATTTGTCTGAGCTGACACTTGAGCAACTTCAACAGTTCTCTGACCTGATTCAAGCAGACGTATTTGAAAAAGCCTTAACTCTTGAAGCATCTGTAAATGCACGTAACCACATTGGTGGCACCGCGCCTGCTCAAGTGAAAGCAGCCATTGAGCGCGCACATGCGCGTTTGGAACAACTTTACGCATAATTTTGGAGTATGGATATGTCTCGACAAGTTTTTTGCCGTAAGTATCAACAAGAAATGGAAGGCCTGGACTTTGCACCCTTCCCAGGTCCCAAGGGTCAGGAACTGTTTGACCATGTGTCTAAACAGGCTTGGCAAGAATGGCTAAAACACCAAACCACGCTAATTAATGAAAAGCGTTTAAACGTGTTTGAAGCTGATGCGAAAAAGTTTCTAGAAGAACAACGTGAAAAGTTCTTTAGCAATGACGAAACTTTGGAAAAAGCTGAAGGGCTAAAGCCTGAGTGAGGATTAGTGGAGCGCTGCTCCACCCGAACGCAAGACAAGCAGCTATGCTGCGCGTAGGCTTTAATCTAAAAGAGTCTCTTTTGAGGCTCTTTTTCATTTCTGAAATTATAAATCTTTCTTTCCAATAGCGCTTTCAAATTTCAAGAACAGAGTAATAGCAGCAAGCTAAGTTATTGATGTCTTGAATTCAGGGTTTTGATTGGGCGGCGGCCGGTATTCTGTACTTTTTAGACAAAAGCTGAAGGATTAAAAAGCATTTTTACCTAGCCTATCCCCCGCCAATAGTCAGCCACTATCCTGCTGAAAAACATTCATATTTGTATCAAAATTATAGATTGTAAATCCTACATACAAACCGATCACAAAACACAACAATCTGCTACAAGAAGTCATATGATTTTGTAAAATGGTCTCTCTATAATGAGCTCTAAGAAGATGAGATATCTTTGAATAACTATAATAATAAGCAACAAATACCCCGATTTCATCCCAGTTCTTCCCCCAAAGGCTGGGTATTTTTTTGCCTGCAATTTGCCGATTGGCTTGATAATTTAAGCGCATAAAAAAAGCCCCCTTTCAAGGAGCTTCTCTTTTCATTTCGATTAAGGCTGTTTCAAATAGGGCCAAGCCGCTTTCAGATAAATAAACATCGACCATAAAGTCAGGATGACTGCTGTGTACAACAAGGCATACGCCAGCATTTCTAGCGGTGGCCAGTTCAGCAAAAACACGGTAATCGCAATCATCTGAAAAGCCGTTTTGTATTTACCCACTGTTGAAACCGCAACATTGGTCCGCGCACCGAGTTCTGCCATCCATTCACGTAATGCTGAAACAGTAATTTCACGTGAAATAATTACAATCGCAGCAAAAGCCATCGACATCGAAGGTTGCCATTGCACCAATACAATCAGCGCAGCTGCGACCATCAATTTATCTGCGACCGGATCGAGAAAACGGCCAAAAGCAGAGGTCTGGTTTAAAGTTCGAGCCAGATAGCCATCAAACCAGTCCGTCACTGCAGCCACTACAAAGATCGTGGTCAAAATAATATGCCGTGTCATGTCAGAATGGTTGGCTTCAAAGCCCATTGCAGGCGGCCAGTAAGCCACCAATAAAAATACCGGAATAAGAGCGATACGCGCCAAGGTCAAGATATTTGGAATATTCAGGATACGACCTGTAGTCATAGACACCGCCAATTGTTCCCCTCATGTACGATGAAAATGCACACTTTTTTAGAGGTTTGATCCATCATTAATAGGCTTCACTTTATACGAATTGGCTGTCAGTGTCACTAGGCAAACACCGTCACTGTTTGTCTTGCCATCGCAATCAGGCGATTTTCTGCATCCCAGAGATAGGCATGCTCGGTTGCATAACCATCCGTAGCATGATCCGTAAATACTTTATATTTAAACCAATCATGCAGTTGATGCTGAAGCGGATGCACATAGGTCACGCTCCAGGTCAGACTACTCGCGGGTGCCATACTTTTAAACATCGGCAGTACACCAGGTGGCCAGATGTCGAAAATTGCCATCAGGTCAGCGATCAGGAATTCACGATTGCTATGCTTTTCAGGATGAAAACGGCACCAGCCGCCAAAGTCCGGACGTGAGCTGGCACTACAAGGCAGATTGACGTCCGCCCAGGCGATTTCAAAATGGTCATAACATTCTGGCAGGCCATAACCAGCAGGAATCTGCAACAGCTGCTCTGGTGCAGCATAGTCAGGTGCCTGTTCTTCTTGCTGCACCTGAATTTCCGAGTCACGCGAGATACCAAAACTGGCAATCAGAATACTTTGTACTACCTCGTCTTGCCATAGACGCACTTCGATGGTGGTGACCGACTTACCTTCCCGCAAAATTTCAGCACTTAGTCGCACTTTCGCCTGTTGGATCGGCCCAACAAAGGTGACGCTGCAACTGAGCAGATGTTTGACCGGATCATTGATCTGAATAACCGCTTTTTGCATCATCATTGCTGCAGCCAGACCACCATACAGGGTGCGCCCCTGTAACCATCCTGATGGAAATTCCACCCATTCCTGTTCGGAAATTTGTGCATAAAGCGCCTGCAAAGACATGTTGATCCCTCAGTGAGTCTTGATCCTCAGTATATTGAGTCAAGCTTGCTCTGCTGTGAATGATCAATGACCCGTGCGTCAATGTGCTCTTTTGCCCTTGCATTGGGCTTGATAATTATTCATGCAGCACTTTATAGATCATCCGTGCCATGACTGAACCCAATCCCGGCACCAGTTGCAGATCTCTTTCTGAGGCTTTCAGTACGCCCTGAATCCCGCCAAAATGGGTCAACAGGTCACGACGGCGTTTTGGCCCAAGGCCCGGAATGACTTCTAGTACCGATGAACCGCGTTTTTTATCGCGTTTGGCGCGGTGCTTGGTAATCGCAAAGCGATGCGCTTCATCCCGCACCTGCTGAATCAAATGGAGTGCCTTATGATCTTCTGGCAACTGAATCTTGCGACCATCGGTAAAGTGCAGGGTTTCCAGACCGGGTTTACGCCCCTCGCCTTTGGACACACCGACCATAAAGGCCTCCAGCCCTAGTTCCTGCATCACTTCCATCGCCATATGCAGTTGCCCCTTGCCGCCATCAATCAGGAGTAAATCTGGCAGCATGGCTTTTTTATAACGACGGGTCAAAGCCTGACGCATGGCGGCATAGTCATCGCCCGCCTGAATGTCATGGATGGAAAACTGACGATAATCACGTTTACGTACCCCACCACTATCAAATACCACACAAGATGCGATAGTGTCTTCACCCATGGTATGCGAAATATCAAAACATTCGATCCGGTCCACCGGGCGGCCGACCACCTGTTCCAGCTGATGGAAACGGTCATTCAGTTCAAAATGATTGGCCAACTTGCCCTGAATCGCATGCTGTACATTCATTTGTGCCAGTTCCAGCCATTCCGCGCGGGTTTCACGAACCTTGGACTTGATCTGGATTTTTTTATCAAAATGCTGCGACAGGGCAGCTTCCAGTTCCTTGCGATCGGCCACTTCGACATTGACAATCAGCTCGGCCGGAATTTCATCCGCCACCTGAAAATAGAAATTGGCAATAAAATCGGCCAGCATCTGCCCCAGATCATCACTGAGCATATCCGGGAAATAGCTTTTTCCGCCGAGCATTTTACCGTTGCGCACATGCATGATCTGCACACAGGTCACCCCGGCCTGATAAGCAATAGACAGGATATCGGCTTCGCCTTTGAGCTTATAAATCGCCTGCTGTGACTGCACATCTCTTAACAGTGCCATCCGATCGCGATAGAACACGGCTTTTTCAAATTCCAGAGCTTCGGCTGCCGCTTCCATTTTTGCGATCAGTTCCTGATTCAGCTCCTTGGTATCGCCCTGCAAAAAGTGAATCGAGTTATCCACATCTGCTTTGTAGTCTTCCGGAGAGATAAATCCGACACAGGGCGCAGAACAGCGCTTGATCTGGTATTGCAGACAAGGACGGGTTCGGTTGGCAAAAAAGCTGTTTTCACAGGAACGCACATTAAACAGTTTTTGCAGCACTACCAAGGTATCCCGGGCGGTATAGGCACTCGGATAAGGCCCAAAAAACTTGCCGACCTGATGCTTGCCCTTGCCGCGCCCACTGGCCAGTCGTGGATAAGGTTTATCTGCGGAAACAAAGATATAGACATAAGATTTATCATCGCGCAGCATAATGTTATACGGCGGATGATGCAGCTTGATCAGGTTCTGTTCCAGCAACAAGGCTTCGGTTTCAGAGCGCACCACCAAGGTCTGAATATCATAAATCCGCGCCACCAAGGCCTGGGTTTTGGGATGATCCAGCGTTTTGACAAAATAGCTGGAGACCCGGTTTTTTAGATTTTTGGCTTTCCCCACATACAACAGTTCGCCGTCTTTGCCATACATCCGGTAGACCCCGGGCAGGCTGGTCATATTGGCCAGAATTTTCTCGATATGAGGACGTGCGTTTTCGTTCACCTAAAGCCTATTTTTTACATGCAATCTGCAGATATATGTGATGATTATTCGGTTATTTTCAAGCGAAAACACAAAATTCCCCTCAACTTGACACCCAATTTAAAACTATAGCTCAGCCATCTTTGCAATCTATAGCTTTCTCCGCATGATCTGATTGCTAAAAGCTCTAAATTTCAACCTTTAACTTTGCTATGCTCAAAGGGTCTAGTTTTGAGATGATTCGCATGACCATGCAGCAATCGGGCATCCATATTGTTCAACCATCCAGCTCCACCCATCACCCCTCTGAGCGTGATCGCCGGATTGGCAAACCGCGTTTTCATTTCGAGCCGAATCACGTGATGCAATTGCTGCGTGAACGGATGATTGGACAGGATGCCGCACTGAATGAAATTGAAAAAATGCTGCATGTGGTCAAGGCCGATTTCTCCAGTCCGGAGCGTCCACTCTCGGTCACCTTGATGCTCGGCCCAACCGGCGTGGGTAAAACTGAAACCGTGCGTCTGATTGCCGAAGCGATTTATGGTCGTCCGGATGCTTTCTGCCGGATTGACATGAACACTCTGGCACAGGAACATTATGCCGCGGCACTCACCGGTGCGCCGCCAGGTTATGTCGGTTCTAAAGAAGGTCACAGCCTGTTTGATGAAACGGCGATTGCCGGCAGCCATACCCGTCCCGGCATCATGCTGTTTGATGAACTGGAAAAAGCCAGTAACGAGGTGATTCGTGGTTTGATGAATGTGCTGGATACTGGCAGATTGACCCTGACAGCTGGAACCAAAACTATTGATTTCCGTAACTGCATGATCTTTATGACCAGTAATGTCGGCGCACAGGCGGCACAGCAATATCTGGAAAAACTCAGCTACCTGCCACAGCAAATACAGGCACTGTGCCTGAAACATGTACCCACCCAGCGCATTATTGAAAAAGTCATGCAGCGTAAATTCGATCCTGAATTTCTAAACCGGATTGACCGCAGCCTGCATTATCAGGCGGTACAGCATGATGCCCTGCCACGTCTGGTCGAAATTGAACTGGAAAAACTCAATAAACGCCTGCAACATCAAAACCGACAAGTACATTTATCGGATGCAGCCAAAGCCTATTTCTATCAGGGCTATGATATTCGTTACGGCGCCCGGCATTTGGGCCGCAAGCTGCGTACCGAACTGGAACCGGTTCTGGCGCTGTATTTTTTAAGCCAGCCCGAGCAGTTCAGTCTGCATCTGGACTGTGTCGATGGACAATTTGTGGTTCTGCCTGAGCAAGCAAAAGCTTAAATCATGCAGACTCACTATCCGTTTTATTTGCTTGAATTGCCTGTCTAAAAGCGGTCGGATCTGTAGGTGAAACCAATACAAATTTCTGCACGCCGTCTTCCCTATAGTCAATCCGCAGACGCTTTAAGGACAAGGCCGGTGCAATGATAGAGTGATCTGTCGGCTGAATGGACTGGATGGCGCTCAACGGAATCTGCCAGCTTAACCACAGGCTTTTTATGGTCAATACCCCATTGTCCACCACATAGCGCGTACTCCACAGCGGCCACCACAGGATAATAATAGTCAGAATATACACAGCGGTATGCAGCGGATACTGCTGCATGGTCCCTTTAGCCTGCATGGTCAACAGCAGTTGCAGCAGCAGGCCACTCATACAAATCACAAAAGCCAGTAACCACCAGTCTTTTTTAGAACGAAACACGTGCATCGAGATCCCCATATCTATGTGCCTAATCATCATAAACAATTCTGTGCCAGATGACAGAGGTCATATTCAACAGAAGCACTGTTATTTCAGGCCTAGCATCAACATAGGCATGCTGGGGCTGAAATCCTCAGAAAACCCTCGACTAAAACAATCAACTGCAGTTTTATTGCGGCTGATCCGAAAATATCTATACATGCCTGCACGCCCTGTACTGAGCGAGATTCAGCCCTGATTTTCCTTGTTCCACAGGCCGATAATTGACTGAATTGACCAAAGAGCGGTAAAGCCTGCCCTTGAATATTGTCCACCCTGCTCCATATCAATCAGGCTAATCGATAAAAAATAATGAATTGAAACAGAATCTTTAGTTCAGGCTGTGGTCAAAAACGGCAACAAAAATACAGCGCAGATGGAATCGATTCGGCAAAAATTGATGACCCTTGCGTCACGGCTTGATACAACTTGTTATGTTCTTTTTGGATATAGTTATCGTAAGATTAGCGAAGTCTAAAAGTGCGCGGGATATGCGCATTTGCTTCACAACATCAACTTAGAAGTCCTCCAAAATAAAGGAGATCAGGGCATGATCCACGCTGGCAATGCCATTACCGTCCAAATGCTAGAGGACGGGATTGCAGAATTCCGCTTTGACTTACAAGGTGAGTCTGTTAACAAATTCAACCGTGCAACGATTGAAGATTTCAAGGCTGCTATTGAAGCCGTCTCCCATGCCGATATTCAAGGTCTGATTGTCACTTCAGGCAAATCTACATTTATTGTCGGTGCCGATATCACAGAATTCGGCGATAACTTTGCTCAGGGTGAACAAGCAATTGTTGACTGGGCGATGCCGGTACATGAAATTTTCAACAGCTTCGAAGATCTCGACATTCCTAAAGTGGCGGCCATTAATGGCATGGCACTGGGTGGTGGTTTTGAAATGTGTCTGGTGTGTGACTACCGTGTCATGTCAGAACAGGCGCAAGTCGGTCTGCCTGAAATCAAGCTGGGCATTTTCCCGGGCTTCGGTGGTACAGTGCGTTTAAGCCGTCTGATCGGTATCGACAACGCCGTAGAATGGATGGCCATGGCCAACCCGAAAAAGCCTGCTGCTGCACTAAAAGACGGTGCTGTAGATGCGGTGGTTGCTGCTGACAAACTTAAAGATGCTGCACTTGATCTGGTCAAACAGGCGATTCATGGCCGTTTAGACTGGAGAACCAAGCGTCAGGAAAAACTGGATCCGGTTAAACTCAGCCCGATTGAACAGATGATGGCGTTTAACTCATCGAAAGGCATGGTTTTGGCCAAGGCCAATCCGGCTCAATATCCGGCGCCAAAATTACTGCTTGATTCATTACAGGCCGGTGCGAGCCTGCATCGTGATGACGCGTTAAAAGTTGAAGCTGAAGGCTTTGCCAAAGCTGCAGTTACGCCACAAGCAGGTGCATTGATCGGTTTGTTCCTGAACGATCAGATCGTGAAAAAAACCTCGAAGCGCTACGAAAAAGGTGCGCATCCGGTAAACCAGGCGGCGGTACTTGGCGCTGGGATCATGGGTGGTGGTATTGCTTATCAGGCGGCGAGCAAAGGCACACCAATCATCATGAAAGATATTGGTAATCCACAGCTTGCATTGGGTATGTCTGAAGCGAACAAACTGTTGACCAAACAGGTTGAACGCAAAAAAATGACACCAGCGAAAATGGGTGAAACGCTTGCACGTATCCGTCCGACTTTAAGCCTGGAAGAGTTTAAAGAAGTGGATATCGTGATTGAAGCGGTAACTGAAAACCCTAAAATCAAAGCTGCTGTACTTGCTGATACTGAAAAATCAGTACGTGAGAACACCATCATTGCTTCAAATACGTCTACGATTTCGATCACGCGTCTGGCTGAAAGCCTGCAACGTCCTGAGAACTTCGTGGGGATGCACTTCTTTAACCCGGTACATATGATGCCTTTGGTTGAAGTGATCCGTGGCGCGAAGACCTCTGACGAAGCCATTGCAACGACTGTGGTACTTGCTCAGAAAATGGGTAAAACACCAATCGTGGTGAATGACTGCCCGGGCTTCCTGGTCAACCGCGTATTGTTCCCTTACTTCGGTGCATTTGACCTATTGCTTAAAGATGGTGCTGATTTCCAGCAAATCGATAAAGTGATGGAAAAATTCGGCTGGCCGATGGGCCCTGCTTACCTGATGGACGTGGTCGGTATTGATACTGGCGTGCATGGTGCAGAAGTGATGGCTGAAGGCTTCCCGGATCGTATGAAACCGGACTTCAAAGGTTCGATTCAAACCATGTATGAGAACAAACGTCTGGGGCAAAAGAACGACGTGGGTTTCTACAAGTATGAACTTGACCGTAAAGGCAAAAAAGCCAAAGTGGTTGATCCAACTGCATATGAGCTTGTGGCCTCTGTTGCAACTGTGGAAAAACGTGAATTTGACGCTCAGGAAATCATTGACCGTATGATGCTGGCTTTCTGTAACGAAACGGTTCGTTGCCTGGAAGACAACATTGTCGCGACTGCTTCTGAAGCAGATATGGCAATGATCATGGGTGTCGGTTTCCCTCCATTCCGTGGTGGTCCATGCCGTTACATAGATCAAACCGGTGTAGCTGAATATGTTGCGCTTTGCAATAAGTATGCGCACCTTGGTAAAGCTTATGAAGCGCCAGAAATGTTGCGTGAAATGGCTGCTAACAACAAAAAATTCTACGGTTAAGGAGCAACGTGAATGGCTACTTTAAATCCACGTGACGTTGTCATCGTCGATGGCGTACGTTCAGCAATGGGTAAAACCAAAAACGGTATGTTCCGCAATGTACGTGCGGACAGCCTGTCTGCTGAACTTGTCCGTGCCCTGATGGTACGTAACGAATTCGACCCGAATGAAGTTGAAGACGTGATCTGGGGCTGTGTGAATCAGACCCTGGAACAAGGGATGAACATTGCCCGTAACATTGCGTTATTGGCTGATTTACCGAAGACTGTTGCAGGTCAAACCGTTAACCGTCTGTGTGGTTCTTCGATGCAAGCGATCCATACGGCTGCGGCACAAATCATGACCGGTCAAGGCGACGTGTTTATTATTGGTGGTGTTGAGCATATGGGCCACGTAGGTATGATGCACGGCATCGACCTTAACCCAGAAGCGTCTAAGCACTATGCAAAAGCGTCGAACATGATGGGCTTAACCGCTGAAATGCTCGGTCGTATGAACGGCATTACCCGTGAAGAACAGGATGCGTTTGGTGTGGAATCTCACCGCCGTGCTTGGGCTGCAACCCAAGAAGGTCGTTTCAAAAACGAAATTATTGGTGTTGAAGGTCATGACCAAAATGGCTTCAAAGTCCTGTGCGATGTAGACGAAGTCATTCGTCCAGATGCTAACCTTGAAGCGTTCCAGGCTTTACGTCCAGTATTCGACCCGAAAGGTGGTTCTGTGACTGCTGCGACTTCTTCAGCGTTGTCTGACGGTGCTTCTGCAATGTTGCTGATGTCTGCTGAACGTGCTCAAGCTTTAGGTCTTAAGCCACGTGCTGTGATTCGCTCGATGGCGGTTGCAGGCTGTGATGCGGCGATCATGGGTTATGGTCCAGTGCCAGCAACTCAAAAAGCGCTTAAACGTGCTGGCTTGTCGATTGCTGATATTCAAACATTTGAACTGAACGAAGCATTCGCAGCACAAGGTTTATCTGTTCTTAAAGGCTTAGGCATTTATGACCAACAAGACCGTGTAAACTTGAACGGTGGTGCGATTGCATTGGGTCACCCATTGGGCTGTTCTGGTGCGCGTATCACAACGACGTTGTTGAACGTGATGGAACAGCAAGATACACAAATTGGTCTTGCGACCATGTGTATTGGTTTGGGTCAAGGTATTGCGACCATTATCGAACGTGTTTAATTCTTAAATACTCAGATAAAAATAAACCCCGCTTAGTGCGGGGTTTTTTATACAAAAAAAGAAATTGATGCCCTTTCTTTTTTTGATGATGAATCAGGCTCACCGTTTATTTTTTTGAATGATACAAAATCTGCCGAACGGGTAAGATTCGATTGTGCGCATGAATTAGGCCACACCGTTATGCACACACATAATAAATATGTCCGCAATGAAGTAGACAATCGCATTTTAGAAACTGAAGCAGATAAGTTTGCTTCAGAATTTTTAATGCCTACTGAAGGTTTTTTAAGTACAGTTCCTTCTTATTTAACGATTGAAAATATGATCGACTATAAGAAAGTATGGCGAACATGTTTAAAGGCTATAAATTATAAATCGCATAAATTGCAACGTATAACAGATTGGTTTTATCGAAGTAACTCTATGAAAATTAATACCTTAGGTTATCACATTAATGAGCCTAACGAAACTCACCGTGATGAAAGCGTAATGCTTCCTAAATTAATTTTAACATTAGCTTCAGATCCAAAATTTAGTAAGCAGAAAATGCTCGATGAAATTCGTATATCTGAAAAAGACTTTAATGAACTAACATTTGATTCTTTAATTAAATATGAAGAATCTAAACCTCGACCAAAGCTTTATGTCATTAGTTAAAGCTCTTCGGAGCTTTTTTATTTAAACTAGAATGTTATCCCTTTGTAAAATTGGTTTATTTTTCCACCATTAAAATCTTAATTATGAATCGCTTAAATTTTATCTGTGTATGATCAAGCCTCTTTTTTCCTACTTCCTTAAGGGGTTTATATGAACATGCTTAAAACAATGCTTGCGACTGCAATCGTAGCAACTTCTGCATCTGCAATGGCAACTGAAGCTCAAGTAGCACCTGCTGCTACAACCACTACAGTTCAAACTGTTGCTACAGAAGCGGTTGCGCCTGTGCAAGCAAAAGTTGAAGCTGCTCAAGCCACTGCTACAGATGCAAAACAAGTAACTGAAGCGAAAGTTGAAACAGTAAAAGCTGAAACAACTGCTCAAGTAGAAACTGCACAGGCAACCGCAGAACAACAAGTTGAAGCTGCAAAAACAGAAGTAGCAGAAGCAAAAGACGCAACTGTTGAAACTGCTGCTGAAGTAAAAGACGCGACTACTGAGAAAGCCGAAGCTGCTCAAGCAGAAGTAAAAGCTGAGAAAAAAGGCTGGTTCTCTTGGTTTAAAAAAGCGGCTTAAGCTTTTTAAAAGCATAAAAAAGATGTCATTACGACATCTTTTTTTGTTTTGAACACTCTCATTTTAATTCAAGAGTTTAACAGCAGCTTAAAGCACTTATTCGACCTTTTGCGCTAACATGGTCGCAAAATGCTGTTTAATCCGTTGGCCTTGTGCATCCACCCGATGCAGCTCACCAATATTTTCATTGTATTTCACAATCTTCCAGTCCTCATAATAAGCCCGTAACTCGCCCGGCTTAAAGCTAAATGGAAAATCGGGCTGTACCGGAATCTCTGGCGTATCCATCGCACAAACAATCAGGTTATAACCACCCGGCACGGTGGCCTGCTGCATCTGCGCAATCAAGGGTGCAATGGTTTTGGCCTCGAGGAACATCATCACCACGGTGCAGTAAATGAAGTCATACTGGCCTGTAATACTGGTATCTGTGTTGAGATCACGGCGCTGGATCTGCACGTGATCAATGTGCTCCGTCTGCACAATCTGTCTTAAGGTCTGCAAACTGTTTTCATTGACATCCCAGGCTTCGACATTAAAACCATTCTGACTTAAATACAGCGCATTACGTCCTGTACCGCAACCGACGTCCAGCGCACGGCCACCCTTTAAATAGGGCATGGCCGCCAGCACTTCAGAATGGGTAGGATTCAACTGATATTTTTTGATGAAGTAATCTTCAGGCCGGCAATAAAAACGCAGCTGGCATTCGACATCCTCGCTGGCAGAAACAATCTTGTGCCAAGCCTCAGGTTCAATAAATGGCGGTTGCTGTTCTGGTGTAAATACATGTTCAGATTGCACCACACCGGATGCTTCCAGCATGGCAAAACGCAGCTCGCCTTTAAGTAGCGTCAGTTTGGCCCAAGTCCCTGCTTTGGTATTGTGCTGATTCTTGAAGCCCTGAGGAATACTCTTTTCTGTCCAGACCGGAAGTTGCTTATAACAAATCAGTTCTTGCATCAATATCGCCCTCCATCTCATGCATGCGCCGCCTGTCATGCTTATAGCGACGGTTTTATTCATTTCAGCATAGCTGGTTCAGGCCGGAATTGGAATCAGCGCTTATTTACGCTGTGCCAATACAGCAGCAAGATGCAGACCAAATCTGGAAAATAAAAAAGCTGCCTCGATCGACAGCTTGAGTTTAGCCAGAGAATGAATAGGGTGACTGGATTAATGCAGTAGTTCTGATTGTAGCCAGCGCATATAATTTTCCTGATCCATAAAATCCGGCGCGCCTTCCAGATCCAGACTGAAATATTGCTGATTAAACTGGATCACAATCTGTTCAGTATAGTGCCAGTCCTCGATCAGCTTGAAATATTGATTCAAGAAAAATCGGCTCCTGCCCTCATTATTCAGACTTTGTAGTTTTGGACATATTTTATTTGCGACAAACTCACCGTACACCTGCTGAATATCAGCAAAAACCTGAATTGTTTGCATGACTCACCTGCTTAAATGTTATGTCGTGATCTGTGCGACCCCTCCAACTTAGCAAGCGAGTTTGAACAGCAGATGACAGTCCTATGGCAATCCTGTTATCTCTAGCAGCTTATAACTTGTTTTCCACCGCTTTCTGGTTTGCTGTCGCAATCTGTTGCATCTGTTTATTCAGATTTAATATTTCTTTATACAGCGCATTAAACTCTTTCACTGCTTTATCTTCATAAAACATGAAAGTTTTATTTTTCTTTTGCCATTTATGCTTTTTCAATACGGCAAATAAGGCATCTGCCTTGGCCAGACTTTGTTTCTCAATCTCAAAGATCGCATGGGCATTACTTTGCTGTTGATCGGCTTGCAGGTTCGCGGTCAGCTGCTGGCGATAACGGTTTTTAATATCCAGTTGCTGTGCCTTATTGATCAGCTCGGCATCACGCTGCTGAATTTGCTGCTGATAGCTGTTCACAATTTGATGCACTTGCTTGAGCATGGCTTCAGTTTCTTTATAGTCTTGTGCCTGATCCTTGGCCAGACGGTCAATATCCAGAAAATTCTGCCAGTTGGCCGCTTTCAGGTCGCGTAGATACTGATTGCGCTCCTCGGCACTGTCCCGTAGTTGACCCAGCATAAATTCGGCCATGATGGCATAGTCCCCATCCAGACGATCATCCTCAAGCTCAAGCTGAATCGGTTTAGACCAGTCCTGTGCTTGCTGCGCAATGCTCTCGGTTTTTTCTTCAAGCACAGTTTCATATTCGAGCAAATCAGCCTGATGTTTTTTCTGGGCAGAGTTTTGATAAAACAGCCCGATAAAAATTGCCAGTGTCACAGCGGCTAAAATCATAAAAACACGCGGCATGCACATGCTCTCCTGCTGCAGGTTATGTATAGATTTCCTTTTTATCAATATGCTTATTTTTTAAACAAAAATCAATTCTTCTATACAAAACCTCTGCAAAGGCACGAACTGTTCCAAAAGGAAATTTGATCACCATTGCTGTTTTAAGCTCGCGCTGTATCGTTTGACTTTATCTAGCAACCATTCGCAGCACACCATTCATTCAGCAGCGTCCGGTCAATATTATTCAGGTTGAATTGTTCTCGGGCAGCCTGAACCGAAGTTGCATTACGGTTAATACCAAATGGCACCAGCATCAGATAAATACCATCACGTGGGTCAGCAGAGCGTAAACCATCCGCAATCGCCTGCACATACTGTTGCAGCCCCGGTGGCAGGCTATCCAGTCGTGCCGGATTGCTGCTAGGTAGAATGTCGAGATCACCCGCGAAATCAGCATTAACCGTGTAGTCCTGCAATTCGCGTTCAATCTTCAGCATCCGCATCTTTAACGCTTTTTTCTGGCTGGATTGTTGTTGCAGGGGAAGCATGAACTCTGTTTCTTCACGCAATTCACGGTCTGCCATCACGGTCAGTGTCGGTAAAGTGACAGATTCTGGTGCGGCATGTGCATTGACCAGATGCAGCACAGAAAACAGGCTTATTAATACAAGGAAAGTTGTGCTAAGGGGACGCATAAGGAAAACCTCCGCATCTTCATTTCAGGGGGAGATACCTTATTGTTCCTTAAACTTGTGTAAATATGATCAGCATTACTGTGAGGATTGATACACGGTCATGTCAGCCTGATCACTGGCGCATATTTCGAGCTGGTTTTAAGCGGGCGATTAGAAATTAATGCTCCTTTTACCGTAAATTTTAGCAATAAAAAATCCCCGACTGGCGGGGATGGATAGGTAGCATTGGACAGTATTTCAGGGCTGTTTCGGTAATTGTATGACAGCAGGTACATTAAGGTGATTTTCAAGCAGGTCGATATTCACCTTGTCCAGATTGATCTGGATTTTCATATTGCGATCTGGCTGCAGGCTGTTACTCCGATCAATGCCAAAATTCTCCAGAATGGTATACAGCCCTTGGGTTGGATCACTGGATTGCAGTCCCTGGGCAATGGTGAGCACGTACTGCTGTAGTGCCGGTGACAATGAATCTAAATCAGGTGCTTTTATGGGCTGGATCTCGAGGTTTGCCACCACATCAGGATTGACCATAAAATTCTCTGCATCCCGGGTACCACGAATCACCTGATGCTGTAAGGCACGCAGATTCTTTTCTTCCTGTACAAAAGGTACATAGCCGGTTTCATTACTCATTTCAGGTTCAGCCATCACGGTCAGGGTTGGTAGCGTCACCACCGCTTGCTCGTCCTCGGCTTGCGCTCCGATGCTGTAAACACCGAGCATGAGTCCGAATATAGACATTTTCATGATATTCATTGGTTTGCCTTTCCCCTATTATTGATGGCCCAAATACTGCAACTGACGATGATTCAGTCTATTTTCAATATTCTTATCTACTAGATTACATTGATTAATTGGATAACTCATGCTTGCTCAGATGAATGGCAACTCATGTGAATTATCCTGAAAGTCAGCAAAGCATGGACTCATCGTCTGAAAGCCGAATAGTGAGGCAAAACCACTGTTTTCAGCTGAAAGACAAAATGACAGGCGAAAAAAAACCTCAAACAATGTTTGAGGTTTTTTCGAATATGGTGGCGAGACCCAGGATCGAACTGGGGACACACGGATTTTCAATCCGTTGCTCTACCTACTGAGCTATCACGCCGATGCGGTGTATTAAGCCGTATCTGGCTGCATTAGTCAATCAAAATTATAAAAAAAATAATTGAATGACTGAATTTTGGTCTAAAAAAAATCCCTGATGGGATCAGGGATTGAAAACTTTAAAATGTTTTAAAATATGGTGGCGAGACCCAGGATCGAACTGGGGACACACGGATTTTCAATCCGTTGCTCTACCTACTGAGCTATCACGCCGATGTCGCGTATTAAACAGTTTCAGCTTTAAATCGTCAAGAGCGCAGAGAATAATTTTCATCAAATGTTTACTTTTCCATCAACTCGCATCAATTTGAGTCATAAATTAAACAGTTTTTACCAAAGACTTCACCAATAAAACAAATCTGCGGTCTTATTTACAAAAAAGCAGCCCGAAGGCTGCGACTGCTTGATCTATTTTTAGATTTTTTCCAGATTGGCCAGACAACGATGGATGGCACCACACCCCGGCACAAAATTCTTGACCCCTTTTTCTTCTTCCATGCGGCAGACTTCACTGACCAGCCTTTCTGCAACGCCACGCCCGCGGTTGGCCGGATGCACCACGATATTTTCCAGAATCCGGCTTTCTCCCTGTCCGGTGCACCAGATTGCCC
This sequence comes from Acinetobacter sp. YH12100, assembly GCF_013419135.1. NCBI lineage: Bacteria > Pseudomonadati > Pseudomonadota > Gammaproteobacteria > Moraxellales > Moraxellaceae > Acinetobacter > Acinetobacter sp. YH12100. Next base: position 7,897 of record NZ_VPAQ01000002.1, on the reverse strand, counting down.
CGATAATCTTGGTATTAAATTCTGCACTATAAACTGAGGTATACTGTGTAAGGTTTTGCTCTAGTTGTTCCATGGCATCTGCCCCATCGCTAAATTCAGGGCTAGTGTCATACAGTCGCTCAAGCTGGCTGCGCACTTCATCATTTTCTAAAGAAGTATAAGCATGTACGGTAATAGGCATTGATAAACCCTCCTGAGCAATCTAATATGCAGTGACGTCGTCACGGCGAAAATATTTTCTACATCAATCATTTTGACGTATTTGAGGAACGTGTCTATGACAGATCGTATCAGTGAAGTGGTAAGAAATACCAACGAAACCAAAATTCGAGTTCGTTTGAATCTCGACGGTACTGGTCAAGGCACCTTAAACACGGGTATTCCATTTTTAGACCATATGATTGATCAAATCAAGCGTCATGGTTTGTTTGATATTGATATTCATTGTGAAGGCGATCTGGAAATTGATGACCATCATACCGTAGAAGACTGTGGTATTACCTTGGGTCAGGCTTTTGCACAAGCGCTGGGCGATAAAAAAGGCCTGAAACGCTACGGTCACTTTTATGCACCACTCGATGAATCTTTAAGCCGTGTTGTGGTGGATCTGTCCGGTCGTCCAGGCCTGTTTATGGATATTCCATTTACCCGTGCCATGATCGGCCGTTTTGATGTGGATTTATTCTCTGAATTCTTCCAGGGCTTTGTCAATCATTCATTGATGACCGTGCATATCGACAACCTGAAAGGCAAAAATAGCCATCACCAGATCGAAAGCGTATTTAAAGCTTTTGCGCGTGCGCTGCGTATGGCCTGTGAAGTGGATCCGCGTGCTGCGAACACGGTCGCTTCAACCAAAGGAACGCTGTAATGACCCGTATTGCCCTTCTTGATTATGGCATGGGAAATTTGCACTCTGCAGCAAAAGCACTCGAACATGTCGGTGCCACGGTTGATGTGACCAATGATCCCAAATTGATTGCGCAAGCAGACAAAATTGTCTTTCCGGGTGTAGGCGCCATGCGTGACTGTATGCAAGGTATGCATGAAGCAGGTATCGATGAAGTGGTACGCAATGCCGTGTTTAACAAACCGGTACTGGCAATCTGTGTCGGTATGCAGGCCTTGATGCAGCATTCTGAAGAGAATGGTGGCACAAATGCGCTGGGTATTTTCAAAGGTGCGGTCAAGCATTTCCCGGAAATGGCCGGTCTAAAAGTGCCACATATGGGCTGGAATCAGGTACATCAGGCCAATCCAGACCATCCGATGTGGAACAATATTGAACAGGATGCGCGGTTCTACTTTGTACATAGCTACTATGTCGAGCCACAAGATTCAGAGCTGGTGGCTGCCAGCTGTACCTATGGCATCGAGTTCTGTACCGCGATTCATAAAGAAAACTTGTTCGCGACCCAGTTCCATCCGGAAAAGAGTCATACCGCCGGTTTGCAGTTATTGAAAAACTTTGTGGACTGGAAAATCTGATTTTCCTTTCACCTAAAAAGCTCGCAGATTGCGGGCTTTTTTATTCATTTAGATTAGTTCACTGCTAGTGATTCTGACTATTTTTTAGTCATTAAAATTGTTATGATGTTGAAGTAACTCATTATATTTAAAAATAATTAAACTCAAGGGAAATACAATAATGAATCCACACTATCCAAGCAATGAATCAGCTTTAAGCCCAAATGGTCGTTTTGGCCGCTTGTCTTATCTCGGCTGGAACATGCTAATGACCTTTTCGCTCCTGATCATCATTGGGATCATTGCAGCTTTTTCACCTGGCCTATTTATGGATAGCTCTGCCTTGGCAGGCTCATCCATGGTTGCAACTGTTCTCATCGGACTCGCTTACTTGGTCATGCTTTATTTTAGTTTTGTTTTTACTATTCGCCGTCTACATGACCGCAATCATACTGGATGGTTATCGCTGCTGATCTTGGTTCCGCTACTCAATCTGATTTTTATCCTTTATCTGATTTTTGCCAAAGGTGATGACAGAAGCAATCAATACGGCCCGCGACGTACCACCAAAGCTTGGGAAAAGGTGTTGGGATTGATTTATGTACTTATTTTTCCAATCGGTATTTTAGCCGCGATTGCAATCCCAGCTTATCAAGACTATGTGACGCGTGCTCAACAGGCGCAGATGGAACAGAGTAGCTATCACACTGATTAATCCTATTTAAATTTTGTATAAAGCTCATTCTTTATGGGCTTTATTTTTGCCTAGCGCTAGAAAAGTGATTAAGCTGAACGCATTCATTTCATGATTAATGCGTATGGAACAGCTGCTGGACATTTTACCAAGCAAGGAAAAAATTCAGACCTTTCCTGTATTTCAAAATCTTCCGATGCAACAGATTCAGGTGATTAATAGCCTGGAACAGTGTCATGCCCTTGAACATGAGCTAAAAAGCTGTGCAGTCCTGGGTTTCGATTCTGAATCCAAGCCCACCTTTAAAGTCGGTGAAGTCTCCACTGGGCCACATCTGATTCAGCTGGCGACTTTAGACAAAGCCTATTTATTTCAAATGAGTCCGGCGATCTGGACATTTCTCGCGCCGATTTTTGCCAATCGTGATCAGATCAAGGTTGGTTTTGGCCTGAAAAATGATGCGCATCTGTTTCGTAAACGAGGCATAGAACTGAATAGCGTGATTGAGCTGTCGAAATGCTTTGGTCATTTTGGTCTAAAAAATCCGGTCGGACTGAAAAATGCCATCGCCCTGTTATTTGGATTAAATTTTCCTAAATCGAAACGGATTAGCACTTCCAATTGGGCCAGCAAAAACTTAAGTGCAGCCCAGATTGACTATGCAGCTGCAGATGCCTATGCGCCAGTGTTGGTATTTGAAGAATTGCTGCGTCGGGATTTATTACCCAGAGAGATTCCCAATACTTCATTGAAATTGAGAATCCGTCCTTCATCGACGGCTTAAGCGTTTAAGTGGCGTATTGGTTCTGGCAACTTGATGTACGCATGAATGCCGTGATGAGCACGATCGATGAGGTGGTTGTGACTTTAACAGATCTTACCGCTTCGATCATCGACCAGCTCAGTACACGACCCGTTATGGAAAACCTGATCTCCATTCAAGAGATGAATCATTAATGCCATTAAAATAAATGACCTCACTGCTACCTGTCTTCGGACAGGTTTTCTTTATTGATACTGTTTAAGAGTTAGAAATTTCGACTTTATTTGCTAAGATGAACTCACTCAAATTCATTCTAAAGATTAAGCAAGGAGCGAAAGCATGCTGATCATCCCTGCAATTGACCTGAAAGATGGCAAATGTGTCCGTTTAAAACAAGGTCGTATGGAAGACGATACCGTATTTTCTGACGATCCGGTCGCAACAGCACAGCATTGGGTAAATGAAGGCGCTCGCCGCTTGCATTTAGTGGATTTAAACGGTGCTTTCGCAGGTACGCCTATCCATAAGCCAGTGGTTGAAGCCATTGCCAGAGCGCAGCCAGATTTACCGATCCAGATTGGCGGCGGTATCCGTTCGATGGAAACCATCGAGCATTATCTGCAAGCAGGCGTATCTTTTGTGATTATTGGTACCAAAGCAGTTCAGGATCCTGAATTTGTGGAAGAAGCATGCAAAAAATTCGCGGGTCATATCATTGTCGGCATTGATGCCATGAATGGCATGGTGGCAACCGATGGCTGGGCCAATGTGACGGATGTCAAAGCGACAGATCTGGCCAAGCGTTTTGCCGATGCGGGCGTATCCAGCATTGTCTATACTGACATTGCCCGTGATGGCATGATGCAGGGTGTGAATATTGAGCAAACCGTAAATCTGGCACAATATTCAGGTTTACCTGTGATTGCTTCAGGCGGCGTAACCAATATGGATGACGTCCGTAACCTGAAAGATCAGCCGGGCATTCTAGGTGCTATTACTGGTCGTGCCATTTACGAAGGTACATTAAGCCTGCGTGAAGCGCAGTTATTGTTAGATGAACAACAGGCGCTATAATTAAGCCTGCTGCACAAGAGGTCTTCGGGCCTCTTTTTTATTTGTTATTTTCCGATCTCCTGATATGTCGACCCTCATCTCCACTTTTCGCTCTCCCGCTCTGGCAGCCAAACTTCCGCAGCTTGCTTTAATTCTGATTACCCTGATCTGGGGCGGCAGTTTTATTACCGTACAATACGGGCTGAATTTTAGCAGTCCGATTATGTTTGTTGGGCTGCGTTTTGCTGCAGCCGCCATTGCCGTGACCCTGATCTCATTAAAATCTTTAAAAGGTATGACCCTCAAGGAGATTATTGCCGGCGCGGTGATTGGGCTCATGATCGCCATCGGTTACGGCACCCAAACCGTGGGATTGCAAACGATTAGCAGCAGCGAGTCTGCTTTTTTAACCGCCTTGTATGTTCCACTGGTACCAATCCTGCTCTGGCTGCTGTTTGGTCAAAAACCACAGGTGATGACCTGGATCGGGGCATTGTTTGCCTTTATCGGGTTAGTGTTTTTGACTGGTAATGGCTTTGCAGCAATTCAGCTCAGTTTTGGACAAACTTTGACTTTACTTGGCTCCATTGCCATTGCCCTGGAGATTATTTTGATCAGTTATTTTGCTGAGCAGGTGAATGTACGCCGGGTCACAGTGCTGCAACTGATTTTTGCGTCCTTGTTCTGCTTTATGATTGCACCTGTTTTAGGTGAATCTCAGCTACCTGAATTTCACTGGCATCTGGCAGGCATTTTAGTCGGTTTAGGCATTGCCAGTGCGATGATTCAACTGGTCATGAACTGGGCACAACGTAGGGTAGATCCATCACAGGCAGCAATTATCTATGCCGGTGAACCGGTATGGGCAGCACTTTTTGGCCGACTTGCAGGAGAACGCTTACCTGCACTGGCACTGTTGGGCGGATTGATGGTGGTACTGGGCGTAATTGCCAGTGAATGGAAACCGAAGTTTTTAAAGCGGAAAGTAAAAGAACAAATCACTTAATTTCCTCTTTTTAATCCCCCCTAAATTCCCCTTTTAAGAAAGGGGAATTTTTTATATTTAATTTTAGAAAGATACCATCTTGCCCGGATTCACCAATGCTCCCAGTCCATAGGCAGTTTTGGCAATTGGAATCACCACAGGGGCAAGTGTGCGACCAAACAACATATCCTGATGCTGAATAGTGGTCAGCATATTGAAATCATCTGCCTTGCCACAGAAATCATCTGCAATCGCTTTACCGATACGCACCGTTTGCGCCACACCATGCCCACTCCAGCCTTGCACGGCATAAATCGGGAATTTATGGCCAAATTTACGGCTGTCGGCTGCACCATTCATGGTCAGATCCGTGGTTCCACTCCAGACAAAATCCAGCTCAACCTGTTTTAATTGTGGGAATACATGCTGAATTCGACCTAACAAATACTGATGGGTTTTTTCAGGACTCCAACACGAACCTGTCCCTTCACCACCAAATAAAATTCGGTTTTGAGACACACCCCGGTAATAATCAATCTGGAACTGGGTGTCGTAGACAGGCGCATCGGTTGGCAATAGCTCTTTTAAACTTACTTCTAAAGGCGCGGTGGTACATACGTAAGTATAAAATGGAATTGTGGTCTGATTGTTCTTTTGCAGCAGTTTAAACGAAGCATGATGTACGCCCATGACCACACTCTTACGCGCTTTTACTACGCCACTTATGGTCGTGACATAAATCCCATCTTCACGCTCTTCTACTGACACCACTTCAGTTTGCTCAAACACCTGTCCACCGTTTTGGCAGAAGCCATAAACCAGTCCACGGTTCAGTGCGAGTGGATGGATATGTCCCCCCAGCGAGTCAATTAGACCACCACAATAATTCTCTGAAGCAATATGCTGTTTCAGCTCATGCTCACCGACAATTTTGGTGTGGTCTTCACCTAAAAATTTACGTGCATCTGCCCCTTGAGTTAAACCAACCAAGTGCCCTTCATGCACTGCTGCGGTAATATGTCCACGTTTACGCTGTAGCTCAAGTTGGTATTTTGCTGCAATGTCATCGATTAAAGACATCGCTTCAGTAGAGCTAAAGTACCAGAGTTTTTTCGCATCTGCATAGCTGAAATGCTCAATCATTTCTGACGCTTCCCAACGCGCTAGCCCTGGTGTGAGCTGTCCACCATTACGTCCTGAAGCAGCGCCACCAATGCGATTTTTTTCTACCAAAATGGTATCTATGCCATGTTCAGACAGATGGAGTGCTGTCGATGCTCCAAGTAGCCCACCACCAATCACCACCACATCACATTCAAGATCGGCATTTAAACCTGGAAACGCATGCCCAGTTTCGAGTGAGCTTTCATAGTAATTGGCAGGATGTTCAAAATTGCCATGTTTGGGATTAATCCAGTTCCACTCTTTGCCACTCTGTGTATTAATACTGGCTTTAAACTCGACATCTTCAATAAATTTTGGTTTATTCATTTCATCTTCTCACTATTACTTCAATACAATTGATTCGATTTTAGTAAGCACTACTAATCACAATATTCTGTTTACGCAGACGCTTATACATATAGAGCAGCACGCCTACTGCGAGCCAAATACAGCCACAGATCAAAGCTGACATTTCCAGGTTGATCCATAAACCCAACATCACGCCCACCGAAAGCAGGGGCAAAACCAAGTTAAGGAAGATATTTTTTAAGCCTTGGCGCTGTTTATCCTGAACAAAGAATTTCACAAATACCGAGAAATTCACTGCAGTAAAGGCAATCAGGGCACCAAAACTCACCATACTCACCACTGTCGCAAGATCAAGGCTGATGGCGAGGAGTGAAGTTAAGCCAATGAACAGCACGGCATAAAGTGGTGTACCCAACTTGTTATGCACTTGACCGAATGTGCCTTTATGGAAAATTCCGTCACGTCCCATGATATGGATTAAACGCGAGGCACTGGCATGAGTCGCCAAACCTGAAGCAAAGGTATTCATGATTTGCGCGCAGAGGAACACTGCCTGAAATAGTGCCCCACCGACATACATCACAATTTCAGGCAATGCTTCATCGGGGTTGTTAAAGCGGACATTGCTGGGGAAATACAACTGGATAAACCACGATGCCGAGAAGAAAATCACCCCGCCTGTCAACGTGGTCAGCATTACAGCACGTGGAATATTTTTTTTCGGGTCTTTAGTTTCGTGTGATATTGTCGTCACGGCATCAAAGCCCAGAAACGAGAAACATAAAATTGATGCCCCGGCAATTAACGGCAATATACTGCTATCGCCGTTCAATAATGGCGTCATGGTCAGGACGTGATGATAACCTTGCTCCGTACCAATACCCTTGATCACCAGATAGATAAACAGCAGCATTAAAATCAAGGGAGCCACCACAAAAACCAGGCTTAAGTTCGCCAAGATATTAATGCGGAAACAGTTAATCAGGGTCACCAAACCGGTAAAGATACAGACCCACACCCAATATGGCACGCCTGGAATCAGAGCTTCCAAATAAATCCCGGCCAGTAAAGCATTCACGAGCGGCAGCAATATATAATCCATTAAGGCACACCAGCCAACAAAGAAACCGGCTTTCGGCCCGCAAGATTCCGCCGTATAAGTATAAGCCGAGCCCGGTTTTTCTGTCTGGCGACTAAATCGCGCATAGCTGAATGCCGTTAACAGCATGGCACCTAAGGCAAGGATATACGCGAGTGGAACACGTCCCTCAGTGATGCCGGAAACAATCCCAAAGGTATCAAAAACAACCATCGGGGTCATATATGCCACACCAATAGATCTCTTGCGAAAGTTAATTTAAGAGCATCCAATTCACCATTCCAGCAATTAAATTCATTCTTAGACCAAAGCGTTTCCGTCTATTTCTATAGCGTTCTGTTAATATCCGAAAATGTTTAAGTT
>NZ_VPAQ01000030.1:0-13641 GCF_013419135.1 Acinetobacter sp. YH12100 | reverse complement strand
GTTTTCTGAAAAAACAATGCTGTAATTATTCACCTTAAATTTACGTAAGTAAATGTTTGTCAGAGCTTGAGTAACACCTTTAAATAGACCTGATTTTTCTTCAAAATAGTCAATTCTATTTATTTTTGTATTTTCAATAATATATTTTCTTAAATTAAATGCTGTTTTATCTGCCAAAAAAGTATTAGGAATAAGCAAAGAAATATATGATTTTTCATGTGTGTATTCTAGGATAATCTTTTCAACAAAAAATTTGTAAAGATTAGGAACACCTTGATTGCTTAGCTCAAAGTTCTTAGTTAATTTATTAGATAAATCACTATAAAATTTTTTATCAGACTCGTATTCTAATGGATTTGAGTAATTTTTAGCATCTATTTTTAAACCTTTATAAGGGGGATTGGTAATTAAAATATCAAATTTAACCTCCTTCCCAAATGCTTTTTCTAAAGATATATATTCATCAGAATAATTATTAAAGATTAGACCTTTAGCTGAGTTAGATTTAAATAATTTATTATCAATATCTAAATTAAATAAATTTTTAACGAAATCTTGATAACATGAAAAAAAATATATTAATATATTCTCATCAATATCACAAAAATAAATATTTTTAATAACTTTATTTATCTGTTCTTTAGAAATTTTTTTCTCATACAATTTTCTTAGAAATGCGAAAATAAAACTCCCCATTCCAACACAAGGCTCAAGAAATTTTTTATTAGTAATATTCTCTAAAAAATCTTCATCAAAAGTATCAACTAAGTTACTCACTATTTCATAAGCTAGATCCAAATTTGTCCAGTATATTCCATATTTTTGTTTCGTAACTTCATCAAAATTACTCTCATATTGATCCATTTGAATCTGGAGATTTTGCCAAATAATATCAAAATTACTCATGTTCTTACCCATTTTTAGATATGAGTATAATAACTTAAAACGAGACCATAAAAAAGAGACGTTTTTAAAAAGTAAATTGATTGTGCATTTTTTAGAATTTAAAATGAATTTTTCCAAATTAAGTTTTTTAAATAAAAAACCCCGGCATCCTGCCGAGGTTTTTTATTGGAACTTTAGGTCTGTGCTGGCTTAGTGCTTGTCGTATCTGGCCCCATCCTGGTGCTCATTCTTTGTAATTCTAAGGAACTTCCTGTTCCTGACCAATTCATCATATGAAAATTCACCTATCTTGGACAGCCGCAAAGGGCCGAGATTCATGTGCGCCAGGGCGTACAAAATAGCCTAAATTTTATCCACAAAAAATGTGGATAATTTGGGACATTGAGGCATTGATAAAATTTGAAAAATCTCAAAATTGATTACTTTTTAAACAAAATTATTGGCAAGAACTATCAAAACTGCTCATAAAAAAGCCGACTTGTTTCAAAATCGGCTTTTCGGTCATTTTTGGCTTTTTCTGGTTTTATTAAGTGGTTGATATCTATATTAATATACAAGTGTATTGCGTATAACGCCCACTATGTTAAATGGATAGTTGTTTAGTGGGAAAATCAAGTTTTTGAAATTTCAAATTGAAGTTTTTTCGTTCAATTAGTAATTGTAATTTATATTCTATTGAATAACTATTTCATAACTTTTCCTATCATATTTGGCTGCATACGTAGCTACTTCTTGATTAATCTCTTTATGATTTTTATCTAAATATGAAAAGATTATTGAATCCTCATTGTGCCGCTCGTAATTGATGGCGTATTTATATTCTGAATAAGGATAAAGAGTACCTAAGCTATAAGTTTTTTGAGCACTAATATAAGTTACTTTAAGGTCTGTAATTGGATAATCAGTCTGATTTTTAATAAAAATATATCCATCTTTTTCAAATGGCTGGCATCCTATAAGTAGAACTAATGTAAGACAGTAAAATAGGCTATTCTTCATTTTGGTAGTTCTTCAATTGGTCTTATGAGTCGATTAATAACTATAACTTTTGAGGTATCACAGCTATGATCTACTTCAGTTATCCAAGAATAATTATTTTTTTCTAGAGGATAGGATTCTCCGCCTCCATATGCTGCTTTATCACCTAAAAAATAAGTATCCGAATCTACTTTTAGGCTCTTAGTTTCCGTATCCCAATCTAGAGTTTTTGTAGCAAAAATTGGCAGAACTTTAGAGCCATCAGCATGTTCTAGGTATAGGCATTTACCTTCCCTAATAAGCTTAGCCTCACTATAACTTGCATTATCTGCTCCCCCCGTATATTGAATACGTGGAACAACTATATTTGATTCAATTTTTTCTGTAACTGGACTGCAGGCTGCAAGTAAACTTAATAAAATAAATTCTAATCTTTTCATATTAAAGGAATTTTTTGAGAAAGTAATAGAGAAATTAAAGCAAATTATTCCAAAAGGCTCTGATTAAAAATTGTTAAAATTAGTAGATATATGAGAGGAAATTATGAAAAAATTTTTATACTTCAATTGCTTATCTTTTATTTTTACTTATTTATCTTTGTTTTATCAGAAATATACATTAGTGGATCGTATAGTTGTAGACAAGCTTGGAAAAGTTAAAGTCATTGGAGGAGGATTTCCCTTACAGTTTTTAGTAGATGGTGAAGTATCTCCAGGTGGGAGTATAGCGCTAGATCCTTTAAATATTATTATAGGAATAGATCAATTTATCTTCTTATATTTTATTTTTGATTATTTGTTCTGGATAAGTGTTTTATTTGCTTTTTACATAATTTTGAAAAGGTACAAACTAAAACAGATTTTCTAAAATTAACATAATACACGTTATACGAATTCCCAAGGCATGGCTTTTAGTTATGCTTTTTTTTATCAAAAGAGTATAGCTGAATGATAAAGAGCCAAATCGCATACAACCTCTATCATTAGACTTAATGTGATAATTAAATGATAGTATTATCATTAATCTAACAGAATTAAGATTAAATGATAGAAATGAATACACGTATTTATCTACGAGCTTCAACTAAAGATCAAGATGCAGAAAGGGCTTTGCAGATTCTTCAGGATCTAAACCAAAACTTGAATTTGGGCGAAACCATTGTGTACGTGGAAAACTATAGTGGTACGAAGTTAGACCGACCTGAATTGAATAAGCTACTGTCAGAAGCAAATCAAGGCGACACCTTGTTGGTTGAAAGTATTGACCGATTATCACGCCTAACCCAACAGGATTTTCAAGAGCTGAAGCGCAGGATCCAGGAGAAGGGACTTCGTTTAGTCGTAGCAGATCTTCCTACTACCTACCAAATGATTCAAACCAATGACAGCATTACTCATTCAATCCTGGATCTCATCAACAATATGTTGATTGATCTCCTGGCAACAATGGCCCGCCTGGACAATGAGAAACGTATAGAACGTATTAAGCAGGGCTTGGCACGTTCGGGTTACAAGCCAACAGGTAAGAAAGCCAATGAGGCTAAGCACAAACGAATAAAAGAATTACTAGCAGCTGGCAATATGACTAAGGAAGAAATTGCCAAAGCAGTGAATTGTGGAGTTGCAACTGTTTATCGAGTTGCTAAAGTCATTTAAAAAGGCTTGTATCAGTGCTTCCCTTATGTCATATCTATTTACAAAGGAGCAAGGCATTCTTAAAGATCAAAAGACGGAATTAATGATGAAAAAGCATTTGATTTTCCTTGTTTTTATAGTGATGGTTTTTATTTTAGCTCTAGTTGTAAAGATTAATAATGATCATAAAAAACGGCAAGCATTAAACAAATTGGAACTAGTTGAAAAGCAAATCCATTAGGTATATGAATATTAAGATAAATAAAAAGCCCTATAGTCTCTCCCGTTACTATAAGGCTTATAAATCTCTGCAATTTTTTTCTTAACTACCTACTTTTCCGATGTAGGTTATGAATATATTTTACCTATTGGTAAAAACAAAGATATAAGACAAAAGGTGAATATGCTAGGAATTTCGCATAACAACCATTATGTTAAATGGCCGGGTATTTAGATGAATAATAATGCTTTCAATTGGGTAAAGCTTGCAGAATCCTGCTGAATTTGTAATCCTTGCGCCCAAGGGTGTCTAGCTAAGCTGAGGCAGGTGTTTGTTGTAGTCGGGCCGCTACAATATTGATAAAGAGCGCCTGTATGTTTAATTTCAAGATTTTTAATAAAGTCTCTACGGAAGTATTGACGATAAAAAATGACCTCGAGCTTAATTCCGAAATCCAATTAATTAATAAGTATAAAACTGCTCATTGTGAGAACTATCGAAAAGCAATTATTTTGATCTTTAAAGAACGTGGCTATACCAGGTTAGAAATAGGTCAGTTACTTGAAGGCCAACTCTAAAGACTTCCTAAAATTAACATAATACACCTTATACGAAACGTGTTATAATTTACCTTGAAATTCATATACTTATTTCAAAGTTTATAGCCCAATCAAGCCCGTTTGGGCTTTTTTTATGATTTATCACGTTCCACGCCTATTATTTAAGCAGTGTTTCACGATTTTGATTAGCTCAATTGAATAATCAGGATGCCTGGTCTTTTTCTTTTTGGCGTTCATCCAGCTCTTTCTTCAGCGCCTTTTTATCCTGGTACGATGCAATCAGCATGATCGGGATCAGCAGCGGGGCCACAATAATTCCCAGGGCAATGTCTTTCAGTTTCGGCATGATCTCTCTCCCTTAGTCATTATCAAAAACAGCATTTAGTACACGGCCAAATAAACCACGTTTTTTAGGTTGTGGCACTGCCACATTTTGCAACGTGGCATGCTGTAGCGTTTGGCTGTGGTGTGCTGTAGTTTCTTGCTGTGGCACTGCCACGTTTTCTACAATATTTAATTCATTATTCTTTTTATTATCATTGCCTTGTTGTGTTGTCGCATGCTGTGGCATATCGGTGTCGCATGCCGTAGCATCTTGTTGTGGCGCTGCCGTGGCGGGTGCAACAGTTTTTAACTCAATAAGCGTCTGCATACGGTCGATTTGCTGCATTAAACGCTCTTCACGTTCTTGGTATTTTTTAACTTCATTTTCTAAATGAATAATGAGTTTTTTTGTAGATTCATCGCTATCTGATGTAGAAGATTCAATTTGTTGAGATGTTTGCTCAGGCTCCCCAAAGCATCTAATCACTTCCGAAAGGTCAAATTGACCATCACTAGAGCGTGATAAACGCCCATTACGTACAGCTCTGTAAATGGTTGACCTATCAATATGAAATTTTTTAGATACTTCACTTAGCGATAACTTAGCCATTTACTGTGTCCTTTTTATTTGATGGCATGTATCCCACTTTTTTTAGGTATGGGGCTAGTTCTTTGATTTTTTCAGAGTCTTGTAGCATCTCAGCAATACGAACAGCAAATTGAGGATAGCTTTCAGTTCCTTGTGAATAGCGACCCATTTCAGGGAGTTCTGAAAGTTTATTTGCAAACATATGCCGTTGAGCATCGGTCATCTTTGAAGAAAGATCCAAAGTATTCGGAACTCTTTCTATTGATAGGCTGTCCTTTTTTTTCTGTTTAAAGTTAAAAGAAAATCCTGAAATTGATCGACCTCTTTTGTGTTGTTCATACTTCACTATGATATCTGTATGTTCGTTAATTTGTTTAATAGCGAGCTCAAGTACACTAGTTTTAAAGCGTTCCATACGTTTGTACTCAGTATCGAGTACGCCAATTCTTTGACGGAAATCACTTAGCTCTATAATTGGAGTAGAGCCCGTACTTCTCCAAGCAATTAATAACTCATATAAACGAACAGCATAGGCACTACTGAGATTACTAACTTGCTGCAATTCGTATTTAGTAAAATGCTCTTCTAGGCGCGTAATTAATGGAACTATGGCAGGGGCAAAAATAAGCTTAACCACTGCTTCATTATCTACATATCCAATTTCACTAACCCAACGGGATCTATAGTTCTCAATATTCCCTCTTTCATTTATTTTTTGATAGCTGAATTGTCTTGCGAATAAATCATTACAGGCATCTTTTAATGCCTGATAAGCGGTATTGCGATGTACGCCAAATTGATTGATATAGCTTTCTGCATGGACAGTTAATGGATCATTAGCATTAATCCCTTTCCCACTTTCTCTTGCCTCAACAATAGCTAATAAAATTAAACGTTGTTCTACTAAATCTAAGTTATAGCTTGCATTAATTAAGGCATTATCTTTTACAACTAATTCTCTCATGAAGCACCAGTATTATTTATTATGCTATGACACATTAATTAATTTTAGTGCTATAAGCAAGGTAAACGGTGTCATATTGCAAGGTAAACGGTGTCATATTGCAAGGTAAACGGTGTCATATTGCAAGGTAAACGGTGTCATATGAAGTCTAGGAGCCTTTACTTACAGGGCTTTCAGCGTATCTAAAAGCATTTAAAAGATTTAAAAATATTTAAAAGCCTAGATCATGAAAAATTGCCCTATGTTTTCGCTACGCTCAAACCCTATTGAACTTCGCTTACGCTCAGTTCGAAGGGGCAATTTTTTGGTTAATCCCGTAATAACTTCAAAAAAAGAAAAAGCAACTCGGAATTCGCTTCGCTCATCAGTTTTTTTATGCTCGCTTCGCTCGACCTAGAAGCAAATTAAATCTGTTCGCACCCTTCGGGATGCTCTATATCTCAGTCTGAGCAGTAAAGGGGAGCTTGTAATCAGGGAAAAAGCATGGCGAAAATTTTAATTGAGTCTGTTCGCTCGTAGACACTCGCTCTGTAAGGCCTGAATAAAGCCAGATAATTTTAAAAACCTGGACCACCGTAATCATAATCATCAGTTTTAGGTTGTACTGGTTCTGATTGAGTAAGTTTGGGAGGCGTATTTTGTATCGGTAATACGGATTCAGGTCGGGAATGTACCTCAAACTCAAAACATGGGGTGCCGTTACGTCGTGAATCTTCGAGTGTTTCATTCATTTCGTGGATGGACCAACCTTCTTTTTGAAGTATAGGACCTTGGTTTTTTATAATTTCATTCAAATCATTTTTTAGTGTGTCCTTATTTTTTGCATTCTTGATTAAGTAATTCAGGTAATACATCACTTCCAATGATGAAAATGGATGGTTTTCAGCACTATAAAAATATTCATGTTGTTGATCTAATTGCTTTTGGCGTTCTTCGAGTTCTCGTTCTTGCTGGTTGTGTTCTCGGATTTTTTGGATTTGGGCGAGATATTCCGCTGTCGCATTTTGTTGGCCAACGCCTAGTTTTGGCTCTGGAAGGTATAGCGTGCTGTGGATCTCGTTATATTTTTCATAGCTGTCTGCTGAAACCTGATTTTTGATGGTGATGTCTTGGCCATCCAGTGTGTAGGTGACGGTCGGGCAGTGCTGTGCAAGGGCATCATTGAGATGGTTTTCCCATTGTTTTCGGATATAGATCAAAAAAGTGGAATAGTCTGCATGGCCATCTTGCAGCTGGATTTTCTTTGCACCACCTTTGCTTGGCTCTTTGGGGTTATAGCGTTTGAAATATTGTTCGGCTGTCCGTTCAATACCGTCATTGGCTTTGAGAGAGAACATCAGGTGACAGTGGGGCTGATCTTCGCCACTGATGCGTGATTTTACGTTGTGTATTGCGTATGAGTGCGGATATTGCTGTGGGACTATGTGTTTGTCAAAAAACGTCTCTACGAGCATTTTACGCTGGTCTGGCGTGAACTCATTGGGCAGGGCAATTTCATATTCCATGTAGGCTTTGGCGTTGGCACGTTCATACGTATCTGCTGCTTGCCAAAATTCGATAGGATCTTTAACGAAAGAAGGCATACAACGACCAGGTTCAATGTGTTCTACGGTTTCGTTGCTTGTTTTACGGATGCCTTCATATTGCATAAGTCTGGAAATGTAGAGGTAATGGCCAAGTGCATAGCCTTTATTTTTGCTTTTGACGCTGAAATGGTAGCTGGCCATGTTCACCTTTTTGTTGGTTTGGGACCGGTTTTTATGCAGTGAAACGGAATGAAAACCGTCCGGATTTGCAATGCCTCAATGGCTGAAAAATCCGGTTGAAGGGGGTCAAGGGGGAATCGCCCCATTGCGTACTAGTTTCTCCGATCAGGAGAAACTGTCAAGTGCGAATTAATTAAAATTAAATTAAAAATTCTTTTCAAGAAATTTTAATTTAATTTTAATTAATTATTTTCAGACTGCCCAATTTAAATATGGTAAAACCATATCTAAATTGGTAGCAGTTCTGAAAATTTGGCGGCAGATGATATGGAAATGGAAAAAGCAAAAAAGCGCGGTAGACCAGCTCAATTACTTCAAATTGCGGAATTACATGCTTTTGTTGAGTTTCTTTTATCTCAAGATGATCGTTCTGAATTGCAAAATCAGGTGATTGATGCCCTACAAGCCAATGACTGTAATTTTGAAATGTTGTCTGAAGCTGAGCAGATCCTAGTTAAAGAAGCTCTAAAACCATATCGTGAGCATCTTAAGTTACAGTTACTGTTTGATGAACTGTCTAAAAATTCCAAACGTACAGAGTATGAAGGAAAGTTTATTCAGCTCTATGAGTCGTATCAAAAAAATGAACTAGATCCGGCTGAACTGAATATTCTGAAAGTGATGTGTACGCGATATCATAAGTTCAAAGCCCAGCAACTTGAATTAAAAGATTTGGAACTTTATCTCAGTCAAATTCAGAAAAAAGATGCCGGAAAGAAACGTAAAGCTGAAAATCAACGTAAATTTGAAGTGGGCGGTGGTGTTTTAAGTCTTTATAAGATTAAAAACGATGATTCTTTAGACCCTAAAAATTTTTTAAATAGAATGAAATCGGATCGGTATTTTGCGGGTTATTTACGTAAATCAAACTTATATAAACAAGTTTGGGCGCTTGATCTTCTCCCTGCAGAAAAAGCTGAACTACTTTTTGAGGTGCTCCATCAGATCCTTTCATTTAAAAACAACGACACTGGAACTAATATTTTTGATTTGGCGCTTTCAAAGGCTCAAAGACAATTAAAAATAAAAAAAGAACAAAGCCAATGATGTGTTGAAAATACCAATTAAATAAAACCAATTTTAAAGCTTCCCTACTCAATTAGTAATTTTTAGTATTTATGTGGCTTTAGAGTACCCCCTAAAGTAACGTCATGGCGGCCCCAATCCTGAACCTAAAATCAATGTCTTAGATGCCGTGGAACATCAATTTTAGTATGCTCAAAGAAAGTCTTAGATTTATACGTGACAATAAAAAGCCAGTTGTATGAACTGGCTCTTTCTATTTGGGATTTACTTACCCATTGCGATTTTTACCGTACCTCTCATAAATTAACAGTCAAAGCTGAAGAAGTGTTCTGGGAAACAAGAAACAAAGGCTTTTTGAATATCACTGTATTCACCTTCTGGATGTTCTTCTAGATAACGTCGAGTCCAAATCAATGTTGCTTCATAATCGTTAAAGCTTTGGTCGAGTTGTAAAAAAATCCACAGTTCATGGGCTTTTTGAATAAAAAAGTCATTGATGATCATAAGCGCAATTTTCTTTTCAGTATTTGAATTCGGGTATGAGTACATCGTATATTTCTCCGATACTAAGGATAAATAGGTTATCTGATAAGCTATTTATAACACACAAATAATGTGTTTAACACATTTTTTATGTGTTTTTTTAAGTTTTATAGTCTGTGTTATACTTCTTATTCAAACAGATTGTATTTATCACGATGCCATACGAAGAATTTCAAAGACTTATGGGGAAAGCAGGTCTTTCAATTAAGGAATTTGCAACCTTATTGGACATGAACCCAAATTCCATAACTAACTATAAAAAGATCGGAAAAGTACCTACTCATATCGCTGTTCTGGTTTACTTACTTTCTAGTATGAAAGATGAGGGTATAGACTTTTACCCTATTTTTGAAAAAATTAAGTCGTATTCAAAAGACTAAGACTCTCGTTTTTTGATTGTTTTAAGCTGTTAGTGATGACGTAAAAAATGCCTGAAATTCAGGCATTTTTTTGTTTCTTTATTGGTGAGAATATAGACATTTTGAATGGGTTCTAACAACTGAATTTCGCATAAGAGATTTTATGTTAAATAGCCATCTGAAGTTTATTAAATTTTAATAGGGAATGAAGGCATAATTACCATTTTTTTAAATGGATAATTAATAGATGGCTAGGTTAGAGAAAGTTTATTCTCCTGAGTTTCAACAATATCAGAAAACTATCATAGAACATCCAAATTATATAGGCTTAGAATATGCTGGAAGTTGGGTAAAAGCTGGTAAATCTCCAGTAGGTCAGAATAGAAAAAAATGGGCAGATCAAAAAATTGCTGAATTAGGTATTACAGGGTCAGGAATATATGCCAAATTAATGTATACAATACATCCTTTCAAAGTAAAGCCATGTCAAACTTGTGGTCAGACAATGAGTTTAGATTATGTTTACCCTAATAAAAATTTTGCAAATAAATTGACCAAGACATTTCCAATTCTTACAGGAAAAGATCTTTTAACAACAAGTATTTATGATATTTTAAAAGTTCTAAATTCAGATAATAATCAAGAATTGGTTTTCCTGTTACGATCAACTTTAAAAAGAAAAGATATAGAAAACTTAGATGTACAAGAACTAGTTCAATGTTTAATCGAAGAAAGTAGATCGGGTCTGATCAAAGTACTTGGCCCAGGGGCTATGTCTAACTTTCCAGATCGTTTTGATGGTTTTCATTCATATAATCGTTGCTGTCGTTCAACTGAAGATACAGGAAGATCTGTTGAAAATTTAAAATCATATACTAAAGATCGAAGAGCTTATGAAGCATGGTCTGATGGGAACCATCGTGCAGCAAATCAATTAATGGGTGACCAAGTTTTTTCAAGAACAGGTTTATCAGCAGATCATTTAGGTCCTATTTCATTAGGTTTTGTTCATGATCCTAGATTTATGAAAGCAATGACTAGCGGAGAAAACTCATCAAAGAGAGATAGATTGATTCTATCTGATTTAGTCACCATGATTGATATTGAGTCTAGAGAAAATATTAATGCTTCATCATGGTTTTGTAGCATTATTTGGCAATCTATCAAAAATGATATTCAAAATGGGAAAATCACATCAAATAATGACACTCTAAGAGAGTATCAAACTACCTTGAAAAAAAATAAGGACTTATTTTTTAATATATTGGGGTATATTGCATCGAGTAAAAATGGTCAAGAATTCTTAATTTGGTACCTAAAAGATCGGTATAAATTTGAAGATAATTATTTATATGATTACGTTTTAGACACAGATATAGGAAGTAATACTTTTGGTCAAATAAAATCAAAAACACCTAGAAACCTAACTGCTAGAGCAGATGGTGAGGAAGATAGAGCTATACGCATTGGTTTGGAATCTATAAAAGATTATGCTAGTAAAAATAATAGAAAAATTAAGGAAGTACTAACCGAAAATGAAGAACAAGTATTAGATAGTATTGTCTTGAAATTATCTCAATCAGGAATTTTTGAAGAAATTCTAACAGAACTCAAAATTTTAATGACTGTAGTACAAAAACGGTTATTAAAATATTCTCTTAATATTTAATAGTTTAAAAGCCCCTCCTAGGAGGGGCTTGGAACTTAATACTTATTAATCTGGTCTAAATAGCGATTGGTTGTTGATGGTTTTTCGATGAACTCATTTGGAATAACATGTTCCAAGTCTGCTATTGCCTCAAATGCACTCACTTGTTGTGATTCATCTAAAGTCGTAGGGGTAGGAAAAAATTCCTCAATTTTATGTGAACCGATAACATTTTTATGAACCCCTAAAATAATGACACGTTTACGTTTTTGAGGCACTCCATAATGTACCGTATTTAATAAACGTCCTTCACAAACATATCCCAACTCTTCGAGTAGTTCTTTTGTTTGATCATAAAAATTACCTTTATCTAATGTTAGAAATCCTTGGACATTTTCCATCACAACAACCTTAGGATTTATAACAGAAATAGATTCAATAAACTCTAAAAACAATTGGTTTCTAGGATCGTCAATAATTCTCTTCCCAGCCTGTGAAAAGCCTTGACATGGAGGGCCTCCACACAAAATATCAATCTTATTTGCATATTGATAAATTTTTTGTTTCGTATGTGCCTCTGAAATATCACCATAAATAACATCTGTTTCTGGATGATTTGCTTTATGGGAAATACATGCAGAAAGAAAACAATCATTTGCAAAGATAGGTTTTAAACCTGCTTGGAACATACCTTGACTCATCCCCCCAGCACCTGCAAAAAGGTCTCCAAAAGTATTTAGTGTGGGTACAATTTCCTTAAGGCGTGAGCCAATAGCTTGAGCAAAAAGACAAGGAACGGCATTACCAATCTGGGTTAAAACATCTTTTTTATTGCCATAAAAATAGTAATTATCTGGAAAGCTTTGTAATCTAGCGGCTTCACGAGCAGTAATTACTCTTTCAAGTTTTGGGTGAACATAAGTTCCATTACCTGGACGATTAAAATAGGTGGTGATGGTATAAGAAGGCTTCTCGTAGTTGATCCGACCATAAAGGGTAGTTCTTCCACCACTTTTAGCAATTTGCATCAGTCGTTGTGATTTTTTCATAGTCGTTTCTGAAATATTTTGCCAATTTCCTCCTGGTGGAATATGAGAAATCATCTCCAGATCAAGATCACTTAATTTAAAACCCATATTATTAATTAATATATTATTTTTAATAAATAAATCTTTATATCTCTTTGCAAGTAATGCAGTATTTTCGAACTGGCTTAGATCGTGAGAAATTATTTGTTTAAAAAATTTTTTTTCGTCAAATTCATTTAGATTAACTTTCTTAATTGTATTATGCAGACCATCTTCTGATGGCACTAATAAATTAAAACCCTTTAAAGAAATACTGTTAATTTCATCTAAAATTTTATTATCTTGGGTTTTTAAATATTTTTCACATAAAATTGAAATTCTATCAATTACTTCCTTGTCAGTGTGAACAGGAAATTGAGAGATTTCATAATTACCAATGTGGTTATTAGAATTAAATTTCTTAAAAAACCAATTAATAATTTCAGTGTTAAATAAAGCTAAAAAATAGTATATATTATATCCAAATATATTATCTTCGACAGATATAAAATTACAAGAATTCCCTAAGATGAGGTTTTCATTTACAAGTGAAAATTTAATTCTTACGGCACTTTTTTGGTTGCTAATTTGTGGGCAAGCAATCCGTTTTTTATTTATATATATAGACTTCTTTGTTTTTGTAATAAATTCATCTGAAATATATAACGCATCTTCAAGATCTTTTAAAAAAAATTTTTGAATATTATTTCCCTTAATAAGTTTAAAATTTGTTTGTTCTTTCTTTATATATGATTTAAACATAGTCAGGTCTAATTCACCACGTTGATTTTTGACAAATGGCAAAGATTCAACAGTAGGAAATTTTTTCAGCTCGCTAAGTGTATTTATATCCTTCGAATCATACTTACTAAGTGATAGATTTTTATCAAAACTCTTTATAATATCAATGCTTACTGTTGTTTTTTTTGAGTTTTCTGAAAAAACAATGCTGTAATTATTCACCTTAAATTTACGTAAGTAAATGTTTGTCAGAGCTTGAGTAACACCTTTAAATAGACCTGATTTTTCTTCAAAATAGTCAATTCTATTTATTTTT
>NZ_VPAQ01000029.1:0-18371 GCF_013419135.1 Acinetobacter sp. YH12100 | reverse complement strand
TTAATGAAGAAAATGGGCATTAATGCGTTATATCGTAAACCAAATCTAAGTCAGGCCAATCAAGCTCACCGTAAATATCCATATCTGCTCAAAGGATTGGCTATTCAGCGCAGTAATCAAGTGTGGTCTACGGATATAACGTATATCCCTATGGCAAAAGGCTTTGTTTATTTATGTGCTGTGATTGATTGGCATAGCCGCAAGGTACTTGCGCATAGAGTATCGATTAGTATGGAGGTTACATTTTGCATAGAAACATTAAATGAAGCTATTGAAAAATATGGCCGACCTGAAGTCTTTAATACAGACCAAGGCAGTCAGTTTACCAGTGATGCATTTATTGATGTATTGAAATCAAATGGCATTCAAATCAGTATGGATGGTAAAGGTCGATGGGTTGATAATGTGATGGTTGAACGATTATGGCGGAGCGTTAAATATGAAGAGGTGTATCTCAAAGCCTACAGCAATGTTTTGGATGCGAAGAAGCAATTAAACGCATATTTTGAATTTTATAATTTGAAACGACCTCATTCGAGTCTGGACAAAATGACTCCAGATGAGTTTTACTATGACCAGCTACCACAACAAAATAAGGTAGCTTAACTAGAGCAGAGTATCACTTATAAATAAGCTTTTAGTTGTTCAAACAAGTGGGACCACCTCTCACCTCCGCGCTTCATCAGAAAACTGAAGGAACCTCCATTGAATCGAACTAATATTTTTTTTGGTGAATCGCATTCTGACTGGTTGCCTGTCAGAGGCGGAGAATCTGGTGATTTTGTTTTTCGACGTGGTGACGGGCATGCCTTCGCGAAAATCGCACCTGCTTCCCGCCGCGGTGAGCTCGCTGGAGAGCGTGACCGCCTCATTTGGCTCAAAGGTCGAGGTGTGGCTTGCCCCGAGGTGATCAACTGGCAGGAGGAACAGGAGGGTGCATGCTTGGTGATAACGGCAATTCCGGGAGTACCGGCGGCTGATCTGTCTGGAGCGGATTTGCTCAAAGCGTGGCCGTCAATGGGGCAGCAACTTGGCGCTGTTCACAGCCTATCGGTTGATCAATGTCCGTTTGAGCGCAGGCTGTCGCGAATGTTCGGACGCGCCGTTGATGTGGTGTCCCGCAATGCCGTCAATCCCGACTTCTTACCGGACGAGGACAAGAGTACGCCGCAGCTCGATCTTTTGGCTCGTGTCGAACGAGAGCTACCGGTGCGGCTCGACCAAGAGCGCACCGATATGGTTGTTTGCCATGGTGATCCCTGCATGCCGAACTTCATGGTGGACCCTAAAACTCTTCAATGCACGGGTCTGATCGACCTTGGGCGGCTCGGAACAGCAGATCGCTATGCCGATTTGGCACTCATGATTGCTAACGCCGAAGAGAACTGGGCAGCGCCAGATGAAGCAGAGCGCGCCTTCGCTGTCCTATTCAATGTATTGGGGATCGAAGCCCCCGACCGCGAACGCCTTGCCTTCTATCTGCGATTGGACCCTCTGACTTGGGGTTGATGTTCATGCCGCCTGTTTTTCCTGCTCATTGGCACGTTTCGCAACCTGTTCTCATTGCGGACACCTTTTCCAGCCTCGTTTGGAAAGTTTCATTGCCAGACGGGACTCCTGCAATCGTCAAGGGATTGAAACCTATAGAAGACATTGCTGATGAACTGCGCGGGGCCGACTATCTGGTATGGCGCAATGGGAGGGGAGCAGTCCGGTTGCTCGGTCGTGAGAACAATCTGATGTTGCTCGAATATGCCGGGGAGCGAATGCTCTCTCACATCGTTGCCGAGCACGGCGACTACCAGGCGACCGAAATTGCAGCGGAACTAATGGCGAAGCTGTATGCCGCATCTGAGGAACCCCTGCCTTCTGCCCTTCTCCCGATCCGGGATCGCTTTGCAGCTTTGTTTCAGCGGGCGCGCGATGATCAAAACGCAGGTTGTCAAACTGACTACGTCCACGCGGCGATTATAGCCGATCAAATGATGAGCAATGCCTCGGAACTGCGTGGGCTACATGGCGATCTGCATCATGAAAACATCATGTTCTCCAGTCGCGGCTGGCTGGTGATAGATCCCGTCGGTCTGGTCGGTGAAGTGGGCTTTGGCGCCGCCAATATGTTCTACGATCCGGCTGACAGAGACGACCTTTGTCTCGATCCTAGACGCATTGCACAGATGGCGGACGCATTCTCTCGTGCGCTGGACGTCGATCCGCGTCGCCTGCTCGACCAGGCGTACGCTTATGGGTGCCTTTCCGCAGCTTGGAACGCGGATGGAGAAGAGGAGCAACGCGATCTAGCTATCGCGGCCGCGATCAAGCAGGTGCGACAGACGTCATACTAGATATCAAGCGACTTCTCCTATCCCCTGGGAACACATCAATCTTACCGGAGAATATCGTTGGCCAAAGCCTTAGCGTAGGATTTCGCCCTCTCCCGCAAACGACCCCAATTTGATAAAGAACATTGTATGAAATAAAAAAGAGAAAATCATAAATATTTGAAAAATAATAATAAATAAAATTGGCATGCAAGTTGCAATAATCTTATGGAGAATATGAGGATTTTGGTATGCAGCAACTCAATGTAGAACAGCCTCCTTGCTTTATTCATGTTACAGGGACTCAGCGTGACAAATATATCGAATTTGAATTTTCGATAGGTGATCCAGAGTTAGCTGTAGAAATGATTATGCCAGTCAAGGCTTTTGAAGAATTCTGCGCACACCATCAAGTACAGCACCTAAGTACGGATGATTTTGCAAAGATTGAATATGACCGCATGAAGTGGCGATTTGGACAGGCCGGTATTAGAGAATAAAAACTCTAGTCTTTATTAAAAAATCAGGAAGATTTATATGCAAATTGATATTAAAACATCTTCAGTTAAGCCTTTAAGAAATACTTATGCTTATATTGAAAAAAGATTTGGTGATAAACCAGCTTCACGTTATCAAGAAGCGACCTACGATATTCAGGAAGAAATTAATTTTCATTACAAACCTTTATGGCAGCCTGAATTTGATCTTTACGATAAGGGCCGTACTGTAATCCAAATGAAAGATTGGTACGTGCTTAAAGATCCTCGTCAATTTTATTATGGGGCTTATACCCAAACTCGAGCTAAACAACAAGAGATTTTAGAAAGTAATTTTACGCTTGTTGAAAAACACGATTTATTAAGAAATATTTCTGAAGAAATTCTAAACAAAGTAACGAAATTACTACTCCCACTTTATTGTAAACAAGACATTTTTATCTTTTATATTCAATGGCTTATTTTCCTGCTAATTGGTAATACCATGAAAAATACCATGCTCAGAAAAGGCTTAACAATATTTTGAAAAATTGCCTACTGAGCGCTGCCGCACAGCTCCATAGGCCGCTTTCCTGGCTTTGCTTCCAGATGTATGCTCTTCTGCTCCTGCAGCTAATGGATCACCGCAAACAGGTTACTCGCCTGGGGATTCCCTTTCGACCCGAGCATCCGTATGAGACTCATGCTCGATTATTATTATTATACTCTGTACACGACAAATTTCACAGAACCCTTATCCTATCAGGATTCTGCTTTCTTAAAATTGCCAAAATTTCCTTAAACTCTTCTTTTTTCCCAAAACCAATTAAACGCTGAATCGCCATTTGAACATAGTCTAAACCATAGCGAAATAAACTCATTGAGAGTCGTCCATGCTTCTTTATTTTTATCGCTTTTTTTTGATTATGTTGCCATTCACCCGTTAAGTAACACCAACAGAAGCTTATAGCTAACACCGCAATCAATTTTTTCACTCGTCTAGGGTCTGTCAAGCGCGTATTTTCAAGATTAAACCCGCGTCCTTTGAGACAACTGAATAAGGTTTCAATTTCCCAGCGTAATGCATAATCCTGAATAGCATTGGCATTAAACTGAGGAGAAACGACGAGTAAAAGCTCTCCATTTTCTAACTGTAGTGCACTTATATATAGTTTCACCCGACCAACCAAAATCCGTCGTTTACGACATTCAATTTGACCAACTTTAAGATGGCGAAATAAATCACTAATTTTATGATTCTTTCCTAAATGATTGGTGACAATGAAGTTTTTTTAACACGAATGCAGAAGTTGATGTCTTGTTCAATTAACCATGTAAACCACTGCTCACCGATAAACTCTCTGTCTGCGAACACATTCACAATACGGTCTTTACCAAAAATGGCTATAAAGCGTTGAATCAAAGCAATACGCTCTTTCGTATCTGAATTTCCACGTTTATTAAGCAATGTCCAAAGGATAGGTATCGCTATTCCACGATAAACGATTGCGAGCATCAGGATATTAATATTTCGTTTTCCCCATTTCCAATTGGTTCTATCTAAAGTCAGTTGCACTTGGTCGAATGAAAACATATTGAAAATCAACTGAGAAATTTGACGATAATCAAAATACTGACCTGCAAAGAAGCGCTGCATACGTCGATAAAATGATTGTGGTAAACACTTGATGGGCAAGGCTTTAGATGCAGAAGAAAGATTACATGTTTGCTTTAAAATAATCACAAGCATGATGAGCGCAAAGCACTTTAAATGTGACTTGTTCCATTTTAGAGATTTGTTTAAGATAAGATATAACTCATTGAGATGTGTCATAGTATTCGTCGTTAGAAAACAATTATTGTGACATTATTTCAATGAGTTATCTATTTTTGTCGTGTACAGAGATTATTATAGAAGCCCCCATGAATAAATCGCTCATCATTTTCGGCATCGTCAACATAACCTCGGACAGTTTCTCCGATGGAGGCCGGTATCTGGCGCCAGACGCAGCCATTGCGCAGGCGCGTAAGCTGATGGCCGAGGGGGCAGATGTGATCGACCTCGGTCCGGCATCCAGCAATCCCGACGCCGCGCCTGTTTCGTCCGACACAGAAATCGCGCGTATCGCGCCGGTGCTGGACGCGCTCAAGGCAGATGGCATTCCCGTCTCGCTCGACAGTTATCAACCCGCGACGCAAGCCTATGCCTTGTCGCGTGGTGTGGCCTATCTCAATGATATTCGCGGTTTTCCAGACGCTGCGTTCTATCCGCAATTGGCGAAATCATCTGCCAAACTCGTCGTTATGCATTCGGTGCAAGACGGGCAGGCAGATCGGCGCGAGGCACCCGCTGGCGACATCATGGATCACATTGCGGCGTTCTTTGACGCGCGCATCGCGGCGCTGACGGGTGCCGGTATCAAACGCAACCGCCTTGTCCTTGATCCCGGCATGGGGTTTTTTCTGGGGGCTGCTCCCGAAACCTCGCTCTCGGTGCTGGCGCGGTTCGATGAATTGCGGCTGCGCTTCGATTTGCCGGTGCTTCTGTCTGTTTCGCGCAAATCCTTTCTGCGCGCGCTCACAGGCCGTGGTCCGGGGGATGTCGGGGCCGCGACACTCGCTGCAGAGCTTGCCGCCGCCGCAGGTGGAGCTGACTTCATCCGCACACACGAGCCGCGCCCCTTGCGCGACGGGCTGGCGGTATTGGCGGCGCTGAAAGAAACCGCAAGAATTCGTTAACTGCACATTCGGGATATTTCTCTATATTCGCGGTTCAGCAGGCATGTCCCCTTTGAGGGCGACCCGACGACAGGATAATCGACCTTATGGTGCGCAAATATTTCGGCACAGACGGTATTCGTGGCAAAGCCAACGAAGGCGCGATGACGGCGGAAACCGCCTTGCGCGTCGGCATGGCGGCTGGCCGTGTCTTTCGTCGCGGTGACCACCGCCATCGTGTCGTGATCGGCAAGGATACGCGCCTGTCGGGCTATATGCTTGAACCCGCGCTCACAGCCGGTTTCACCTCGATGGGCATGGACGTATTCCTTTTTGGCCCGCTGCCGACAACGTAATAGGAAGAATAAACGCCCTTTTCACCCAAGTCCAAATTAATTTGCCGATTCCATAATCAGGGTGTATTACAATTCCATAGAGTTTTTCAATCCAGGTGGTTTAGCTGATAACTTAACGATTGATCAGCTTCTTCGTGAAGATTACTCGCCATGGGCGCGCAATAAAAGGATATCTGCCACGTTCAAAGAAGCGCATTTTATTGAAAAATATGGGTCAGGCATCAAACGAATCCAAGAAGGCTTCGCATCCTATGGTCTGCGTCCCCCTGTCTTTGAAAATTTCCAGCACGGTTTTCGAGTTATTGTCTCATCAAAGCTACTTTTCGAATCTAATGAGGGAGTAAGTGAGGGAGTAAATCTACTATTTAATCAGATAAGAACTAATCCAGGAAAGCGTGCACCATTTTTAGTAAACGAGCTATTAGTTCCTGTCAAGATAGTAGAGCGGTGGCTCAAAATCTTAAGAGATGATCATAAAATCGAGTTTCGAGGAGCTCCTAAAAGTGGAGGATACTGGCTAAAATAGAAATCAATGATACTCTTAAGTGGCACCAATCGAACTCCTATTTTAGCATTTAAAAAAGTATCCTCACATCATTTTATTGAACAATACCTAAGGCTGCTCTGGCGGCATTGATATGATTATCGTCGTTGCACTCTACCGCAAAAGCGCCATATGCTAATGGAGCTGCAGCAGCCCTCTCTATAGATTGTTCGTAGAGCCTATCCCATATCGTTCCGCCTTGTTTAGCATACTCCGTTATCAAACTCTTCAGGCTATCCTCTCCAAAAACCGATACGTGACCAGAAAAGTCCAGTGCAGGATCACCCATATGCGCAGTAGACCAATCTATGATACCAGAGGTCTTACCTTCCTTCGAGGTTAAGACATGCCCTGCATAGAGATCGCCATGGATGAAACAAGTGAATTCAGGCCACAAAGGGTCATTGTCCAACCATCTACGGTATCTGTTTTCCAACGGCTCGCTGATACCTATCTCAGATTTCACCAAGTGGATACGGTCAGCTATTTCGGTCCTCAATTCACTTGGAGTCATTATTTTCAAGTTGCTCTTTCTCACATCGTCAGCTGTAATACGATGTAATTCGGCCAATGATTTTGCCAGAGACTCCACATAAGCTATGCTATCGCGATCTATGTTCCAAGAAACCTCATGTGTTATCGCATCGAATGTCAGAGCAGGCGCATCCTCCAGTAAAGGGTAGGCTATTAGGCGCTCCGATACAATTTTCCAATCAGGGACATTGATCGACAGGTTTCTTTTGGCTAAATCCAATATTCTACTTTCATTTTCGATTTGTTCAAGCATATCGCTTCTTCGAGGTATACGGAGTACCCAGTTCTCACCGTTTACTTCCTTTACAAAGGCAACTCTAAAGTCGATGCCCATCTCATTGACGCTCATCTCTTCCGAAATTCTCAGCCCATGCTCTAGGGCTAATGTTTGCATATCTTCGATTGTCATTTCTATACTGTTTTCTTTTATTAAATTGGTACCAGTTCCCCCGACAGGACATTCTGAATGTCATATACAGGTGTAACACTTTACCCATATTCTTTTCGTATGGATAACACTTCCCATCAGGGAACAAAAATCTGATACATGAATTAATTGTGAGACAGTAGACCTACTGTCGCATTGAAGCCATCTCGGCGACTATTTGATTAGGAAAACCAAGGCTTTGCCATCATAGCCTTATCATAGAAGTATAACATAGTTGTAAAGATAGAAAATTATTTTTTATTCATCCATGATGTTATTATTTTATAATAACATCATCTAAACATGTCCTGTCGCTCTTTTGTGCTGTGATATTTCATACCTATTAACTGCTTTCGTTTGAATTATACGACGTTCTACTCACAATAGGGCAAGGGTTACTCATTCCGTAGGATGCGGTTCACGTATAGGAAGAATAAACGCCCTTTTCACCCAAGTCCAACAGCTTTGGACCGCAGTTGACTCTTTCGACACCCCTGCGATGCAACCCAATCCGGCTGACGGGGAGCCAGCAACGCTGAAAATTTACCCTCCTCTTTCCCACTAGCGGCTCCTTTTCCGACAACCAGCACGGCGGATCCCTGCCGCGGCGCTGTGAACGCAGCATTTTGATTGGTATCGTTGGCCTTCAGGCTCGTCAGTCAAACAGACCCAGGAGCAGCTCAGCCGGTGGCGCCCGGCTTTCGGGTAACGCCCTGGTCCCGCTGGTTTCGGCTTTGTGCTTCAGGTGATCAAGGATCTGCTTGATCACTATAGGGTCTTCAATGCAGGCGATGACTTTCATGGCGCCGCCGCAGCCGCTGCAGGTCTCGATGTCGATATTGAAAACACGCTTGAGCCGTTGCGCCCATGTCATCGACGCTCGCCGTTGTGCTGGTGTTGCCGGTTCATCAGCCACCCTGACCTTGTTGCCCCTGCCCCGTTTTGCCGGCGTGACCAACGCCCGGTGCCGACTGTTGGGTGCGAACACCCCGTGGAAGCGGGTTAGGTTGACTCTGGGCTTCGGTACCAGGGCGGCCAGCCTTGCAATGAAATCCAATGGTTCGAAAATGACGTGCGTGGTGCCGTCCCGGTACGGCGTCTTGAGCTGGTAGCGCACGTTGCCGCCTCGTGTTAACGACAGCCGCTTCTCGGATACCGCCGGGCGGCTGATGTACCGGCACAGCCGTTCGAGCTTCTTGCGTTCATCGGCCCTGGCCGCCACGCCGGCGTGCAGGCTGGACCCGGCTACCTTGCCAATCCCGTCACCGAACGGATCACCACTGGTCGGCAGAGTTTGCAAAGTGAACACCTTTCGC
Organism: Acinetobacter sp. YH12100; assembly: GCF_013419135.1. Lineage (NCBI taxonomy): Bacteria > Pseudomonadati > Pseudomonadota > Gammaproteobacteria > Moraxellales > Moraxellaceae > Acinetobacter > Acinetobacter sp. YH12100. The sequence goes on along the minus strand of NZ_VPAQ01000029.1, from coordinate 9,679 downwards.
CCCGCCTGTGAACCGACAGCGATACGGTAAGTGATCGAGTGCCCCAGCAGGGGTGTCATCGGGTCGTCATCCACCGCATCCGAGGCCAGATAGCTGTTTTCGACATCCCGTTCCAGCAGGCCTTGCCGTTCCAGATAGCGACCCACCCGGTGGGCGATGGTGTGCGTCAGCTGGGTGAGCTCTGGGCTGGTCGGCGCCTTGACCCAGCGGAAACGCGCTGAGCCGTGGGATTGCTCGACATACACACCGTCGAGAAACAGCATGTGGAAGTGAACATTCAGATTGAGCGCCGATCCAAAACGCTGGATCAGGGTGACCGCGCCCGTCTTGGCCACTTGGTGGGTATGGCCCGCTTTCTTGACCAGGTGCGTGGCAATGACGCGGTAAACGATGCCCAGCACCCACCCCATGATCTCGGGCCGGCTGGCAAACAGGAAACGCAGCTGAAACGGGAAGCTCAACACCCACTGACGCATGGGTTGTTCAGGCAGTACTTCATCAACCAGCAAGGCGGCACTTTCGGCCATCCGCCGCGCCCCACAGCTCGGGCAGAAACCGCGACGCTTACAGCTGAAAGCGACCAGGTGCTCGGCGTGGCAAGACTCGCAGCGAACCCGTAGAAAGCCATGCTCCAGCCGCCCGCATTGGAGAAATTCTTCAAATTCCCGTTGCACATAGCCCGGCAATTCCTTTCCCTGCTCTGCCATAAGCGCAGCGAATGCCGGGTAATACTCGTCAACGATCTGATAGAGAAGGGTTTGCTCGGGTCGGTGGCTCTGGTAACGACCAGTATCCCGATCCCGGCTGGCCGTCCTGGCCGCCACATGAGGCATGTTCCGCGTCCTTGCAATACTGTGTTTACATACAGTCTATCGCTTAGCGGAAAGTTCTTTTACCCTCAGCCGAAATGCCTGCCGTTGCTAGACATTGCCAGCCAGTGCCCGTCACTCCCACTCGATTGTAAACAAGCACACAAAACCCTTTAGTGACAACAATTTGCAAGAACTATCAGGCTCAGTGCCATGAAAAATACCATGACCAGATCATGAGGTTGAACACGGCTTGCGCCGGCAGCGTTCACGCTCCTGGTCGGCGATCTCGCCCGGCTGCAATGCTAGCTCAGCATCGGTCATGCGCTCCAGCACGTCGCGTAGGCGGATGGTGCAAGGAATGGGCGGCAGCTCGAACTCATAGCCGCCGGCGATCATTTCGGCCGCAATCTCCTCGGTGATGAAAAACGGCTCGTCGTCTTGGTTCGGCTTCTTCATGCCCTTTCCTCCTGGCGCTCATCCTGGCCGACAGCGGCCAGGGCATCGGCTTCCGTCAATGCGTCCTCCACGAACGCGCCGTGCTGCTTCGCTTCGGCCTGGCTGACCTCGGCCCATATCCGTTTCACCTGGGCCGCACTGTACCCGGCCAGCTCGGCGGTCTTGTTGATGCTGTAGCCGGACTTGCGCAGCGCGACAACTTGGGCGCGGCGCTTCGGATCAGCACGGCGGCCCTTGTACCGCCCGGCCTGGCGGGCCAACTCAATGCCTTGGCGCTGGCGTTCGCGCCTGTCCTCGTAGTCGTCGCGGGCCATCTGCAAGGCCAGGCGAAAAAGCATGATCTGCACGGCTTCCAGCACGATCTTGGCGACGCCCTGGGCCTCGGCCGCCAGGTCGGATAGATCGACCACGCCAGGGACGGCCAGGCGTGCGCCTTTGGCCTGTATCGAGGCCACCAGGCGCTCGGCCTCGGGCAAAGGTAGGCGGCTGATGCGGTCGATCTTCTCGGCAATGACCACCTCGCCGGGCTGTAGGTCGCCGATCATGCGCAGCAGCTCAGGCCGGTCGGCGCGTGCGCCGGATGCCTTCTCACGGTAGATGCCGGCGACGTAGTAGCCGGCGGCCTTCGCGGCCGTAGTGATCGCCTCTTGGCGTTCCAAGTCCTGCGCGTCGGTGCTGACGCGCAGATAGACCCGCGCCACCATCGGCGCGGCTACTGGCTTCGTCCTGCGCATACTTGCGGGCTCCTTTGGGCATACTCAAATGCACCCATCTTAAACTGGCAGCTAATGTACAAAAGTTGATAGAAGCACACAAGTTCAATTTTGCACTTCTGCCCCACTATTGCAAAACTGCTTGTTAGTAGCCGTTTTTTCTTACTGTTTATAGATTCAATAATTTTTGAAACGAAAAATTGGGACTAAACATTTCGGTTTCGTTTTCTGTCGATTCGTCCTGCGTATCTTTTGCATAAACAAACATTTGTTGTTCGTAGTTTTCGATGGCATTTTCAATACTTGTAAATTCTCCGTTTGTAAGGTTTTCAGACAATATCAAAGCATCCAATAATCCCGTATTTACACCCTGTCCTGCAAAAGGCGACATCAAATGAGCAGCATCGCCAATCATTGTTATGGGTAATGGACGGTTACTTTTCCAATCATTGTTCAAAGGAAATTTCCTTGTGGGCAAGCATTGAAATGTTGATACCGAACGTATTAATTGTTTGTAAACTTCACTCCATTTGGAAAATCTTTTCAATAAAAAATCGGCAACGCTGTTTCTGTCCTGAAAATCTAAGGGAATTTTATTTTTCCATTCATCGGGCGTTTTAAAACTAATTCCTAAATACAATGCACCATTATTATTGGGATTGGCAAACAATAAAATGCCCTGATGTCCCGCCATTAATCGGTTGCCGTTGCATAGCTGAAAAAATCCGGGACAGTTTATTTCCGGTTGAAGAATATCAGCTTGGATGTTGAAAGTACCGGTTTCTTCAACTTGCGTGTCGGTAACAAAGCTCCTTATTTTCGACATTCCACCATTGGCAAGAATAACCAAATCTGCTGTTTCACTCGGTTTATTCTCAAAAGTTAGTGTCCACTTCTTCTTACCAGGTTCAAGCATAACAAGTTTTCTATCCCAAATAACCGTGTCGTTTTCTAAACTATTCAACAAGATAGCCCTTAAGTCATTTCTGTTTATTTCAGGATTGTCAAATCGATTTTCGGGCTTTACATTTTTTGTGGATAAAATATTGCCTTTTTCATCAGCAATATTTACACCCATTGGTAAGGCTAAGTCATAATAAGTTTGTAACAATCCCGCTTTTTTCATTGCTTCCTGACCTGAACCTTTGTGTAGGTCAAGGGTTCCACCAAAAATTCTTGCCTCTCGGTCGTTGTCTCTTTCGTAAACTGAAACGTCTATGCCGTTTTGCTGTAATAATTTTGCCATAGTCAGTCCAACGGGTCCACCACCAATTATTGCAACGTTCTTATCACTAAGTAAATTCATTTGTTTGTCTGTATCTATTCGCATTGTCATTCAAAAATGGCACATAACAAGTGGCTATACGCCAAATGGCGTATATATCCACTATATCTTATTTTGCTAAACCTTTCATTATCAGTGACAAATCCGTTTTCAACCGTTTACCGTTCGTTTCTACTCTCTCAAAAGGATTTATATTCATAGTGCTTTTTGTTAAGTTTTGCTCAAATATACAAATCCTTTCTATATATCTAACAAATCCATCGGACTTTTTAATTGTTCCATTCCCTTGGTGGTAATATGTGTATAAACCTCAGTTGTTTTACTGCTTGAATGACCTAACAACGATTGAATATAACGTAAACTCGTACCATTCTCAAGCAAATGCGTTGCAAAGCTATGTCGTAAGGTATGTACAGTAACTTCCTTTTGAATCTTTGCTTTTAAAACAGCTGCTTTAAAAATGTTTTGAATACTTCGGCTTGAGTATGCGCCACCTTTTTGACCTTCAAATAAATAATCTTTTGGTTTATATTCCATAAAGTATGTTCTTAAAATAATTAATGTTTTCTCAGATAAAATGGTATAACGATCTCTTTTTCCTTTTGACTGTTCTATACGAATTTGCATGCGCTTGGAGTCAATGTCTTTTATTTTCAGGTTTATACATTCAGAAATGCGCAAACCTGCCGAATAAATAGTCATCAGAATAGCCTTGTGTTTCACGTTTTCAATAGCGCGTAGTACCCGAATGGTTTCTTCTTCACTCATCACAACAGGAAGTGTTTTTTCTTTTTTTGGTCTTTCGATGAAATATGTTTTCCGTTGTCCACCCAAAACACGTTCGTAATAAAACTTAATCGCATTGATTGCCTGGTTTTGATAAGATATTGAAACTTTTCGCTCCATAACCAAATGTCGGAGAAATGATTGTATATGTCCTTCATTCAATCGATCGACGTATAGGAAGAATAAACGCCCTTTTCACCCAAGTCCAACAGCTTTGGACCGCAGTTGACTCTTTCGACACCCCTGCGATGCAACCCAATCCGGCTGACGGGGAGCCAGCAACGCTGAAAATTTACCCTCCTCTTTCCCACTAGCGGCTCCTTTTCCGACAACCAGCACGGCGGATCCCTGCCGCGGCGCTGTGAACGCAGCATTTTGATTGGTATCGTTGGCCTTCAGGCTCGTCAGTCAAACAGACCCAGGAGCAGCTCAGCCGGTGGCGCCCGGCTTTCGGGTAACGCCCTGGTCCCGCTGGTTTCGGCTTTGTGCTTCAGGTGATCAAGGATCTGCTTGATCACTATAGGGTCTTCAATGCAGGCGATGACTTTCATGGCGCCGCCGCAGCCGCTGCAGGTCTCGATGTCGATATTGAAAACACGCTTGAGCCGTTGCGCCCATGTCATCGACGCTCGCCGTTGTGCTGGTGTTGCCGGTTCATCAGCCACCCTGACCTTGTTGCCCCTGCCCCGTTTTGCCGGCGTGACCAACGCCCGGTGCCGACTGTTGGGTGCGAACACCCCGTGGAAGCGGGTTAGGTTGACTCTGGGCTTCGGTACCAGGGCGGCCAGCCTTGCAATGAAATCCAATGGTTCGAAAATGACGTGCGTGGTGCCGTCCCGGTACGGCGTCTTGAGCTGGTAGCGCACGTTGCCGCCTCGTGTTAACGACAGCCGCTTCTCGGATACCGCCGGGCGGCTGATGTACCGGCACAGCCGTTCGAGCTTCTTGCGTTCATCGGCCCTGGCCGCCACGCCTGTGGGCGGACAAAATAGTTGGGAACTGGGAGGGGTGGAAATGGAGTTTTTAAGGATTATTTAGGGAAGAGTGACAAAATAGATGGGAACTGGGTGTAGCGTCGTAAGCTAATACGAAAATTAAAAATGACAAAATAGTTTGGAACTAGATTTCACTTATCTGGTTAACTAATCTAGCTAACCTGCCGCTCAGCTTAGTACGATCCTATATCCAACTGATCATAATCCTTTCATCAGTATCCCAAATTAAATCCCCCTCCTAGACTGCCTCACCAACACTTTACAGTGATCCCGTATTTCCGGACAGGTGATTGATTTTTTTCGCTTGTACAGGTGTTAAGCCACAGTTATCTTGATGTGGACATTATGCATTGTAATAGCCCATTAACATGCGCTAAGAGCATAAATTAATATACAGTAACAAGCATTACGAGGTGCTAATGTTTGGAAAGCAGCCTCTTCCAACTACAATAATAAGTTAACTATCCTCCACCCACAAATAATTACAAATGACCCCTTTCCGCTATAACTCCGATCTCACCAGCGGCTCGCTACAAACCCGAGAGTGTCGCATTATTACTGGCTTGTTACTCCAAGAGCTTGATGAAGCTGCCTGGGATAAAGCCATGTATAAGGAAAATGTGCTTCAGAAACGCACGCAATCTACGGTAAGACGTATTTCTTCAGCGCTTAGAAAACGCCTAGAACACCTAAGCTCTGACTTTTGGGCTTTTGCGTTTTTATGTTAGGCATTGTCTGGCAACTGGAGGAAGTGTAATGACCATGAATGGTCACTGTGATTGACAGTATCTTGCTTAAACTTATCTGAACAATGGTAGAACTGGCTCATATTTATCCCCTCTATGATTGTTTATCTTTTTCACCATAAAAAGTATCAGGGGCTACTCAGGGCTACATAAAGATATTTATCTACTTTTACTGATTGATAAGTAGCATCAGTCCATCCGCAGGACTGGTGGTGCCGGCAAAATGCTGACCCAACACATGCGTATAGATTTGCGTGGTCTTAACATCGTTATGCCCTAAGAGTTCTTGCACAGTGCGAATATCACGCCCCGCTTGTAATAGATGCGTAGCAAACGAGTGACGAAATGTATGACAAGTGACACGCTTGCTAACGATGCCTGCTTTTTGTACGGCTGCCTTCAATGCCTTTCGCGCAACGGAGTCATGCAGATGATGGCGGCATAATTTGCCGTTATACGGGTGGTTGCAGAGCGTGCTGGAGGGAAAGACAAACATCCACGCCGCTTGTCGATAAGCAGAAGGGTATTTGTGATCTAAAGCAAAAGGCAGCGATGGCCCTACGCCTTGTAAGTTGTCGTCTTGCTGAATAAGCCGCGCTTGCTCAATGAGTTATTTTATTGCTGGGATTAGGCGCGTGGGCAGTAGGCTGTTTCTGCTTTTCCCACCCTTACCGTCATGCACAGTGATGCAGCCATTATCAAAATCAAAATCTTTAACCCGCAAACGCAAGCATTCATTAATGCGCAAACCTGCACCATACAGCAGCGTAAAAATAACTTGGTTGCGAGTATCCATAACCTGCAAAATGCGTTGCACTTCATTTGCAGAGATAACAGAGGGTAGCCGTCTAGGCTTGCTTGCAGGGATATAATCAATATCGCCCAACGGCTGTTGTAAAAACCTGTTGTACAAAAAAGCTAGGGCATTTAAAGCGATTTTCTGCGTGTTTATGGCTACATGTCTGCTGTTTGCTAAGCTGGATAAAAACAGCCTGACCTCTTCACTGCCCATGGTCTGAGGATGACGTTTTTTGTGAAACAGAATAAAACGCTTAATCCAGTGCAGGTAAGTTTTTTCAGTTTTCAGCGCATAACCTTTTTGTCGCATATCCGTGCGTATAGAATTTAAAAATGGACTGTTAGACATAAAACGCTCCTTGTCTTGCAACTGTCTGCCTATACAGCCTATTCTAGCTGGGATTTAAAAAAGTGCCTGTTTTTTACGCCTAGAGATGCTTGTTTACCGGTAGAGTTTTAATTTAATGCTAAATAAATTAAAATGTTATGAGTTCTTTGGGTGAGATAATGTGCATCGTGCAAGCAGGATAGACGGCATGCACGATTTGTAATAACAGAGTGTCTTGTATTTTTAAAGAAAGTCTATTTAATACAAGTGATTATATTAATTAACGGTAAGCATCAGCGGGTGACAAAACGAGCATGCTTACTAATAAAATGTTAACCTCTGAGGAAGAATTGTGAAACTATCACTAATGGTAGCTATATCGAAGAATGGAGTTATCGGGAATGGCCCTGATATTCCATGGAGTGCCAAAGGTGAACAGCTCCTGTTTAAAGCTATTACCTATAACCAATGGCTGTTGGTTGGACGCAAGACTTTTGAATCAATGGGAGCATTACCCAACCGAAAGTATGCGGTCGTAACACGTTCAAGTTTTACATCTGACAATGAGAACGTATTGATCTTTCCATCAATTAAAGATGCTTTAACCAACCTAAAGAAAATAACGGATCATGTCATTGTTTCAGGTGGTGGGGAGATATACAAAAGCCTGATCGATCAAGTAGATACACTACATATATCTACAATAGACATCGAGCCGGAAGGTGATGTTTACTTTCCTGAAATCCCCAGCAATTTTAGGCCAGTTTTTACCCAAGACTTCGCCTCTAACATAAATTATAGTTACCAAATCTGGCAAAAGGGTTAACAAGTGGCAGCAACGGATTCGCAAACCTGTCACGCCTTTTGTACCAAAAGCCGCGCCAGGTTTGCGATCCGCTGTGCCAGGCGTTAGGCGTCATATGAAGATTTCGGTGATCCCTGAGCAGGTGGCGGAAACATTGGATGCTGAGAACCATTTCATTGTTCGTGAAGTGTTCGATGTGCACCTATCCGACCAAGGCTTTGAACTATCTACCAGAAGTGTGAGCCCCTACCGGAAGGATTACATCTCGGATGATGACTCTGATGAAGACTCTGCTTGCTATGGCGCATTCATCGACCAAGAGCTTGTCGGGAAGATTGAACTCAACTCAACATGGAACGATCTAGCCTCTATCGAACACATTGTTGTGTCGCACACGCACCGAGGCAAAGGAGTCGCGCACAGTCTCATCGAATTTGCGAAAAAGTGGGCACTAAGCAGACAGCTCCTTGGCATACGATTAGAGACACAAACGAACAATGTACCTGCCTGCAATTTGTACGCAAAATGTGGCTTTACTCTCGGCGGCATTGACCTGTTCACGTATAAAACTAGACCTCAAGTCTCGAACGAAACAGCGATGTACTGGTACTGGTTCTCGGGAGCACAGGATGACGCCTAACAATTCATTCAAGCCGACACCGCTTCGCGGCGCGGCTTAATTCAGGAGTTAAACATCATGAGGGAAGCGGTGATCGCCGAAGTATCGACTCAACTATCAGAGGTAGTTGGCGTCATCGAGCGCCATCTCGAACCGACGTTGCTGGCCGTACATTTGTACGGCTCCGCAGTGGATGGCGGCCTGAAGCCACACAGTGATATTGATTTGCTGGTTACGGTGACCGTAAGGCTTGATGAAACAACGCGGCGAGCTTTGATCAACGACCTTTTGGAAACTTCGGCTTCCCCTGGAGAGAGCGAGATTCTCCGCGCTGTAGAAGTCACCATTGTTGTGCACGACGACATCATTCCGTGGCGTTATCCAGCTAAGCGCGAACTGCAATTTGGAGAATGGCAGCGCAATGACATTCTTGCAGGTATCTTCGAGCCAGCCACGATCGACATTGATCTGGCTATCTTGCTGACAAAAGCAAGAGAACATAGCGTTGCCTTGGTAGGTCCAGCGGCGGAGGAACTCTTTGATCCGGTTCCTGAACAGGATCTATTTGAGGCGCTAAATGAAACCTTAACGCTATGGAACTCGCCGCCCGACTGGGCTGGCGATGAGCGAAATGTAGTGCTTACGTTGTCCCGCATTTGGTACAGCGCAGTAACCGGCAAAATCGCGCCGAAGGATGTCGCTGCCGACTGGGCAATGGAGCGCCTGCCGGCCCAGTATCAGCCCGTCATACTTGAAGCTAGGCAGGCTTATCTTGGACAAGAAGATCGCTTGGCCTCGCGCGCAGATCAGTTGGAAGAATTTGTTCACTACGTGAAAGGCGAGATCACCAAGGTAGTCGGCAAATAATGTCTAACAATTCGTTCAAGCCGACGCCGCTTCGCGGCGCGGCTTAACTCAAGCGTTAGAGAGCTGGGGAAGACTATGCGCGATCTGTTGAAGGTGGTTCTAAGCCTCGTACTTGCGATGGCATCGGGGCAGGCACTTGCTGACCTGCCAATTGTTTTAGTGGATGAAGCTCGTCTTCCCTATGACTACTCCCCATCCAACTACGACATTTCTCCAAGCAACTACGACAACTCCATAAGCAATTACGACAATAGTCCATCAAATTACGACAACTCTGAGAGCAACGGCACTGTTGCAAAGTTAGCGATGAGGCAGCCTTTTGTCTTATTCAAAGGCCTTACGTTTCAAAAACTCTGCTTACCAGGCGCATTTCGCCCAGGGGATCACCATAATAAAATGCTGAGGCCTGGCCTTTGCGTAGTGCACGCATCACCTCAATACCTTTGATGGTGGCGTAAGCCGTCTTCAT
>NZ_VPAQ01000028.1:0-23433 GCF_013419135.1 Acinetobacter sp. YH12100 | reverse complement strand
TATCAATATGTTGAATTGATTCTTGATATAGGTCGTGAGGTGTGTAGTCTTCACGCTCTAGAAAGCGATTTACACTATCATGCGAGATATTATAAGTCTCGGCAAGTTGTGTGCAGCTAATAGAGTTTGGTTCTGTCATGAGAAAGCCCATATAAATGGGTAATGTACAAGTTGCTGTAGAAGCATGTTTAGTTCGTCTGATCACAGATACGTTATAAAGTAGTTTGAGACTTTTTTAAATCCGTCAATGCGTAAGTCCTATAATAGCCAGAATCCCAAATAAGCTTTTAAAGCTGGTGAATTGAATGACGGTCAAGGCCAGCAATGGGCCAAATACCACCCCCAGATTGGTCGACATGACAAAATAGCCCATGCCCTCGCCTTTACGCTGTTCTGGAATAAATTCATTGGCCACCGGAACCGCCACCGTGGTCAAAATACTGAACCAAATGCCATGTAGAAATCGCACCAGCAACAGTGACCACAAGCTATCAATGAGCAAATAGCCAAAGGCAAACAGCGCAAAAATCACGCCTGCACCGCGCATCGAGATTTTCTTGCCCAGTTTTTCGATGATCATGCCGGAAAAAGGCCGAACTGCAATTGATGATGCCAGAAACAAGGTCAGTGCCAGACCCGCTTCTTTGACTGAGCCCCCCAAATCTTTCATGATGTAAATCGGCAAGATGGTCAGTAAGGCAAAATAATAAACAAACAGAAAAAAGTTATTGCATAAGCACAAGATAAATGAGCGATTCCAGAGACGCTCGGTGGCTACGGACATAAAAACCAACTTTTAGGAAAATTGAGCAAACTTAGGCTTGAATCATCACAGGATGCAGGGCCAACTCGACCAGATTCTGCATATAGTGTTCATCCGGAATCCGGTTAAAAAAGATAATCTGGTAATGGATTGGCCCATACAGACTGTCTAGCATCAGATCAAAAGGATAATCCGCGCGAATCTCGTCACGCTTAATCGCTTGCTGAATCAGTTGATGAGTCTGCTGTCGACGCGGCAATAAATATTGCTGAAAGAATTCACCGGCCAGCTCACGATGATTGGCGATTACCACCAGTAAAGCCCGACCAATCGGATGGTTGAGCGCCTGAGACAACAAGCTTAGCTGTCGAATCAGATTACTTTTCAGGTCATTTGCAGGATCAGGCTCAAAAACTGAGACCGTATGCTGTTTGAAGGTATCTAGCACCAGCTCCGATTTATGCTTCCACCAGCGATAAATCGTAGATTTTCCCACCCCAGCTCGTGCTGCAACAGCCTCAATAGTCAGTTGATGATACTCTCCCTCTGCCAATGCATCGGCAACCGCCTGCAAGATACATTGCTGTCGTCGTGAGCTTTTTTCGTCATGATTCATAAAGTCTACTTATCTTCAAACACAATCGATACGATACGTATCGTTTTATATTAGAGCAAAAAACGATAAAGCTCCAGACATAAACTGAAATTAAGGCAAAAAAGACTCTCTTATAAAGTCATGCTGATCAGTTAAAGAATTTAAAAATAGACGCTTTAACTGCTTAGTCATTCATGATGGAGTCTTAAGGTTTTAAATCAAATATTTTCAATATCATTTGTTACTTTGATTTCATTCAAATGAGCAGCGGAACTTCGCAAGGAAGGCATCTTGCAGTCATATTCCTCACCGCAAAACTCGTCAGCCACCCTCGACTCGTAAATTTGTCATGGAGACCATCATTTTTTAAATCTTGCGGTGCAATACACCCCATGCCTCAAACAGTTGCGGATGACTTTTCCACCTATCACATATAATCTCAATTTAAAAAAGAAAATGCCAGTCAATTGGTTAACTGACTGGCATTAGTCTTATGAAGATGTTTTTAAATCACCGCTTAACTCTGTGCAGTCTTTTTATAAATACTGCATGAAGGATGATGATTCTCTTGCAAACGCGCGACTTTACGCTGTTCGGCTGCTTCAAAACGGCAACGTTTCCAGTCATTGTCCAGGTTCAAAGCCGGAATCTGTTTCGGTTTGCCATTTTCATCTACGGCTACCATAGTGAAATAACAGCTATTGGTATGGCGTACCGTTCTTTTTTGAATATTCTGCGCTTCTACACGAATCCCGATTTCCATCGAGGTGCGACCAACATGGTTGACACTGGCCAAGAAAGTTACCAGCTCACCCACATGAATTGGTTCCTTAAAGTTTACCTTGTCTACCGATAAGGTCACGACATAACTGCCCGAATAGCGACTCGCACATGCATACGCCACCTGATCCAGTAATTTCAGAATAGTTCCACCATGAACATTTCCTGAAAAATTTGCCATATCTGGCGTCATGAGAACTGACATCGTTAACTCTGACTGGTCATCTGACACTGCTGCAATTTGATCTAAAGGGGCCATCGTTTTCTTTGAACTCTTTGAATGACAAGGTTATCGCTTATTATTATAGCGTTTTTAACATGAATAAAATGTTCAATTCGGCAAATGAAGCATCATAATTATTGATATAGAAACTGCACTCATACAGAAAAAAATATATTTAACAGATCTCAAGGCTCAGCAAGAAGCTAAGTTCCAAACAAATAAACACTTATTGATCCAAAGCATCTGCTTACCCAGCTCAAGTTTTTTTCGGGCCGCTCTCATTTTGCAAAAAATAATTCAAGATGTTGGATAAATCATTACTGATTTAGCGCATGAGTGGTTTTAACATTTCCTGGGCGACATTTTCATAGCTGAGAATTTGCTGACCATCCAGTGTGGTAGTGACCGTGAAAGAACCATCCGGATGTGCAGCTGTCACTGTAAAAATATAGTGTTCAAATTGCGCCAACTTGACCTGATGTCCAATTTTAATCTGATTCATTGTCGTTACATCTATTCATTAATCTTTCAAAGCACATTCTGTCATGAACAATATTTAAATATTTGATCAACTTAAGTATAGGAATAATAATATTAAAATTTCGACTTAGAAAAGCAACACTTATTCCAAAAAAAATATAATTTATAATTCAACAACTTATAGTCAAAATAAAGTTTATCTCTCCTGAAAATTCTGGCCAATTCATATGCAGAAACAATGATTTAATCTTTTATAACGATCAGCCAGTGTTAAGATCAGAATCTGGAAAGCATAGGGATGCAATAGCTTTGCCTACCTGGTTCGATCTCATAAAAAATGAACAAAAAAATTTAACCGCAATATGCTTTAGGGCTGCTGCTGTTCCTGAGCCACAAAGAGCGGAATATGATGGCCGCGAGCATAATTATATTTTTGATAAGCGAGAGAAATATCCATCAGTTTTAACTGTGCAGCATCAATGCCGGCCTGCATGGTTAATTCTCTGCCACGTACATCAAAGATATGTCCTTTTTCCCGTAAATCGGGCTGGATCACCACATCGGCATGCTTTAATTCTTCTTGTGCCAAGTGTTGCTGCATAATATTAATATTCTGGTTAAACAGTCCCCAGACATTACTGGTTTCCGTATGAATAGGCTGTGCCAGAATATCAACCGCAATCACAATATCTGCTCCCAGCTCACGTGCCACATTCACCGGTACCGGGCTGACCAGCCCGCCATCGACATATTCTTTTTCTTCAATTATTGTTGGAATAAACATACTCGGAATTGACACTGAAGCACGTACTGCCTGTCCAGTATTGCCGTAATTAAAAACGACTTTCTTGCCTTCTTTTAGTGCTGTGGCCACCACAAACATCGGGATTTTCATGGCTTCTAGTGGAGTTTGATCGACTTGTAAATTGACATAGTCTTCTACTTTTTTGCCATCAAAAAAACCTTTTCGATCCAGTTTGATATCGCGTACATCGGTTGCTCGCATGCTCAAGGCAATATTGCGCAGCTCAATCGCCGGTTTACCACTGGCATAAATAGATCCGACGATGCTGCCCGCACTGGTTCCAACAATAAAATCCGGACGAATACCGGCCTGTTCCAGTACTTCGAGCGCACCGATATGTGCATAGCCACGCGCACCACCACTGCCTAAAACGAGAGCAATGACCGGACGCTGTTCAGTTTGCTTGATCTTTTCAAAATCAATTTGATTCGGACGTGCCTGAGCTTCTCCACGTTGCGCAGCAGGTTGTAGATGATTGGTAGCTGACTGGACTGTCATCGGTGTGGTTTGACAACCACTCAGGCCGAATGCACCCAGTGCCACAATACTCAACACATATTTCTGCATGTAGAGAATGTCCTCATTAACTAAAGCAGCATAGTGTATAAACACCTGCTTAAATAATCTGTAGAATTTCGTAAAATTGTCATACAGTTCGGGTAATTTGTCTTCATTTTCCCCTTCATGCTATGTCAGTCATTTCACTGTACCGGATTTTTCTGATTTTCCTGCAACTGGGCTGTATTTCATTTGGCGGGCCAGCCGCACATCTGGTATTTTTTCACCGCAAATTTGTGATGCAACTACAATGGCTCAATGATACCCAATACAGTCAACTGGTGGCTTTGGCGCAGCTTTTACCGGGTCCGAGCAGTAGTCAGGTGGGTTTGTCTATCGGATATCTGCAACGTGGTTATCTAGGTGCATTGATGGCATGGCTGGGATTCACCCTGCCCTCGATCATACTCATGACTGGTGTCGCGCTACTGGGTCAACACTATGTTCATATTCTAAACTCAAATAGCTTTCATACCATTCAGCTCATTGTATTTTCTGTTATTGCCTGGGCATTCTGGCAGATGCTGCGAGGCTGCTGTAAAACGGCCTGGCAATATGCAGTCCTGCTGCTGTCTGTCATATTATTGACGGTAATTTCGGTGAGTTATAACCAGATTCTCATCATCATCCTCGGCGCAATTTGTGGAATGTTGATGGGATATTCTTCCAGATTAAATCCGAACAAGCCCAAAGACAGTGACAGTACTGAAATCAGCTCGCCTTATCTGCAATCTGCTGCTGCACCCTACTGGCTGCTGGCATTTATCTTGCCATTTTTGCTGCTGCCCCTAGCGGATAAACTATCGAATGGGTCGGGCCTACAATTCCTGAGTGATTTTTATCAGACCGGTTCGCTGGTTTTTGGTGGTGGTCATGTGATTTTGCCCTTACTCCATCAGGATTTTGTCGCGACTGGCATAGTGAATGCGCAATCTTTTGATCTTGGCTATGCATTTGCCCAGCTCATGCCCGGGCCACTATTCAGTTTTGCCAGTTATATGGGCGCTGTGCTGCCGTGGACGCCCTATCTCTGGCTGAATGTACTTTTAGCGACCTGTGCAATCTTTTTACCCTCATTTTTTCTGATCTTTGCCACCTTGCCCTACTGGTCATGGCTACTGCAGCAACGGCAAATCCATCAGGCCGTGATGGGAATTAATGCAGCGGTAGTCGGTTTGTTACTGGCTTTGCTCCTGAATCTGTCACAACGTTATTTTAACAGTATCTCCGACCTGCTGTTCGTTGTGGTAATGATTGCTTTACTCCGTTCAAAATTACCAGTCTGGTGCAGCCTGATTCTGGGTTTTATCTTTTATCAAAGTTATTTGAATTTCTTTTAAAATACTCCAGCCATAAAAAAGCCCTGAACGATCAGGGCTTTTTGCTTTGCAGGGTTACCAGATATCAGATTTGACCTTGTCTTTAAACTTAGGATGATTATCCAGTTTAAACTCAGGTTCTTTCACGCCACGCTTCAACTGACCGGTATAGTCTTTGAGTAGCATGAGCAAGAATGGCATCAGCAACAGAATCGCAATCAAGTTAATACTTGCCATGATGCCCATAAACAGGTCTGCCATATTCCAGATCAATGGCACGCTGGCGATGGAACCGAAATACACCATCACCAATACAAATAAACGGAAAATCAACATAACCCGGCTATTGTTATTGATGAACTGGACGTTTCCTTCGGCATAGGCATAGTTACCAATAATCGAAGAATAGGCAAACAGGAACAGAATCAAAGCCAGGAAGTCATCACCCCAGGCACCAATCTGGCTTTCGAGTGCCATCTGGGTCAAGGTCACGCCTTCAAAGCCTGCATTTTCATACAGACCCGAAACCAGAATAATAATCGCGGTACATGAACACACCACAAAGGTATCTACAAATACCCCGAGCATTTGTACCAGACCCTGATTGACCGGATGCTTCACATCAGAGGCTGCGGCAGCGTTCGGTGCTGAACCCATCCCGGCTTCGTTAGAGAACAGACCGCGTTTGATCCCCATCATCATGGCCATAGAAATCATGGCACCAAAGAAACCACCCGCGGCAGCTTCAAACTCAAAGGCTTTACTGAAAATCAGCTGAAAAATGGAGGGCAAGACCTCGTAGTTGATCACGGCAATATACAAGGCCACCGCCAGATAAAGCACGGCCATAAAAGGCACAAAGCTTTCAGCCACTTTGGCGATACGTTTAATACCGCCAAAAATGATTGTAGCTGTAATCAATACTAAGACTAGCCCGATCCAGGAAACTTCAAAATCCAATCCGCCTAAAGGCAAAATGATATTGGCCTGATCCCAGCCCCAGGCATGCGAGGTTGCACCGGTAATGGCATTGGCCTGAACCGCATTAAACACAAAGCCATAGGTCGTGATCAATGCAATTGCAAAGACAATCCCGAGCCATTTCTGTTTTAGACCCTGAGTAATGTAATAGGCAGGGCCACCACGGAATTGCTGGTTTTTATGATCGCGCACCTTAAACAATTGCGCCAATGAGGATTCCACCAAAGCAGAGCTCATACCCAGAAATGCAGTAACCCACATCCAGAACACCGCGCCCGGTCCGCCAATCGCAATGGCAATTGCCACACCCGCAACATTACCCACCCCGACCCGGCTTGCAAGACCAGTGACAAAGGCCTGAAACGGGGTAATCCCGTGTGTATCCTGAACCTTGCCACGGCTATTTTTCATGACTTTCATGCTGTGCCAGAACAAACGAATTTGTACTGCACCGGTCATGATCGTATAGAAAATACCGACTGCGACCAGAAACACCACTAGAAAGTCCCATAAAGGGCCATTCAGGGCATTAATCCAGCCAAGCAAGGTTTCATTTAACTGATCATTCATGTCACATCCTTATGAGCCTATGACTCATCGTATCAGGCATAAAAATTATGCAAAAAACTTCAAAATCATCTGAATAACAGTAGCATTGATTAAGTCAACGAAGAACGCCCCACATAATGGAACGATCAGGAAGGCCTTATGCGACGCACCATACATATTGGTAATCGCCTGCATATTGGCAACCGCTGTTGGAGTTGCACCCATACCGAAACCACAATGACCTGCTGCAAGTACCGCAGCATCATAGTTCTTGCCCATCAGGCGGAAAGTTACAAAACCGGCATACAAAGCCATGGTGATGGTCTGTGCACCCAGAATTACCATCAGTGGTCCTGCAAGGTCAGCCAATTGCCATAATTTCAATGATAACAATGCCATCGCCAAGTACAGCGACAATGAAGCATTACCGAACACATCAATGGCACGATCGAAAATCTGAACTTTGAAAATACCTTCCAGTACATTACGCAGGATGACACCACCCGCCAATGCCCACACGAATGTTGGCAGTTCAAATGCAGTACCTTTACTGAAACCCGTCATAAACTCTGCAAAAGCCAAACAGCCTGCAAATAGACCCAAAGTCGTGATTGCATTATCTGCGGTAATTAAACGCACCTGATGCGGATATTCAAATGGAATATATTCGGTCGAGTTGATATCCATTGGCGTGCTATCACGCTTTTCGATTTGTTGATCCGTACGTGCAATTGCGAGATTATGACGGTTAATCAGCAATTTTGCTAAAGGACCACCAATAATCCCACCGATAATCAGACCAAAAGTAGCACTGGCCATCCCCAGTGCAAGCGCCCCCTGAATGCCATGTTCAACCTCAAAAATCTCGCCCCATGCACCTGCAGTACCATGACCACCGGTTAAGGTAATTGAACCTGCAATCAGGCCAATCAATGGGTCAATACCGAGCAAGGTGGCCAGACTCATGCCGACTGCATTTTGCAAAATAATGAAAGCCGAAACAGCAAACAAGAAAATAACCAGACCGATCCCGCCTTCACGCAACTTGGAAAAGTTGGCACTCAGACCAATCGAAGCAAAGAAAATCAGCATAAAGCTGGTTTGTAATTCTGCACTGGTGGTGATGCTATATCCCCACAATGAATGCACCAGCAATGAGATGATCGCCGCAACCAAACCGCCCGCGACCGGCTCAGGAATATTGTAGCGCTTTAAAAAATCGATTTTATTAACCAGGAATCGGCCGAGTAACAAAACAATAACTGCGGCAATCAAGGTATAAAATGCGTTAAAAGTAAAATCCATAATTTTTTGCCCAAGATAATGTTGATTTTTTATCATTCTAAAAGTGATGCAGAGATACCGAGCTTTAGATCTCTCATCGATTTCGACCTAAAATATTCTGACCTCATCTAATGCTTTTAAAATAACAAAATGATCCACCATCTCTTTCAAACTTATGAATATCATCATCACGATCATATTCAACAAATGAGAGATTTATAAAAGCCAAAATACAGCTTTGATTTAAGCTCTATTGCTGTCAATGAATGGTATAAGCATACAAATTTAACAGAAGAGTCAGATCTATAAGACTGTGTTCTACTTCTCAAAAAACACCAAGGTTTAGTGAGCGCTTTTAACCTGACTAGCTTAATTCAAGCCACTTGGAATAGCGTTATTTAAAATAAATCTTGTGCATGCCGACCTTGAATTTTCCCAAAGCGCATGGATTAAGATGAAAAGCTGCATATTATGCTGTTTCTTTGTATAAAGTTTTATTGTTTTTTATTAAGAATAGTTAATCAATCTATAAAAAATAATTATTAGTCCAAGGTTTTTAGATGAGGGTCAAACTCTCTAGTTATCGAAAAAAAATATTAATCTCTTACTTAAAACTTTATCAAACCAAGAAATTTCAATGAAATTAACATGGTTTTCTATCCCAATCCACTTCATCTGTGCAGGCAATTAGTATGTTCAAATGGTTCAAGCATCCGAGTTTTAAGCTAATTTTTAATTTCATCAAAGCTTTTTAACCAATGCCATGGCTATTTGACTGAGGCTATTTAAAACATCAAGCTAGATATCAATCTTTTGTTTCACTGATAAATACTTTTTCCATTCTGGCCCGCGATTTAATTTTTCTGTCCACCCTACTGTTTGTTTAGTTTATAGTCATTCAAAACTTCATATGGATATTCGATTGGACATCAAAATGGATCAAAAACTTGTTCATGCTGTAGATCAAACGATCACCTCTCGCCATTCGGTGCGCGCTTTTTTAAATACGCCGGTCAGTACAGACATCTTGAAACAGATTTTAACTGTGGCCAGCCGTGCACCTTCCGGAACCAATACCCAACCCTGGAAAGTCTATGTGGTCACTGGAAAAAAACGCGATGAAATTGTAGAGCGCGTCTGTCAGGCACAAATGCAAATCTATGCCAATCCCGAGCTGGCTGGACAGTACAAAGAAACTTTTGCCTATTATCCTGAACAATGGATCTCACCGTTTATTGAACGTCGTCGTGAAAATGGTTGGGGCTTATATGGTTTGCTGAATATTCAAAAAGGCGAAAAAGAAAAAATGGCACGGCAGCAGCTGCGTAATTTTGAATTATTTGATGCACCGGTGGGACTGTTTTTTACCGTACATCGCTCTTTGGCCATTGGTTCGAAAATGGATATTTCGATGATGATCCAGAATGTCATGATTGCAGCAAAAGCCCGCGGTCTGGACACTTGCCCGCAGGCCGCCTGGAATCATTTCCATCCCATCGTACTCGATCTGGTCGGTGCACCTGAACATGAAGAACTGGTCTGTGGCATGGCCTTGGGCTATGCCGATCCAGAGCAGATCATTAACAGCTTTATTACGCCGCGTGTCCCGGTAGAAGAATTCGCTGTATTTATTGATGAGTGATTGAATCAAGGCTGAGTCTATCGACTTGGCCTTATTTTCAGATCTTTAGATTTTATCTGGCCAGAGCCAGATCAGGCATTTATTCATGTTTGAATACTGGCAGCTCAAGTTGACAAATTGCCCAGACGGCAATACAAACAAAAACCAGCATAATCAATGCCATATTTAATAAAGCATTCCAAACCAGAAAATTTAGTAAAAGCCCGCCCAATAAGCCACAGACAAATTGCATACTGCCCATAATCGCGCTAGCAGTTCCTGCACGTGCACCCTGCTTCGCCATAGCCAATGCCATAGCATTCGGGCCAGTAAAACCGATCGACGCCACCACGACAAACATGCCCAGCAAGACCAATGCAATAGAATCTACATCCAGATAGCCAAGCAATACTAAAACAAAAACACCCACTAACTGTAGAACAATGCCGATTTTAAGGCGTTGCAATATCGAGAAACGCCCAGCCAGACGTTTATTCAAGGTCGAAAATAACATGATCCCGACGGCATTGGCACCAAAGGCATAGGCAAACTGCTGCTCAGTCAGTTGATAACGATCCATCAAAATGGCCGAAGATGCACTGATATAACAGAACATCACCGCACTGGAAAAACAGCCGGCATAAAGCGGATGTCGAAAGCTTTGATCCTGAAAAATGCTACGGTACAAACTTAGAACCTGTTGAACGTTCAGCTTGAGACGGCGCTCTGGTTCCAGAGTTTCTTTAAAGAGAAAATGTACACAGGCCAGACTCAGCAGACCGCAGCCCATCAGCACCAAAAAAATCACATTCCATTCATAAAACATCAACACCCAGGCCCCCAGACTCGGCGCGAGAATGGGTGCAATCGCGGTCACAATCATCATGCTGGCAAAAGCCTGAGCTGCTGAATGCATATCCAGACGATCACGAATGGCCGCACGGGCCATGACCACCCCGACACAACCACCCAAGGCCTGCAGAATCCGTGCAGCGATCAGACTCCATTCATCCTGTGCAAACACACACAGCAGACTTGCCACAATGTATAAACACAGCCCAAAATACAGCGGTGGTTTACGCCCAATCCGGTCACTGATCGGCCCATAAATCAGTTGCCCCACAGCCAGACCGAAGAAGTAAGCCGGCAGGCTATTGGAAACCATTTGGGTACTGACGCCAAAATCTGCTGCCATCGCCGGCAAGGCAGAAAGATACATATCAATGGATAAAGGCCCGAGCGCACTCAGCGCCGCTAGCAAAACAATCCAGGACATGGCATAAGGTGGTTGTACGATTTTATTCGATGGCATAAGCATGAAGATTTAAAGCGCTAATATGCAGACAAGTTAACACAGTGCATAGTATGATTTAGCTTGAAATGAAATTTTATAAACCTACTATTTTTCATTGGCATATTCAGATTCACCTGTAAGACTGCAGTATAAAGGACGACCTTTGAAATCTTGGCTCACTCGTCTCAAGCAAACCACCTATAATACGACCTTGATGTATAACCTGCGTATGATGACGGCATTTGCAGGTACCGCCTTTGTTCCCTATTTTATGGGGCAACAATTGATGACGATTCCGCTGACTTTAGGCGTGGTCGCAGCCGGTTTAAGCGATATTGATGACCGCTTTTCGGTGCGTATTCTCAATCTGCTATATACCTACATGGGTTTCTTTATTACTGCGGTTGGCGTTTATCTGCTCTATCCTTATCCGCCGCTGTTCGCCTTGGCCTTGATTGTTTCTTGTATTGGCCTGATTCTGCTTGGCTCCCTTGGCAGGCGCTATGCCACAATTTCTTATGGCTGTCTGGTGGTTTCCGTCTATGCCATGCTGGGTGTCGAACTGTTCGATGAATGGTATAAGCAGGCCGGCTTGCTGGTCATCGGTGCGATGTGGTACGGCATTCTGTCGACGCTCAGCTTCCTGGTCTTCCCTGCCCGGTTGGCACAAGATAAGCTTGCCACCTCTTATGCTTCGCTTGGTGACTTTTTATATGCCAAGTCCAATCTGTTTGATGTGGACATGACCCCGACCAGTTATCAGCAGAGCATGATTGATCTTTCTCTTGAAAATGGCAAACTGATTGCCATTTTTAACGAAATGAAAACGGCGCTCTTGACCCGTCTAAAAGGCGACCGTGGGCAAAAAGATACCCGTCGCAGTCTGCAATATTATTTTGTGGCGCAGGATATTCATGAACGTGCCGATTCAGCCCATATTGATTATCAGAAACTGGCCAAGATTTTCCAGCACAGCGACATCCTGTTCCGCTTTCAGCGCATCATGTCGATTCAGGGCAAAGCCTGCAAGGACCTGAGCGAAAGTTTGCTGCTGCGCAAGCCTTATGTACATAACAAACGCTTCAAGCATGCTTTTGACAATCTTCGGCTGTCTCTGGAGAAATTACGTCAGGATCAGCATTATGATCAGGTCTGGATTAATGCCTTATTTTCACTATTTCAGAACCTGAAATCGATTGATGCCCAGTTACGTAACCTGGAAACCGAGCAAAGTATCAAAGCCGAGCGCTTTAAACATATCGAAAACCAGCTCAGAGATGATGACCTGAAAGGCTGGGATGACATCAAGGTTCGAATTAAACAGCATCTCACCCCAGAATCGGTGCTGTTCCGGCATGCCATCCGCCTGTCGATTGTGCTGCTGATCAGCTATATCTTTGTACAGGTCAGCAATATTGAATATGGTTACTGGATTTTATTAACTGCACTGTTTGTCAGCCAGCCAAACTTTAACGCCACCAAGCGGCGTTTACGTCTGCGGATTGTCGGTACCTTGGTCGGTATTATTTTCGGTTATGCCATTTTATATTTTGTACCTTCTGTCGAAGGACAATTATTACTGCTGGTGTTCAGCGGGATCTTGTTCTTTGAATTGCGTAGTAAACAGTATGCCCAAGCCACGGCCTTTATCACGATTCTTGCGTTGATCAACTTCAATCTGGATGGTATGGGCTTTGCTGCGGCTATCCCGCGGATGATTGATACCCTGATTGGCTGTGCCATTGCCTGGTTCGGGGTCAGCTTTATTTTCCCGGACTGGAAGTTCCGACGTTTGCCGCGCAGTATCAAACGCAGCTTGCAGGCAGAAGCGGACTATTTAAGTGAAGTGATCGAGCAATATAAATCAGGGCGTAATAATGGCCTGAAATATCGGATTGTGCGCCGTGCTGCCCACAATACCGATGCAGAGGTGGCTTCACTCATTTCGACCCTGGCCACTGAACCGGATATTGATCCGGTACAAAAATCGCTGGCCTTTGAGTTCCTGTGTCTGAACCATACTTTTATCAGTTATATCGCCGCGCTGGGTGCGCACCGGGGAAGAATTGAGGATCAGGACATTCTGAATTTACTGGATAATGCATTAGAGAACATTCGCGGTGCATTATTACGAGACGAAACGCCCGATTTCAGGGCGCAAAATATGATTGTCCATATTCGTCAGCGTCTATCACATGATCAGGAACAAGATCAGAAATCTCTGATCATTTTGCAGCAGCTGTCTTTAATGTTCAGTATTTTAAACCAGTTGAGCCAATTGAAACAAAGTTTGAGCCATGAGCGTGATGAACAGGCAACAGAACTCGGTTCATTATAATTTGGATGATTTTGGAACAATATACTCACTGAATTGGTACAATTAATGCTAAACTTTTTACAGTTTTAAATCTGCTAGTTTCACTATGACCGCGAAAAATTTATACGCTTATACCCTACAGCCTGTGAACTATGAAATTTCAGAAGCCGAGCAGCGTCATGCTCAGCTGGTGATCTGGCGTAGTACCAATAAAATTGGCATGAAAGCATGGCTGATCATGGGTGCTGTTGTTGCACTTTCTATTCTGGGCCTTCTGCTTCTCAAGAACTATTCAACCGTGTTCTGCTGGGTGGCGATTGCCTGTGTGGTGTTGTATTACCTGATCCGTACCTTTGGTCTGGAATGGTATGTTAAACGTAAGATGAACGAATTTCCGGTACAGGAAATCAAAGGTGTTCGTCTGGGCGTACAACCGCACGGCATCATCATGCGTCAGAAAATGGGCATGCAGGAAGGTGTGGGTGCGATCAGCTGGAAAGACATTTATGAATGGTACAACACACCAGAATTCATGTTGGTCAATTTCAAGGTAAAAGGCCAGCAAGGTGCTTATATCCTGCCTAAACGTCTGGACAGCAAAAACTTTTCTTTTAACACGATTCGTAAGCATCTAGAAGCAGAAGTTGGCGCAGCCAAACAAATCTAAACTTGTACACGTTTCAACAAAAAACCTCCTGCCCCGGCATGGAGGTTTTTTTAATCCTAAAACAATAAATGATAATGAGAATAAATATTATCCTCAACACCTATAATTCAGTATTAAAGTTCAGTTATAATTTGGCCACTTTTATAAAGCTCACCCTTAATCTGACGACCATGTTTAAAAAAACATTTTTCCAAATCCACTGGTTTCTGGGGATTACAGCAGGTTTAATCCTCTCTTTGATGGGCGTCACTGGCGCAATTTATTCCTATGAACAACAAATCTTAAAATGGATAAATAACGACAGTTATACGGTTCAGGTTCAGCAAGGTGACAAACTTACGCCTGCTCAGCTGTATCAGCATTTTCAAAATACCACTCCAGAGATGAAGATTAACAGTATTAGCGTGGCACAAGATCCAAGTGCTTCAAGTACTGTAAATATTGCCAAAGAGGGAGCACGGCGTGGTCATAACATCCTGATCAATCCCTATACTGCCGAAGTTTTGCCTGAAATTAAGGGTCGGGAATTTTTCCAGTTTATTCAGCAACTGCATCGTAATTTAACGGTTGGCCCGGTCGGCAAACAGATTACCGGTGCTTGTACTTTAATGCTGATCTTTTTCGTCTTGTCCGGTCTTTACCTACGCTGGCCAAAGCGTCATTCGATCAAGCAATGGTTCTTTGTAAAACCCAAGCTGAAAGGCCGTAATTTTATCTGGGATCTGCATGCTGTTGTGGGAACCTGGGTGGTGATTTTCTACCTGATTCTGGCTTGTACCGGCCTGTACTGGTCCTATGACTGGTGGCGTAGCGGGATGTTTAAAGTTCTCGGCGTTGAACGTCCACAGCCTACCATGCAAGCCAATGCGGGCAATAATCGTGGTGAAGGACGTCAAGGTGGCGAACGCGGCCCACGTGGTGAAGGACGCGAAGAAGGCATGAATCCAGAACAGATTAGCCGCGCGCTAGATTTGAGCTGGACTGGCTTTAATACTGAATTTTCAGATAAATATTCCACAGTAACCTTTAATCTTCCCAAAAAACCCGACGGCAGCATGCAGCTCAGCTTTGTCGATCCGGTTGCCCAACATGAACGTGCGCGGAACAGTGCCACTTATAATTACCAGACAGCCGAATTTACAGAAGTTGAGCTCTATGAAGATAAAAAGCTCAATGAAAAGATCATGAGCAGCATGTTACCGGTGCATCGTGGCAGCTTCTTCGGCCCGATCTACCAGTTCTTTGCCATGGTCGCAGCCTTGTTAATGCCATTATTCTTTGTGACAGGCTGGATGCTGTATCTGAAACGTCGTAAACAGAAGCGCTTAACGCTGGCAGCGCGTCAGGGTGTCACTCCAGTTGACTTAGATGAAAATGCCAAACCTTGGCTAATTGCTTATGCATCACAAACAGGTGTCTCAGAACAACTGGCTTGGCGTACAGCAACTGCCCTGCAGGAAGCACGTCAACCGGCAACAGTAAAAGCGGTACAACAACTGACGCTTGCCGATTTACAGCAAACTGAGCAAGTATTATTTGTTGCCAGTACTTATGGCACAGGTGAAGCACCTGATCTGGCCTCTTCTTTTGAGAAAAAAATCCTGTCTGGCAAAGCTGATTTGCGGCATTTAAATTATGCGGTGTTGGCGCTCGGTTCTCAAGAATATCCGGATAGCTATTGCAGTTTTGGTCACCGTATTGACCAGTGGTTGCAGCAAAATGGTGCCCAGCAGTTATTCACTACCATTGAAGTGGATAATGCCAATAATGAGCACATCCAGCAATGGAATACTGCACTGGCACAAGTAACTCGCCTTGAACTGCAAGCCATGGGTATCGATAAAACCTTTGATCAGTGGACACTGACTCAACGTGAAATCCTCAATCCAGGTAGTCTGGGTGCTCCTGCCTTTAATATCGAACTGATTCCTGAGCATGAAGCAATCTGGCAAGCAGGTGATATTGCCGAGATTCAGCCAGCTAACAGTCCGGAACGTATTCAGGCATTTATGCAACAACACAATATTGCTGCCGGCACACAAGTGCCTTCTATGCAGCAAAGCATTGAGCGCGCGCTTTGGGATCGTGATCTGACTCAGGCAGAACCTTTTGATTCAATGGATCAGCTCCTCAAGCAATTACCGGCTTTGGCATCACGTGAATACTCGATTGCCAGCATTCCAAGTCAGCAAGTCCTGCGTCTGGTGGTACGTCAGCAAGCTGATGCGAATGGAAATCTAGGTCTGGGTTCAGGCTGGTTAACCCAGCATGCCGCACTCAATGCACCGATTGCGCTACGCATTCGCAGCAACGAATCGTTCCACCTGATTGATGATAACCGTCCGATCATTTGTATTGGGAATGGTACCGGTATTGCTGGTTTAATGAGTCTGCTCAGCTCCCGTAACCGTCAGGAATACACCCAAAACTGGCTGATCTTCGGTGAACGTCAGCGTGAACATGATTTCTTCTTTGCAGAAACCATTCAGGCCTGGTTGCAAATGGGAACCCTGAAACGGCTGGATCTTGCGTTCTCTCGTGACCAGCAGGAAAAAGTCTATGTGCATCATAAATTACGGGAACAGGCTGAAGAGCTGAAAACCTGGGTTGCCCAAGGCGCAGTGATTTATGTCTGTGGTAGCATCAATGGCATGGCCAGTGATGTCGATCAGGCCCTGACCGAGATACTTGGTGAAACGCTGCTCGATCAATTACGTCTGGATGGCCGTTATCGCCGTGATGTATATTAAGATGAACTGATATACTAAAAACCGGGCGCAATAGCCCGGTTTTTGAAAATACAAAAGTAATAATAAAAATATGAATAAGAAAAAAGGAAACTTGGATGCTCAATCAACTTAAACGAAGTCTCAGTCTGATCTTTGGCTTGATCCTCTGTATCAATAGCGTCTGGTTACTGAATCAGGACCAAAGGCATTTTGGTATCATACTGTCTATCATCATTGGTGTGGCACTGATCCTGTATGCCCTGCTTTTTTCATCTATTCAGCGCTGGAAACAAAATTCTCGACTCAGAACATTGTTCTGGAACAGTCTCTGGGGCGGATTTTTACTCTGGATCATCAGTGTCGCGGCTTTCTTCGCTTATATCCAGATGTCGATCAACTCGAATATTCCTGCACAACCGGCTACAGCGATTCTGGTATTAGGTAGTAGGATTAACCAGGGTCAACCCTCACCCATCTTAAAAAATCGTCTGGATACTGCAGCAAAATATGCAGAACAATATCCAGATACGTTGATGATTATGACCGGAGGACGAAATTTCCAGGAAAGACAAAGCGAAGCTGAAGTCATGCAATATTATATTCATACGACCTATCCGCAGCTCAAAAACCCGATTCGCGTAGAAGATCAAAGCAGAAGCACCCAACAGAACCTGCAATATTCTCAGGCGATCTTGCAACAACAGAATATTGGCCGAAATGAGCCTATTGTGATTGTGACCAACGATTTTCATAGCCCGCGTGCCCGTGCCATTGCCAGACATCAGGGCTATCAGCAAGTGATCAGTCTGAGTGCCAGCACTCCTCAGAATGCTCGCTACAATTCATGGCTACGTGAATATTTTGCGTTGATTAATGGCTGGCTGCTGAATGAATATTCACTGTTCCAATAAACAAGCTGTTTAACAACAAGAAAATTAATTTAAACGAATGTGTCTTGGCAAAGGCATATCCGGATTTTTAAAAAGTTCCGGCTTTTGCACATAGATCTGATACAGATAATTTTTGATATCCAGTAATAATTTTTCCGGTGCCACCAGAATATTCTGCCCTTCTGGCGTCAGATCAAGAGACACAATGGTACTTTCCTGACGTAAAAACGGAATCACTTTCTCTACAAAATCCTTGAGACCAATTTCCTGAATATCGTAATTCACCCAATTGTCTTTAATCAGCAGACGAGCCAGACCTTTACTGTGCCAGCAAGCAAATGCACGCTGTCCAGTAGGGGTCGCACACAAAGCCCAGCCATCCTGATAAAGCGCAAAAATGCCGGCATTCGCGACAATCGATTCAATATACTGTTTATAAAGGTGTTGGGGGTCGTATGTAGTTTGAGATTTGGTCGCTGCCTTGCGCTGATATGGATTTCTCATCGTCGTGAAACCTTCAAATTATTATAGACTTCAAATTCTATAAAATGTTCAGTGTTTAGGCAAGAAAGATATGGTGGGCGCTGACGGGATCGAACCGCCGACATTCTGCTTGTAAGGCAGACGCTCTACCAACTGAGCTAAGCGCCCTGAGAAAAACAACAGCGTTGTTTTTAATGACGCAAGACAAGGAATGTCTTGGTATATTGAACACTCAGATCTCAGGAATCCAAGCTTCTCATCTTAGGATGGCGCAGCGGACGGGGCTCGAACCCGCGACCCCCGGCGTGACAGGCCGGTATTCTAACCAACTGAACTACCGCTGCATCGTAAGAATCTGGTGGGCGCTGACGGGATCGAACCGCCGACATTCTGCTTGTAAGGCAGACGCTCTACCAACTGAGCTAAGCGCCCTGATAAAGAGTGTCAATCTTTAGTTTAATCAAATTTAAGCTCAGGGACCTAAATTTAATTTCTTTTGAAATGGCGCAGCGGACGGGGCTCGAACCCGCGACCCCCGGCGTGACAGGCCGGTATTCTAACCAACTGAACTACCGCTGCATCGCAAAAGATTATGGTGGGCGCTGACGGGATCGAACCGCCGACATTCTGCTTGTAAGGCAGACGCTCTACCAACTGAGCTAAGCGCCCTCAAAAGGTCTATCGTATAAATGGCGCAGCGGACGGGACTCGAACCCGCGACCCTCGGCGTGACAGGCCGATATTCTAACCAACTGAACTACCGCTGCATTTACACAATGTCGCTATTGTGGCAAACGAGAATCAAGATCTTAAAGTGGCGCAGCGGACGGGGCTCGAACCCGCGACCCCCGGCGTGACAGGCCGGTATTCTAACCAACTGAACTACCGCTGCAACTATAAGGTCTCAACATGAAAGAGCTTGGTGGGCGCTGACGGGATCGAACCGCCGACATTCTGCTTGTAAGGCAGACGCTCTACCAACTGAGCTAAGCGCCCTTTCTAAACGTCTATCATCGTTTGATGGGTGCATTATAGAGAATCTGCACAGCCTGTCAAACGCTTTTCGGAATGTTTTCCACTTTTTAGGTGTGAGTGATTAAAAAATAGGTTGTTTGTTAAAAAAAACAACACTTTTTGTTTATTTTTTAAGTCTCTACCGAAATTTTTTAATTTCCAAAATGAAAATCACAACAAAATTTCCTGTCTTCTCTTGCGAGATTTCAGACTCACTCAGGCAGTATGCTTTAGTTCCGATCAAGAATTATACAAAGCTTTAAAATTACTCGGCGTTGTGTTCATGTAATCTTTCAACTGTCATTTATTTTTATGTGAAAAATAGCGATAAAGTTTAGCTTTAGACGATGATTCAACCCGTTTCATGCTGTAAAAATAGGATCTGGATCAGATTAATAAATGTCTTAAACTGTATTAAATCATCTCATCCCGCCCGTAAAAACAAAATCATTTTCACATGACATTAAAGATCGATTCATTATTCAGTATGCACACCCTTCAGCATTTTTGAATCTAATGCATGTTCCGAGATATACACCAAGGCATTCTCACCCACCAGGTCAAAGAGTTCAGCGACCTCCAGATTACGCATACGAATACAGCCATGAGAAAGTGGCTCTCCCATCATTTCTGTTTCTGGCGTGCCATGAATATAGATATAACGTTGATAGGTATCGCAGCCCTCGCCTTGATTAAAACCAGCTTCAAGCCCACTCAACCATAAAATACGGGTCAAGATCCAGTCACGTTGCGGAAACTCTGCTGCCAGTTCAGCATCATAAATTTCACCCGTCGCCTGACGTGCAATAAATACACTGTTTAAAGGTGCATTCTGACCAAACTTTTCAGCGATCTTGTGCCAGCCACGTGGGGTCTTGCCACTATTTTCAGTTTCACCAATGCCATTTTTACCAGTGGAAATCAGATATTGCTTGTTTAGACGTGGCAAATACAGCTTTTGTTGGGCGAGATCAATCAGGATATCTGCTTGATCCAGATGCAAGGTATTCATGACTTGTTATTCTCTGAATCTACTTTATTTGACTCTGTTTTCTTTAACTTTATCTCTGTCTTTTCAGGATGAATCGTTTCTTGATGAAGCATCACCTGATCCGGTTCAGGACGTCGCCATAACCAGATGGCCACAATCAGCATGGTGATATTGGTAAAGGCTTTTACTGCCAAGGGTGCGGTAGTAAACAGCATGATAATCCCGCTGATCAGCATCATGATACTGGCCAGCCATTTGGCCTTACGCGGTACAGTACCATGTGCCCGCCAATCTCTTAAAGTCGAGCCATATTTGGGATGGTTCAATAACCAGTTATCCATTTGTGGCCAACCTTTAGATGCCGCCCAAGCAGCCAGAATCAAAAAGACCGTTGTTGGCATACCCGGCAGGATTGCACCGATAAAGCCCAGGATCACAAACAGCACCACCAGACTCCGCCAAAACAACACTTTCATACATCAACCCTAACCGCAGAATTCAGGTAGTATAAAGCGTTTTCCGATACTGTCCGTTGTATTTCTGCACTTTTCACAGGTTGTACCATGTCTTTTTCCAGTTTAAACCAAAATCTTGTAGAAGCATGGCATCGTTATCAACATCCTCTGGTACGGCAACTGGCATTTGCTGTCGGCAGTCCGAATATCCTGTCCGGTATTCCCGAGGAGCTTGAACTCATACATCGCTTTGAGCTGCATGACAGCCAGACTTGGCAGCAATATCTTAGCCAGTATCATCCACGTTTGGAATTTCTCGATCAGCATCCAGAAGAATTAATCGAGTTTGTGCAGCAACTGAAAAGCACGCGTTTGGGGCTGCGCTTTGAAATGCTGGTCTGGTTCTGGTTACTCGACGATGCTTATCATCCCTATCGGCTACTCGGTCATAGTATTCAGCAAATTGAGGGTGCAAAAACCTTGGGTGAACTGGATTTCCTAGTCCTTAATACCGATACCGGACTGGTTGAACACTGGGAAATTGCCCTGAAATATTATCTGGCCGAAGCAGATTTTAGTCTGCCGCATTGGTACGGTTTGAACCGCACCGATACCTTAATCAGAAAAATGAACCATTTCACACAAAAACAGTTCCAATTTGATGAAGCTTTAGCACATTCTATTCAAAAACGTTTTTGTGTGATGAAGGGACAGTTGTATCTGCCGACCCATCATGCTGACCAGCCTATTCCCACCTGGATCAATACCGAGCGTCGCCTAGGTCTATGGGGACAGCATATTCCTGCTGCACAAGATGCGTTCTATCGCCTGCAACGGCATGAATGGATTTATCCGCAAGCCCAGCCAAGCAGTTTGACTGCGACCTGGTGGACGGATGGTCTCTATAAAAAAATCGATCGCAATGACTTCTATATGTATCGCCAACCGGTACTAAGCCAGTATCCATCACATAAGCCCCTATAAAGCATTACATTTATTAACCGAAGCACTATGAAAACCACATATTTTTTAGTGCGTATATTTTCTACTCTAAGTTCCACATCATAATAATTTTATTATTGATTATACGGAGATGATGATGAAAAAAATTCTTGCTGCTTCATTAATGATGGCTTTTGTATTAACTGGCTGTAACACCGTAAAAGGTATGGGCAAAGACGTGTCTAAGGCGGGCGATGCGGTAACCAATACTGCTGAAAAAACCTCTGACGAAATCCGTCAAAACTAGTTTTTTCTTAAATGCTCATAGAACCCTATCTCAGATAGGGTTTTTTTATATCGATCGTTCACATTCAAGCCGATATTCGCCTATTATAGAGCCGAGAAAATTATCGACTGTTGAAAACCGCATGAGCTCTTCCGCTACTCTCGATTTAAGCCTGCAACTATTACGTCAGCCTTCTGTCACCCCCATTGATCATGACTGCCAGAATATTATGGCGGAACGTTTAAAAAAGATTGGTTTCAATATTGAATCCATGCGTTTTGAAGATGTCGATAATATCTGGGCACGCAAAGGCACAGAAGGTCCGGTCTTCTGTTTCGCTGGCCATACCGATGTGGTGCCAACGGGCAACCTGGATGACTGGAACTCAGATCCATTTTTACCCGAAATCCGTGAAGGTAAACTTTATGGTCGTGGCAGTGCCGACATGAAAACGGCTTTGGCAGCTATGATCGTAGCGACAGAACGTTTTGTAGAAAAATACCCAAATCATAAAGGTTCAATTGCTTACCTGATTACGTCAGATGAGGAAGGCCCATCAATTAATGGTACAGTCAAGGTCATTGAAACCCTGGAAGCGCGTAATGAAAAAATTACCTGGTGTCTGGTCGGTGAACCGTCAAGTACCCATAAACTGGGGGATATTGTCAAAAATGGCCGTCGCGGTTCTTTAAATGCCAATCTCACGGTAATAGGCAAACAAGGTCATGTGGCATATCCGCATCTGGCAGTGAACCCGATTCATAGCGCCTCTAAAGCGATTGCCGAGCTGTGTGACACCGTCTGGGACCATGGCAATGAATATTTCCCGGCAACCACTTTCCAGATTTCCAATATCAATTCGGGTACAGGCGCAACCAATGTTGTTCCGGGTAGCATGAATCTGCTATTTAACTTCCGTTATTCAACTGAAGTGACTGCCGAAGAACTTAAAGCACGTACTGTGGAAATTCTGGATCGTCACGGTGTGGATTATGATATTTCCTGGACTTTATCTGGCTTGCCATTTCTGACCCCGGTCGGCGAGCTGGTCAATGCAGCTAAAACCGCTATTCTAAATGTCACAGGCACTGAAACCGAGCTTTCTACTTCTGGTGGAACCTCGGATGGCCGCTTTATTGCACCTACAGGCGCACAGGTACTGGAACTTGGGGTGTTAAATGCCACTATTCACCAGATCAATGAGCATGTTGATATTGCCGATCTGGAGCCACTGGCTGAAATTTATGAACAGATTTTGGTAAATTTACTCGCCAATTAAGTAACCTGAGTTCGATGAAATATTTTAGCTTTTTAGCAAGTTTTGGAAAGTTGGCTTATTTGGATTTAAGCAATAAGCCACTATAGCAGCCATAATATTCACCATAAAGTTATTCACCGAACGATGAC